>JACNJZ010000074.1 GCA_014382295.1 Candidatus Desulfobia pelagia | reverse complement strand
CGCTGCATTTATTGGCCCTGAGGTTATCCCAGCCTATTCATCCAGATCAGACCTCCCCTTCACCGTCATGGGGGGCATAAAACTCGATCACGTGCTCTCCCTGAAAGGTTTAGGGGCAAAACGTCTCGCTGTTGTCACTGCGCTCACAACGGCAGAGGATATCGCCGGAGAAACCCGACGCTGGATAAAAGCCATCAGTCAAGATTAATTACAAGAAACCTTGAAAAGAACACACCAAACATGATCAGCACACAACTCGACACGATAAAAGAATTAATGGAATATGGTGTGCCGAAAGAGCACCTGGCAGAAGCCAATGAATTTCTCGAGGAATTTGAAAATGACATTGTTGCTCTCAACCTTCTCCACAGTTTTTACAGCTTTCTTCCCGATGGCATTGAAGACTGGATCCGTGAGTTGAGGATTATCAATAAAAAAGAAGGACTGTTCCTGATCTGTGCAGTAACGGCTAGGAATGAATATCTGTACCTGGTCAACCAGGAAAGAGCTGAATTCCTCGGTCAATTAAAAGAAGGGATTTACGACACCGAAGTATTGGATTTCTTCGGATATACAGCAGCGGAAAGAATAGAAAATATCACTAAAGACTTAACCAGCCACCCGCTGTATAGCCCTGCATATGAAAACGAGGAGCTGTGCCCCGTCTGTACAACTGCCAATGGCGAATACCACACCCTTGGCTGCCCGGTGGAAGTCTGTCCCTGGTGCGGAGGACAGCTTACAAATTGCAACTGCCGTTTCACCGTACTGGAAAAGAGCCGGATTTCATCCGAACAGGATCTCCGAACTTTTGAGGAAAAACTTTCAAAAAAAGGCCGGATCGCTTATGACTCAATCAGTCAGCGTCCGGCCTATCCGAGCCAGGAGTAGAGGAAAAAACCTGCTATCCCTGGCATCACCGGCACTCCTCTTACTTCACCGCCCCTGATGAATTAAGAAATTTGTAGAACTCCGCATCAGTAGAAAGAATCAATCTTGTATTGCTGCCCACAGTCTTGCCGTAACTTTCTAAACTCTTTGAAAAAGCATAAAATTCCGGGTCCTTATTATAAGCATCTGCATAAATGCGTGATGCTTCAGCATCTGCCTTACCCTTAATCTCTTCAGCTTCCCTGCTGGCCACAGATGTTATCTCTTTCAACTCTCGTTGAACCTTGCCAAGAATCTCCGCCTTTTGCCCTTCACCCAGGGATCGTTTTTCGGCAGCTATCCTTTGCCGTTCGGAAATCATGCGTTCATAGACCTTCACCCGGACAGATTCGATGTAATTAACCCTCTTGAACATGACGTCAACAAGTTCAATTCCGTATTGGGGTGTCAGCTGTGATGCCGCAAGAAAAATCATTTCTTCAATCTTATCCCGCCCATATTTAATCGGCTCTTGCACTTCATCTTCAGAAACACTCCTGCTTCTTTCACCAACAATCCAGTCAGAGCTTCTGATAATCTCAACAAGATTATTTTTGTTGACCAGATCTCGCACCGTACTATCGATAATGTCATCGAGAATCGTCATAGCCCGGGTTTCATTATTAACTGCCTGCAGAAACGTCAATGCGTCACTGATACGCCAGCGGGCTGTGGTATCCAGGTAAACAAAGGTTTTGTCATTTGTTGGAATCTGGTTGGGGGCCCCGTCCCAGATCAAAACCCTTTTTTCAAAATAACGCACTTTCTGAATAAAGGGTGTCTTAAAATGAAGCCCGGCTTCTGTTGCCGAATCTCCAACAGGAGCACCAAACTGGGTAATTACGGCCTGTTTTC
The DNA here is from genome assembly GCA_014382295.1 of Candidatus Desulfobia pelagia. Classification (GTDB taxonomy): domain Bacteria; phylum Desulfobacterota; class Desulfobulbia; order Desulfobulbales; family SURF-16; genus Desulfobia; species Desulfobia pelagia. Next base: position 33,388 of record JACNJZ010000074.1, on the reverse strand, counting down.
CCTCAGGAAGAATAAAGAAGCCATCCCAAACTGTGGCTCCAGCCACTACTACTAAAGCTATAAGAATAAAACGAACAATTGAGTTCACTATGTTTTCTCCAAGATTCTATCTATTTTGTTAATTCTTTTTCCGGTTTCCTGTCAAATCAAGAAGCGGCAGAAGAGAACGCTGATCCTTATCGATGAGATACACCTCTGTAACCGATGGCAGCACCTGCTGCATCATCTCCAGATACATCCTTTTTCTGGTTACCTCCTCAGCCTTCTCATACTCAGTAAGTACTGCAAGGAAACGATTCGCCTCACCCTTAGCGAGATTTGTCCGCTCCACGGCATAGCCATGGGCCTCCTCAAGAACTCTCTTCGCTGTTCCTCTCGCCTTGGGAACAATCTGATTGTATGTCTGTTCCGCCTCGTTCACAAGACGCTTCATATCCTGATCGGCCTCATTTACTTCGTTAAAAGCCGGCTTAACCTGTTCAGGAGGATTGACATCCTGCAGCTTTACAGCAACAATTTTCACACCGCTTTTATAGTCATTGAGTGTTGCCTGAAGTTCCCTGGCCGTTGCTGCCTCGAGGATCTCACGGTTACTGAGCACATAATCAAAATTCTGATTGCCAACAACGCGTCGGGTTACATTTTCAGAGACATCCCTCACCGCCTGATCAACATTCCGGACCTTATAGATAAAATTGAAGGGATCCTGAATCTTGTATTGAACAATCCATTCGACATCAATGACATTTTTATCTCCAGTAAGCATGAGCGATTCTGGATCATACCCTTTATTTGTGTACACTGTTTTCTGGCCAGGAATACGGGTACGGAAACCAAACTCTTGTTTTCGCACAGCTTCCACATCGACCTTGACCACCTCATCAATCAGAGGCATTTTAAAATTAAGCCCCGAAGAAGTCAGTTTATTAAACTTGCCAAAGCGAAGGACAACACCCTTCTCTCCAGGCTCAATGGTATAAAACGAAGAATAGACAACATTAACCAGGAACAGGACTCCTATGACGACCAGCACCTTTATCAGACCAGCCCACATATTAGGAGGAGAAGACTGACCCGGGCTCTCACCACCCTGCCCTCCTTTGTTGCCTCCACCACCTTCAAACATTTCCTTAATCTTCTTGAACAGAGCCGCTAGCACCTCTTCAGGTGAGCCAGGGCTATTCTTTTTTCCCCAGGGGGGTTGTTGGTTCTCAGATGACATAATAATTTCCTGTGATTTTAATGAGTTTTAATTTTGACAAAGGAGTGAAAACCTGAAATTTTGAAGCAATGACGAAAAGTCACAGAGGACATGAGCTCCAATCCGCAATCCGCAATCCGCAATCCGCAATCCGCAATCCGCAATCCGCAATCCGCAATCCGCAATCCGCAATCCGCAATCCGCAATGGCATAATGTCCTCTATTTCCCCTTTAATTTCAAGCTATTTCCATTTCTCTCTTACGAAAACAATACAGGCAGCCTGGATGTGTCACATATCATATGCGCATGAGTGCCAACCACCAACTGCAGACAACAATTGCAGCGGCTATGGCAAAGAAGAAAAACTGGCGAGGAATGGTTGCACTCCATTTCAGGAAAGACGGAAAAGAGGCAAGAGAAAAACCAAGAAAAATACCGCAGAAAAGCCCCCAGAAATGGGCTCCAAGATCTGTTCTCGCACCTTCAGACCCAAGCATGGCCAACAGGCTGACACCCGCCCCAAAAGGAAGAAGCATGGCTTTCACATTAAACCCCCTCTTCATCTCCAGGCCGCTTAACAGCCCGACAACACCAAAAACAGAAGTTGAGAATCCAACGGCCAGATGGGCCGCATCACGAATAAAAATATTCATGGCATTACCGCTCAAACCCACAAGAACAACAAGAAACCAGCCAAGACCGCTTCCCAGGATCTTACAGAGAAAATGGATTATGATTCCACCGATAATAACATTCCCCATCAGATGAACAGCATCTGCATGTAGAGTCAGGCCGGTTACCAACCGCCACCATTCTGAATGGGCTTTTATCCTGACACTGTCGACAGATCCTGCCTGAAACCATAACCCATGAGAAGACCATGGTCCTGTTTGACTGAAAAAAAGAACAAGAAGCCCCATGAGTAAAACAGTAGGAGGATGCCTTTTTCGAAAAGAAAGCAGGCTTTCCGGTTCATTTTTGGGAGGCGGCCAGTTTTGATTTTCATACTCATAAGCCTCGAGCTCACCCACGGCCGCACCGACCATATCTTCATCAACACTGATATTCCACCCGCCATCATAAGGTTTCAGATCGTGCTCTATATGAGCGGAATGCAAAACAAGCGACCAGAGATAGGCCTGCTGATAATTTGCCGTCCAGCCGGCAACGGTTTCTGTGAGAAAATTTGCAGTACCCATTTACAAGGGCTCCAGGAGCAGAATACCTTTTTCCGTATTCAAATCCATTCTGAACTTTTCAAGGAAATTAAGGCCAAGAAGACCTGTCTGGCTATGATACGGGATATCCATTGCCATAGCCTTGAGGTCATAGACAATCCACCCTCCCAGCTCAATGGATGAAAGGTTCACCTCCCAGGCTTCCTTCAAACCTCCCGCTGTTGCCACCATACGGCGAGGGGTGTCATTATCAATTTCAATACCAAGGGCGCCCAGGAGTGACACCGGAACCGTAACAAGGGTCGCGCCGGTATCCACCAGGAAATCAATATCCTTCCTGCCGTTTACATGTGCCACGACCGGGATTCGGGAGGCCCCCGCAGGAAAACGAACAACAACACTCCCTTCCTCTTTTTTCAACTCCGAGATCCTGGCAGCCAGCATATCAATTCTTTGCCTTAAAGTACCGGGATAGTCTCTCTGATAAAGCAGAGTTTCGGCAGTCTTCCAGTCATTTTCAAGCAATGCCAGCTCAACTCCGGCAAGATGTAATTCCGGATCATCAGGAAAAACATCCATACTCTTCATATACACATACCACCCGGCATCCGCATCTTTCTCATCAAGCACATGCCCGATCCATGCTTTATAAAGATACAAATGCATCACCGAAATTTCTGCGGCATCAGGTACTGCTGGAAAATATTCCCTGACATTTTCAACAAAAAGGACCGCCTGCTCATAACCACTTGACTCACTGACAGCGGCAACAGTAATTTTCAATAATTCCATATCTGCAACAACTGAAAACACTCCTGGATCAGCAAAACTGGCAAGCTTCGCCGCCTCTCCATGATACCGCATCAACTGCGCAAGATAACGGATGTCGGCCATTATATTCTCAATATACAACCGCTCAGGGGTATCCTCTCTGAGAAGTTTAGCCGGCAAGTAAATCCCCTTCAAAAACGCCTGCAGCCTCTCAAAAGCAGGCGTTTCCTCATCCATAAGAATTGCCCGGGCAAACTGCTCTTCTCGTCCACCGGCAAAAGTAGCGGCATAAAACATGGGGACATCAGAATGAAGTTCATTCTCTCTTGGAACAGCGCGATTCCACAGATAGCCGCCCCCCAGCCATTCTCCAAAAGTCCAGCCGACAACATTACCGTTCTGCAAAAACACACCCGGAGATGCCACTTCTTCCGGAATGGCAAGAGAGACAATATCCCCCTGGTTCATTTCCACCCTGACCGCCACTTCAGCGATAACCCGACCAGACTGAAGAGAAAGCCAGGACAGCGCCATGGCGGAATCCCATGGGGTTAACGCTATGCTTTCTTTTGCATTGCCGGCAATACGCCATAATCCGACTTCATCACCCGCTCGCCATATTCCATCGCGAATAGGACGCACTTTTCGATCACTGTATGCGCCAAACTGCCAGTCAACAGCCCCCAGACAGGCACGCCGAGGCAACGCAACAAACCCTCCTGACAAAACAAGACTCTTAACCGAGGCAATTTCATTGCCATGCTGGTCATACATCCTGACTTCCCCTGCCAGGGGTATTTTGGGAGGCGCCATTTCCTGTTTATTGTCACTTCCGAAAAAAGGGAGTACCTTTGTCGCCTCCGGCACTGAAAGGATACTACCAATATTATTTCCCTGAACTGCTCCGCTTACTTCCCCGACTTTTCCGTTAACACTGGAGTCCTCTGGTAATTTTTTTTCAGGAAGAATACCTTTCTCGGACACATTCAAAACAGGAGACTCAGGGGAAGACGACTGCTGAAAGAAAAAAAACAAAGCACTTCCGAGAACAAGAAAAAATGCCCCCAAAAGCCATTGCACCAGATGGGATGACCCCTCCCCCCTTGATCGCAAACGGCTCCCACACCTATGACAATATTTTCCGTGGGAAACATTCCGGGTTTGACATTTTGGACAGAACAATACTCTTGCCTTTTGATAATGATGGAGTATCTGAATATCAGGACTACCATAAGGTATGGCATCATCATTTCATCACATAATGCCACCCATTTCCGTGCTACAATAGAAACTTGTGTAAAAAACAGCAAGGCTTTCACCTTCCTTTTTTTGCCCATGGCCTGTTATAACCACTCTAAAAATGGACGAAAAAAAAGCCCGTAATCAGTTTATTATGATTACGGGCTTTTAATTTTTATTTTCAATGGTGCCGAAGGCGAGACTCGAACTCGCACAGGAATACTCCCACTAGACCCTGAACCTAGCGCGTCTACCAGTTCCGCCACTTCGGCACATTGTGAATAGAAGACTTTAAATATTTCCTGGGCTTTTTGTCAAGATTTTTCAACAAAAAAGGATTAACAAACGAAAACGTATGGTATACAACATAGCTTCCCAGAGTTACTATTGAGACTACTGCAAAGGCCACCTTGAGTATTTGAGTAAACCCCATCAGGAGACATCTGTTTCATGGAAATATATGTTGATCTCACAGAGATAAAAAAACCATTTCCCAATTCCTGTGTGACCATCGGCAACTTTGACGGTGTCCACCTCGGCCACCAGATCCTTTTTTCAGAAGTTGTCAGCAAAGCTTACCAGCAACAAGGTACGAGTGTCGCTATCACCTTCACCCCCCATCCTCTTCAGGTTGTGCGGCCTGACTCCGGCCTCAAACTCATATCGAACTGTGAACAGAAAAGAGAACTGATTGAAATGGCAGGAATTGATGTTTTGATCATCATTCCTTTCACCAAGCCCTTTGCGGCAACTCCTGCTGAAGAGTTCGTCGATGACGTTCTGATTAAGACCATAGGTGTTAAAGAACTTGTTGTCGGATATGACTATGCCTTTGGCAAGGGGCGTGAGGGAGACATCTCATTTCTAAAGGACCAGGGCTACAAAAAAGGTTTCCCTGTCTCCGTTGTTGAGCCTTACTATGTCGATGGAGTGCTGGCCAGCAGTACCAAGGTCAGAGAACTGGTCAAGGAAGGAAGGATGATGGATGTGAAAGCCCTTCTCGGCCGCCCCTATCAAATTCGCGGAGAGGTAAAAATCGGGAAACAAAGAGGCGGTGCCCAGCTTGGTTTTCCCACGGCCAATCTCGATATCTCCTCCGAGGATCTCTGCCCTAAACACGGGGTATATGTAACACAGGTTATCTATGACGGGAAATGCTATGGCGGCGTCCTCAACATCGGCTACAACCCGACATTTGGAGATGGAAAACTATCAGCAGAAACGCATATCTTTGATTTCAACCAGGATATCTACGGCAAACCGATCAAGATAAACCTGCTGCGTTTCCTGCGTGGCGAGCATAAATTTTCAGGCCCGGAGGAACTGGCCAGACAGATAGGCGAGGATGTCAAACAGGCCAAGCAGGTCCTGGAAGATGCCCAAAAGGAAATCCTCCTTTCCTGCGAAGAAAGGTACAATCGTTGATTTCGGAATGTGGCTATTTTATAGTTTTTCCGCAATCCGAAATCAAAAGCAATCTCTGTGCCTCTGTGAGATTTTTTCTCAGGACCGATAATCCGCATTGATTTTAATGTAATCAATGCTCAAATCACAGGTATGCACTTTACTTTCTGAAGACCCGGCACCGATATCCACAGACAGCACAAAGGCATCCTTCTTAAGAACCGCTGTGGCCAGAACTTCCTGTTCTGCGCTAAGCCCCAGACCCTTTTCCACCATAACAACATCATCAAAGGCAATACGCACATCATAGGCATCAAAGGCAGCCCCTGATCTTCCCAGAGCCGCAATAATACGACCCCAGTTGGCATCTTCTCCAAAACAAGCGGTTTTAAAAAGACTCGAGTTGGCGATTGTTCTGGCAGCCCTGTCCGCATCCTCTATAGTCCTGGCACCCGTTACATGGACAGTGATAAGCTTTGTTGCGCCCTCACCATCTTTTACGATCTGCAGGGCAAGATCAAGAAGCAGAGAATCAAGACATTGCTGGAAAAGCACAGCATCAGCAGAATCCAGAGAAGTTAACTGCGAGTTTCCGGCAACCCCGTTGGCCAGGAGAAGTACGGTATCGTTTGTACTCGTATCACCATCAACAGTGATGGCATTAAACGACTGACTGACACTTTTCTGAAGCATTGCAGACAGAACATCTGATGCAACAGAAGCATCCGTCATGACATAACTGAGCATGGTGGCCATGTTCGGCATTATCATCCCGGAACCTTTAGCCAGACCGACCAGGGCAATTTCTTTACCATCGATTGTCAGCGTACGTCTGGCTGTTTTGGGAACGGTATCCGTGGTCATCATAGCCAGGGAAACGTCGGTCAGCCCATCATCAGCAAGGGCATCAACAAGGCGCCCCATGCAATTTTCAAAAATTCCGATATCCAGCTGCATGCCAATGACACCGGTGGAGGAAACCTGAACAAGGGATGAATCAATATCCAGATAATCAGCAACCAGGGAAGCTGTTGTCAACGCAAGCTCCATACCCTCTTCTCCGGTACAGGCATTGGCAATTCCACTATTGACTATAATGGCCTGAGCCTTTCCCCCTTCAAGATGCTTTATTCCTAAAAGAACAGGGGCCGCTTTCACCAGGCTTGTGGTAAAAACACCAGCTGCCGTTGCCGGCACCTCTGAGTATATAAGCCCCACATCGAGGCGATCTTTCCCCCGGATACCGGCTTTAACAGCCCCTGCCTTGAAACCAGGAACATGAATAGCAGTCATAGAAACCCTCTATTATTGAGTACTTCCGCAGCACCGTTTGTATTTTTTCCCACTTCCACAGGGGCACAAAGCATTGCGGCCAACCTTATCCCCTTCACGCTTTGCCGGCTGCTGCTTATCCAGGCCGGCTTCACTGCCGTGCCTCATTTCCAGTTCCTGCCGCTGGCGGCGCTTTTCCTGCTCGAGCTGCTCAACCTCATCCTGTCGGGCCAACTGGACCCGCATCAATGTTGACACGATCTTCTCCTTGACCCTCTCAATCATGGCATTGAACATATTGAACCCTTCTTTCTTATACTCATCCAGGGGATTCTTCTGACCATAACCGCGGAGGCCGATACCCTCCTTGAGGTGATCCATACCGAGAAGATGATCTTTCCAGTGGCTGTCCACCATCTGGAGAAGAATATAACGCTCAAGCTGACGCATGGTTTCCGCTCCGAACTCTTCTTCTCTGGCTTTATAAGCCGCTTCCATTGTCTCAAGAAGCTTCTTTTCAAAGGTCTCTGCCTTAAGTCCTGTTTTAATCTCATCATCCCAGTTCAGTTCAAGGCCCATATTTGCCGACACACGCTCAGCAATACCCTCCCAGTCCCAATCTTCAGACGGCGTCTTATCGTCACAAAATTCCATGGTAACTGCAGGGATCAGATCCTCAATCATATCTGCAACAATATAGCTGACATCGTCTCCGCCAAGAACTTCCCGGCGTTGGTCATAAATTATCTTCCGCTGATCATTCATGACATCATCATACTCAAGAAGATGTTTACGTATATCGAAGTTATGTCCCTCCACCTTGCGCTGAGCATTTTCAATGGCTTTGGAAATCATGCTGTGTTCAATGGGTTCATCTTCCTCCATTCCGAGCTTCTCCATAATGCTGGAAATACGATCCGAACCGAATACACGGAGAAGGTCATCTTCAAGGGAAAGGAAAAACCGTGACGAGCCGGGATCACCCTGACGGCCAGAACGGCCACGGAGCTGATTATCTATTCGCCGTGACTCATGACGGCTCGTTCCTAGAATATGCAGCCCTCCCAGCTCAACAACACCTTCACCAAGCTTGATATCCGTTCCTCGTCCCGCCATATTTGTGGCAAGGGTCACCCTGCCTTTATGGCCTGCTTCAGCAATAATCTGTGCCTCTTTCTCATGATGTTTGGCATTCAAGACGGAATGTTTAACCCCTTCCTTCTTAAGCATACGGGAAAGCATCTCGGAAACATCTATATTGGTTGTTCCCACAAGAACAGGCTGGCCCTTTTCATGGAGACTCCTGATCTCTTGGACAACAGCACGGAATTTCGCCTTGGTGTTTTTATAAATGACATCAGCATAATCATCGCGAACCATTGTATGGTGTGTCGGGATAACGGTAACATCAAGGCCGTAAATCTTTTTAAACTCTATCGCCTCTGTGTCAGCGGTACCGGTCATACCGGCAAGTTTTTCATACATGCGGAAATAATTCTGGAAGGTAATGGATGACATGGTCTGATTTTCTTTCTCAACCTTGACACCTTCTTTAGCCTCAAGAGCCTGATGCAGACCATCACTGTACCGCCGCCCCGGCATAGTCCGGCCGGTAAATTCATCGACGATGACAACCTCGCCGTTCTGAACCAGATAATCAACATCCCGGCTGAACAGCTTATGGGCCCGAAGTGCCTGATTGAGGTGATGCAACCATTCTATATTTTGCGGATCGTACAGGTTGTCGACATTCAGAAGTTTTTCTCCAAGTGCAACTCCCTCTTCCGACATTGACAGAGACTTTGCCTTCTCATCAACAGTATAATGGGTCTCATTTTCAAAATGAGAGATTATCTGATTTACATGGTTATAGCGTTCCGTGGAAACATCTGCCGGGCCGGATATGATCAGCGGGGTACGGGCCTCATCAATAAGAATCGAGTCAACCTCATCAACAATAGCAAAATGAAAGTCTCGCTGACAAAAATCGTTCAGTGAAAACTTCATATTATCGCGCAGATAGTCAAAACCAAATTCGTTGTTAGTGCCATAGGTGACATCTGCATTATACGCTGCTTTACGGGTGGCATCATCCATATCATGGAGGATCGCACCTGTTGTCAAACCAAGAAAATGATATATACCGGACATCCACTCCAGATCGCGCCGGGCCAGGTAATCATTGACCGTAACAACATGAACTCCCTTTCCTGTCAGAGAATTCAGGTAAACAGGAAGAGTTGCCACCAGGGTTTTTCCCTCACCGGTTTTCATTTCGGCAATTTTCCCCTCGTGAAGAATAATACCGCCAATGAGCTGAACGTCGAAAGGGCGCATCCCCAGGACCCGGACAGATGTCTCCCTGACAACGGCAAAAGCTTCCGGCAGAAGATCATCAAGGGTTTCACCGTTGGCCAGACGCTCTTTAAATTCTTCTGTCTTGGCGACAAGAGCCGCATCATCAAGCTCCTGCATCTGGGGCTCAAGCTTGTTGATGCGATTTACGAGGGGCTGGATTCTCTTGAGTTCACGCTCGTTTTTACTACCAAACACTTTGGTCAAAACTTTATTTAACATATATTTTCCTTATGCCTCACGTCCGGAGCTGTTCCAGATCATGGCTTCTTCATTGCAATCCGGGAACTTCGGGCAATTAATGCAATCACTCCAGACCTTATGGGGCAATTCTTTTTTATCTACAGGTTGAAAACCACGGTTTTTAAAGAAATTCGGCTGATACGTTAAGGTAAACACCTGCTTAATTCCGAGGGCTTTTGCATCAACCATACATGCTTCAACAAGCTGGGTGCCGACACCTTTCCCCTGGGATGTTTCCTTTACAGCCAGCGAACGGATTTCCGCAAGATTTTCCCAGCTGATATGCAGGGCGCAGAGGCCGACAATCTGCTCTCCAGCATCATCTTTTTCAACAAACACCTGAAAATCACGAAGCTGATCATACAGGGAGCTTAGAGACCTGCCAAGAAGCAGTCCCTTATCTGCGAAATGGTGAAGCAAAGTATACATTGCCTTCACATCTTTCATTTGTGCATTTCTAATCATGGTTCATTAATGTACGATCTAAAATTATAGTAACTGTTCAGCAGCACCCCATCTTCGCTTATTTTGGCCTTCTCGAATAGCACGAGTATGCTTCGAAGTCCCAAATAAACAAATATGAGGCACTCCTAAACATTTACCCTACTGAGTTTAGGGTAGTTTATAGCCCTACCTGAACAGTTACAAATTATATTTACTGTTTCCATTTTGATATTTCAGATTCAGGAAGCAGAGTAATGTATGCCCTGACATTCTCATCGTTTTCAAGAACGGCAACCATTGCATTTGCCTCCGTCAGCTTTTCAAACTTGCCGATAAAAACCCTGTACAGATCAGAGTCCTCTTCCGGCAAAAGAAAAAAAGCTTCATGACCACGAGCCTGCCACCCCAGAACCGAACGATGCGCCTCTTTCCTGTCCTGGAAAGACGCGACCTGCAGGGAAAAAAGAGAAGCCTCTTCCGGATGCTCCAGGCTTCGATCCAGTTCAGGGAAAGGGAAGATGTTCTGACCATCCGGCACAGGGATGGATTCTATTCCCTTCTTGCTATATTGCCAGATATCTGAAGCCATCTGCAGTATGGCCTGGGGCTTATTGTCACCGGAGGAAGGGAGAAGAACTGTTTGCCCGGCCCAGATTCCTAAAAGGAACATCCACAGAAAAATACAAAAGCTGACGACACCGAGACTGAGTACCCCACCCAGGCCCAGTTCAAACTGTATTTGAAAACGCTTTTTCTTTCTTTTTTTCGCAGCCATTTCAGTTAGAGTTTATTGAGTTATGGGTTATTGCGTTTTTGAGTTCTTCAAAGGGTACTTTCTATAAATCCCCAAAGACTCTCTATCATATCACAACAGGGTATTAAGAGGTCAACTCAATAACACAATAAACTCAACAAACCACCTAACTCCATCACATAGAATCCGGTGCGCTCATGCCCAGAAGCGTCAGACCGTTATGGAAAACTATTCGCAGAGCTTCCCCAAGCCAGAGTCTTGCCCTGGTAAGTTCTTTATCCTCGGAGATTACACGATGTTTATTATAGTAACTATGAAACTGGCCGGCAAGGTCCTGAAGATAAAAGACTATCCGGTGGGGAGCAAGATCTTCAGCGGCATCCTTCACCATGGCGGGGTAAGCAGCCACTGTTTTTAACAGCTTTTGCTCTTCCGGAAGATTGAGAAGATGAAGGGGCGCACTGTCCACATCGCCCTTGTCCATCTTTTCTTCACCGGCCTTGTTGCCAATGCCGGCCAACCTGGCATGACCATACTGGACATAATATACCGGGTTTTCCTGGCTCTGCTTGGTGGCAAGATCAAGATCAAATTCAAGCTGGCTGTCCGCTTTACGCATCAGGAAAAAGAAACGGGCAACATCGGCTCCCACCTCATCCAGCAATTCATCAACCGTGACAAAATTAGCTTTCCGGGTAGACATCTTCACCTGTTTTCCCTCTCGCATCAGGGTAACAAATTGGTGCAGCACCACCGTTATCTTTGTTTCGTCGTAGCCCAAAGCTTTCACCCCGGCAAGGACATCGGGGACTGTGGCAATATGATCCGAACCGAAAACATTCACCATCCAGTCATAACCGCGTTTAAATTTTTCCCGGTGGTAGGCAATATCCGGCAGGCGATAGGTCGGCTCACCGCTGCTCTTGATGATAACCCTGTCTTTTTCCTGGCCAAATTCCGTGGTCCTGAACCAGACGGCGTCATCTTTTTCATAAACGAGATCCTTCTCGCGGAGAGAAGTCACAACATCATCTATTAACCCGTTATCATAGAGGGTATGCTCGTTGTAATAGGTGTCGAATCCGATATCAAGACGCTTCAGAGTCTGATCAATGTCCTCAAAGATTGCCTTTTCAGCGCTCTCTTTAAATGGAGTTACATCTTCATGCTCTTTCAAAGAGTCCCCTTTCGCCTGAACGAGGGCCCTGGCTATATCGCGTATATACTCACCCTGATACCCATCCTCAGGGAAAGAAAAGGGCAGACCCAGTTCTTCGAGATAACGGGCCCGGGTCGATTCTCCCAATACCCGCATCTGCCGGCCAGCATCGTTATAATAATACTCCCGTTCAACATCATACCCGGCATTGTCAAGCAATCGGGCAATAGCATCACCAAGCACTGCCTGACGGCCATGGCCAACACTGAGAGGACCGGTAGGATTCGCGCTGACAAATTCGACAAGCACACGCTTCCCATTCTTTTCAGTAATCCGCCCGAAATCTTCCTGCTGGCTGCATACATGTGGAATCACTGTCGGCCAAACAGACTCCTTCAGGAAAAAATTAATAAAGCCTGGACCGGCAATTTCAACCTTTTCAAGAAGAGACGTCTCTCTCTCCAGCATTGCCACTATTTTTTCTGCAATCTGGCGGGGATTCACCTTCTGGCCGGTGAGATCCTTTTCCTTGCCAGCAATTACCATGGCTGCATTGGTGGAGAAATCACCCTGCCCCTCAAATTTGGGTTCCTCCACAGCATAGCTGTTGGCGGCAGAATCAGACCAGATGCCTTTTTCGACACCCTCTTCAAAACATTGATCAAGATATTTTTTTAAGCGTAATTTAATCATTGTTGAATGAAAGTTTTAAAATAAAAGTTTTAAGTATTAAGTTTTAAGTAAATGGATGTTCTTTACTTATTTTGAGTTGAATCTTCCATAGTAACCTATTCGCAAAGAACACGCTAAACAAGAAAGAATATCATTTCATTACAAGCAGTTACCTCTGTGATCTCTGTGATCTCTGTGGTTAATGTAACGTATTCAATTCCCGACATAAACTCGCTGATTCAAGTTGCCGAATAGACAGAGCACCTCATAGCTGATGGTCCCCATCCAGCCGGCAATCTCATCCGCTGTTATCTGATGCTCACCCTGTCTGCCCATGAGGACAACTTCGTCACCTGACTCGACACCAGGGATATCGGTGACGTCAACCACTGTCACGTTCATACAGACTCGGCCCAGCTGAGGAGCCCGTTTACCCCGGACAAGAACGTGAGCCTTATTTGATACGTTTCGCAACAGGCCGTCATTATACCCTACTGGCAACAGGGCAAGCCTGCTGGGCCGTTTCGTCACAAAAGTATGGCCATAACTGACACCAAAACCGGCCGGCACATCTTTCACCTGAATTACTTCGGTTTTAAAAGACATAACAGGCTTAAGATCAACGAAATTACGGCATTCATCAGAGGGATAGCAGCCATACAGAGAAAGACCGGGCCTCACCATATCCCAATGCACATCAGGACTCCTGATTGCTGCTGCCGAATTGGCAATATGAACGGGAGAGAGATGACCTGGATCTGCGGCCTTTTTCACCACTTCTGCGAACACTCTGTTCTGTTCCCTGGTTAGATCAAGATCCGCTGAATCGGCACAGGGAAAATGACTCATCAGACCGGCAAGATAAAGCCCTTTTTCCTGCCGAATAGTAGCAACAAAGCGATTTACGTCTCCCGGCAGAACACCCAACCTGCCCATCCCGCTGTCTACTTTGAGATGAACACCTATAGCACACTCTTTTTTCTCAGCATATGAGCCAAGCAGCCTCAATTCTTTTTCTTCAAAAACAACCGGCTGGACTCCATACTGAACAATTTCAGCAAATTCTTCTTCCCTAGCCCCCAGAAAAACAACAATATCCCCTTCCACCCCTGCATCACGCAAGGCAACAGATTCATGCACTTCCGCAACACCAAAGGATCGGACACCTATTTTCGAGAGTGCCCGGGCCACAGGAATCATACCATGACCATAGCCGTCGGACTTAACCACAGCCAGAATTCCGGCACCTGAACCGACTCTTTTTTGAATGGCCCGACAATTTCCCTGCAAAGCGGACAGGTCAACTTCAATCTGATTTCGGGAGACAGAACTCATGGATGACAAGGGTCTCCATCAAGAATTTCAATCACACTGTTTCCACTCAAGCCACATGATACGACTGGCAAGAAACAGGCCCCAGCCGACAGCCAGGACAATAACTCCATAAATACCAAGCGGCAATCCGGAAAGACGGAGCAGGCGACCCATCAGAATCATAACAACAATGAGAAGCCAGTTTTTAAAGGAAAATACCCCTCCAAGACAATCACCGTCCTCTTTTTCCTGTATTCTTGCCACATTTTTTCTGACAGTGCGCTCAAAAATAAAAACTGCCTTCACTGTTCCCAGCAGTATCGCACCAGCAAGAAGAATATAATAATCTCCTTCAAGCAGAATACCAACGCCGCGAATCATCAGCCCAAACCCGACAACAGTCCAGAACAGTGCCGCAATAAGCAGCATAGTCTTACGGGAGGCGGAAGGTTTAAACCTGGAAGACACTGGATATTATCCCTATTTGAGAAAAGAATACAAAGAATTTTTCCTGCAAAAAGTTTTCAAAAAAAAAAGCCTGCCTTCTGGCGACAGAAGACAGGCCTTAAAACTCTGCAGGAAATCCTGCAAAGGTACTTACACCTCAGTTACAGTGATCGCGCCTTCAGGACAAACTTCAACACAGGTCTCACAACCGAGACACTCGTCCATATTTACAGGATCAGCTTTTCCATCAGTCATTTCAAAAACCTGAGCAGGGCAAGCACCTACACATTCTTCATCACCAACACATTTATCGTTATCTACGACTACTTCCCACATAATGATACCTCCGAAAATAAAATAGAAAAATTTGAAACAAACGTTTCGTTAAATAATTACCTCAGGGACAAAAAACAGTCCTATAAAACCCAATTTGTAACTTCCATTAAAGCATCGATTTCTTTTTGTCAACACAATTCTACCCCTGCACTTCATGTTGACCTGAACGACCGTATACTATAATGTAATGAACAATTCAGACTAATCAAATTTTTTTATGGGATATAAAGTTATGGCAAAATTAATGGGAAAGAAAGGAAGCAAAAAGGGTCAGGGAAAACTGGCAGCCCTGAAATCCGAGGAAGCAATGATCGCAGGGATTATCGAAGGCAGCCCTGATGGAATCGGTGTCGCAGTCATCAGGCTTGATTGCGGCTGCAGGAAAATGGCAGCCGTTGATAAAGAAGGTGAACCGGCCAGCAAAGTCATTATCTATCGTGATTCAGCTGAGTCAATATGCGACAAGTGCAAAAAAGACAATGGTGCCTTTATGCGTGTTAAGGAAGAATTCATTCACTGGGTGACCCCTGAACCTGACGAACAAACCAAGAAAACTATTGCCGAAAAGGTCCTTGGCTCCAGGGCAAACCATTAAGAGCGAATTACGAATTACGAATTACGAATTACGAATTACGAATTACGAATTACGAATTTGAATGAGGTCTTATAATAAAGTCAAGTACCACTATTCGTAATTTCTAATTTCTAATTAACCGCTGATACTCTCGGGCTTTGCGTATCAGACCTTCTGCCCACTCCGGGGTGGCAACAGCGTGGATATGAGTATACAGGGCAAGGACATTCTTGTAGACCAGGCCATCGCCTTTTTCTGCAAAACCGACACCGCGGTCCATGACAAACTTTAGGTCCTCGCTATTGCCCTGCCATCCCGTAATTTTACTGTATCGAAACTCGTGCCCTTTTATCTGCGTCCCTGTCCGGTAAAAAGGATTTCCTTCTTTGGCTGTCAACACGGTATAGCCGTGGGCCTGGGGACGCTTTTCAAGGGTAAACTTCACTGGAAAAATACCCACCAGAGAGTGTTCCGTTCCCTCGAGTAAAATACTTTCTCCAAGATAAATAAGACCTCCGCATTCAGCATACATTGGCAGACCTTTTTCCGCCTGCTCTTTCACTGAATGACGAAACGAAACATTAGCAGCAAGCACCCCGGCGCTGTTTTCCGGGAAACCACCACCAATATAAAGAGCATCAATCTCCGGAAGTTCCCCTGCCGTCATGGCATTGATCTCAACAAGTTCGGCGCCGGCCTTTTCCAATGACTGCAAATTGTCGGGGTAATAAAACTGAAAAGCAGCATCCCGGATCACGCCGATTCGGACCCTGCCTCCCTGCACTCCTGATACACCTGGCACCTTGACAAAACCCTCAAGTACCTGGGAATGCATCATGATCTCTTCTATTCTATCCATGTCCAGGCTTTCCCTGGCTGTCTGGACAAGTGTTTCCAGAGCGGAATCAGTGTCATCATATTCCTGAAATGGGGTGACTCCGAGATGACGCATGGGGAAAATATCCTTTTTCATCCTCCTTATGGCCCCAAGAACAGGAATCCCTGTATATTTTTCTACTGCCTCCCTTACAATGTGTTCATGCCGGGTGCTTCCCAACCGATTCAACACCACCCCGGCAATACAGAGATCCGGGTCAAGATGTTTGCAGCCAAGAACCAGTGCAGCCACGGTCCTTGTTGTTTTGGTACAGTCGACGACAAGAAGCACGGGAAGCTTCAGAAAACGAGCCAGCTCAGCTGTACTGAATGAACCTTCAGCATTGACGCCATCGAAAAGCCCTCTGTTCCCCTCAATTATGACGATCTCGGCACCTGCAGCGTGCTCCTGAAAAGAGTTCCTCATAGCCTCTTCCTCCATGAGGAAAGGATCCAGGTTATAGCAGTCAGCAGAGGCGCCAAGACTGAGCCAGCCGGCATCAATATAATCCGGACCTTTCTTGAAAGGAACGACATGGCGTCCGGCGGCCCGCAATGCGGCAACAAGACCAACGGCAACGACACTTTTACCTGAACCTCCGCCAAGGCCAGCGACAACAAGTCCCCTGGTGGGGATTATCTGCTTTTTTCCATTCATATTTTATTATACTTTTTTATCTCTCTATACTCCGTAACATTCTGTAAACAGTGATGAATAAAGTAAAATAGATTCAGCAAAATTGCCACCTTATCATACAAAATATGTTCATCACACAGCATCCCTTAATTTTTCCTTTTACCTTACTTGATAATCTCTGTCTTGATGGTTACTGTCTGCAGTTACATATCAGACGAAAAGCTATCAAATTAAATAATAAACACCACCGAGGAAGAATTATGTCAGAGCAGCTTAGTGAAAATATCAACCAAGTTATTGAGGAAATGGAGCAGAAATGCACAGAACATCCTGACTCCCTTATGGCCCACCACCATCTGGCCCTGGTATACCGAAAGGCCGGCCGCCAAAATGATGCCATTGCCGAACTCAAAAAATGCCTTGAAATTGATGAACAATCCTACGAGGCCTATATCAATCTCGGGGCCATTTATTTTGAAATGGGCAACCTTGACGAAGCCCTCGCCACCAACAAGAAGGCTCTGGTATATGCCCACAAACCTGCCAATGCCCATTGCAACATAGGCCTTATCATGCAGCAGAAAGGCGAGCAGGACAAAGCCATTGAGGCCTACACCAAAGCCACCATGCACGACCCACACATGTCTTTTGCATGGGTTAATCTCGCCTCAGCCCAGATCATGGCCGGCAATTTTGAGGAAGCCCTCAGTGCCGCCCAAAAAGGCGTTGAAACAGATCCAGCCTTCCCCATGGCCCATAATAATCTTGCCGTGGCCTATTACTACACAAAAGACTACCTGGCAGCCAAGGATTCCATTTCCAAAGCAGCTGAGCTGGGGTACCCCATAGATCCGCAATTTGCAGAAGCAGTAACTAAAGAATTACAGGCAAAATGAAAAACCCCACAATAAAAGTTCTCCCCTGGTGCCCTTTCTGCGGCCAGGATGTCGATCAACCCCAGGAACCTGTCCAGCGTAAAATGGATGAGTTCAAGGTAGGCAGCTGTGAATGCGGAGCCGTGTACACCTCTGACCCGACAGGATTTAATGTCGGATCGGCCATGGTGGAGTGCATGGTGTATGCCTGCAACGACAATAGTGAACTTGCCTGGGACCTCACTGCTGATGAAGATTACATTAGCGGGCGTGTAGACAATTATGACGAGCAGACTCACCAGGTGTATGAGACAAAAAATGTCGACGGCCGCAAGGTTGCCGGTGTCCTGTATTTTATCAGGCTCACCCGCGACATAGCCGATCTTTCAAAATCAATTGAAGGCCATAAAAAGAAGCAGGCCGAACCAAAAGATAAAGGCAAAAAGTTTCAGCCGCCGCCAATGGAACCGGCCCGTGATCCGAAACGAAAAAAAAAGAATGTCACGAAAAAGGACATAGACCAATGTGTTGCCAACAACGATATTGACACATTGGTTGATTTTGCCTTTGACAACCTGAAAACGTTTCGGTTTTTACAACGCCTGTTTTATGATCCTGACGAAAATAAACGCTGGCACGCTGCCCACATAACAGGTCAGGTCTGCGCTCGGCTTTCCACCAGGAAACCAGGAGCAGTCAGTGACCTTCTGCACCGCCTGTTTGAAGCCTGCACCGATTCCGCCGCCTCCCACTGGGGGCTTCTCGAGACCATCGGCTCCATAATCGCGGCACGACCCGACATTTTCGGATCCTTTTCCAGGCACCTTCTCATGTATCGTGGTATTCCCACAAGCCGTGTACATGTACTCTGGGCCCTTGGAACCATCGCCGCCACCAGTCCGCAAACTGTGCGCAACATGCCTATCTACAGCGTTTTTTCGTTTATAAATAACCCGGACTCTTTCACTCGTGGTCATGCCGTTCGATTATTCGGAAGAATTCAGGCTACTGAAATGAAAGGTGAAATAGAAACACTTATTAATGATGATGCCAAGCTGACAGTATACGAAAAGGGGTTACCTGTTGAAACCACTGTCGGGGCACTTGCAAAAGAAGCTTTAGAAAAAATAGCCCAGCATGGAGAAGAGTGATAATGACAGAGAATGAACAACTGGAAAAAGAAACAGCAGAAGAAAAAAGCCAGGCACGTCTTGATTATGAAGCTGGCCAGAACCATTTACAAAAAGATGACATTTCCCAGGCAGCCAACATGTTTCATAACGCCTTGATCGGTTTTGAACAGGATGGGGATGAACATGGTGTGGCAAATGCATCTGACAAATTGGGCGATATCTGTGCAGGGAGAGAAGATTTCGATGGCGCCCTCAACCATTATGAAAGGGCTTATACTATCTGTACAAAAGATTCAGACAGGTTCAGCCTCTTTTCCCTGGAAAAGAAGAAAGCCCATGTAATGTTCCAGGCAAAAAGATATCAGGAAGCCGTAACACTCTATCTCGACGTTATTGATGAATATGAAGCCTTGCGCAACCCCCAGGGAACAGTCGACACTCTGGACATCCTGGCTAATATATATATTGAGATGGGAGACAAAGAAAAAGCCGCGGACTCCTATCGGCTGGCAGCCTCAATCCATAAAAACTATAAACACAAACGTCACGCTGAGGCTTTGCTCAAAAAAGCCGAAGAGGTGTTAATCAGCTAAGTTTTTCCAAATAAGACTTTTGTTGCCGTTTACACATAAAAAAAAGGCCGCTGTCCTTTCGGACAGTGGCCTTTTTTGCGCCAACAAAAAGGGAAAAATAAATTATTTATTTTCCTCAGCTTCGTCGCGAGTTTCCTCATTTTTAATACGACTCGGCAGGGCATACATAGTTGTACTACCACTGGACCAGAACATCAGCTTACCCTCTTTTACGAGATCATTAGCAATATTCTTGATTGCACGAGGCTTGGTATCAGGATCACAAGCATAAAAATCCTTGACATACAACTGAGGTTTTGGTGCCTTCTCAGCTTTTGCAAGCATTGCTGCTTTTATTTCATCGCTACTTAAAGCCATTTTAGTTACTCCTCTTGTCGAGTTCAAATAAGCTTTTCAGCTTCCAGCAGTCAGTGGGCTGCAGCATAGCTGCAGCACTGATTGCCGACTACTGAAAGACAGTGATATTACTTGATATGACTTGTGAACTTGAACTGAGTAGAAGTTCTCCAGGTATCATAGGCCAGACGATAGTCATCAACTGACTTGATGGTAAATGGAATACCTGTTTTTTCAAAGAATTTCTCCCAACCAATTCTCTCAGCCCACTCGCCGACACGCTCATATTTACGGGCGTCTTTAGCATAAACTTCAAGAATATTCTTAACAGCGGCAACGGTCTCAGGCCAACGTGGTGTTGTGTTTGGCAGGAAAGGGATAACCAGCTTGGAGAATTTCGGCATTGACCTGGAGTTGGAAACCTTCCCGCCAACCAGGATAGCAATACCATCACCTTCCGGATCAGCCAGAGGCATAGCCGGACACATGGTATAACAGTTACCGCAGAACATACAGCGATCAGCGTTAACTTTTACAGATTTGACTTCCTCACCCTTGCTGTTAGTAGCCTTGACAGGCTTAACAGCACCAAGAGGACATGATGCGATAGCCAGCGGCAGCTCACAGAGACCTGTAATGGCATCATGGTCAATCATCGGCGGCTTACGGTGAACACCGAGGATAGCAATGTCAGAAGCATGTACAGCACCACACATATTCAGGCAGCAGGCCAGAGCAACGCGAACCTGAGCAGGAAGAGTCATGCTGGTGAAGTAATCAAAGATCTCATCCATAACAGCTTTAACAACACCTGAAGCATCGGTAGCTGGTGTATGGCAGTGTACCCAACCCTGGGTATGAACGATGTTTGTAACACCGGCTCCGGTACCGCCAACAGGAAATTTATTACCACGGCTTGCCAGTTCGTCAAGCAGCGGCTGTACTTTAGCTTTTGAATCAACCATGAACTCAACGTTGTTTCTTGTAGTCCAACGCAGGTAGCCATCACAATGTGCATCTGCGATGTCACACATTTCGCGGATAAGCTCAATGGAAATCAGGCGGGCAGCACCAACACGTACTGTCCAGCATTCATCGCCTGTCTCACTTTTATGCATGAGAACGCCCGGCTGGGTAATCTCATGATAGAGCCACTTGCCGTAGTTCTTTTTAACAACTGGTGGAAAAAACTGCTCAAAATGTGGCGGACCGATATCTGTGATTCTATCAACCATCGGATTCGCTGGATCGTAACCCATAATACAACC
This sequence comes from Candidatus Desulfobia pelagia, assembly GCA_014382295.1. GTDB lineage: Bacteria > Desulfobacterota > Desulfobulbia > Desulfobulbales > SURF-16 > Desulfobia > Desulfobia pelagia. Next base: position 12,306 of record JACNJZ010000074.1, on the reverse strand, counting down.
TCCTTATATCATCTAAATAATAGAATGTAGTTCATTAATCTGGTGAGAGCACTTCTTATTGAGCGTGTTTCTTACGGAACTCTATAACATCACGTTCAAACCCGCCAGGAACTTCTTCATCCTGCCAGAAAACATATGGGTTGGAGCGAGGCTCTCTGACATGCTGAGGAATTATATCTACTTCCATAACTTTCAGGAAGGTAGGCAGGCCGACGCGCATAATGGTCTCACCAACACGCTCACGGTTTTTACCAACTTCCATCCACCAATCCCAGATTTTCTCGATTACTTCGATTACTGCCTCAAACTCAGTTTCAGGATCAATCTTCAGGAAAGGGATGGTCATGGTGGCAAACTGGGCACCATCAAGGATCGGAGCTTTTGCGCCGACACAGATGGTTGCACCCTGATCAGCACCAGGACGCAGTGCACGTGGCATAACATTGATACAATGCATACAGCGGGTACACTCTGAATTGTCAATTTTCAGTTCATCGCCTTCCATCCACATACAGTTGGTAGGGCAAAGGTCGAGAACTTCTTTCTTGATATTGAATTTACCCCAGTCACGACCGGCATGAGAGCCACCGTTTGCTGGGAAATCACCGTTAATATAGCCCTTAACAGCGTCCTGATCCATGCGGATATCATCTCTCCATGTACCGATAACAGCAAAGTCGGAGCGGGCGATAGCAGCAACACAGTCATTAGGACAGCCTGACATTTTAAATTTAAATTTATACGGGAAAGCAGGACGGTGAATCTCATCCTGATAATGCATGGTCAGGTGATGACAGAGAGCCTGGGTATCAATACAGCTCCACTCACAACGAGCCTTACCAAGGCAGCATGCCGGAGTACGCAGGTTGGAACCGGAACCACCAAGATCCATGTTCAGGTCATGGGTCAGGTCATAGAACAGTGGCTCAAGGTTAGGAGTGGTTGTACCAAGAAGTACAAGGTCACCGGTAGAACCGTGCATATTGGTCATACCTGAACCATATTTCTCCCAGAGATCACAGATCTCACGAAGTTTTTTGGTGCCGTAAAACTTACTGGAAGGCTGGTTGAGACGAACGGTGTGAAAGTGAGCAACACCGGGGAACTCTTTCGGAGAGTCCGAGTAACGTCCGACAATACCACCGCCGTATCCGAAGACACCAACGATACCGCCGTGTTTCCAATGAGTGATTCTGTCTTTGAAAGACAATTCCAGCTGGCCAAGAATATCCCAGCATTCTGGCTTGGTCTCAGCCTGACGTTTCAGGTCAGTAACAAAGCTCGGCCATGGTCCTTTTTCGAGTTCGTCCAATAATGGAGTTTCATGCTTTGGCATTTTTTTTCGTTCCTCCTCAGGATCAGTTAATATATAACGCCTATACCCAATTCATCCTTCTGCTACTTACTATTTTTATCAGCCTGGCGAGACTGACGGTAACGCCCACATCTGGATGACATAACTTTTCTGAATAGACATTCATTAAAGCGTGAACTTATCCATCTCTTATTTGTTTGTCAACAAAAAATCGTACACGAAAAGGATCTCTTTCCCAAAAAACTAGACCTATTTCAACAGAATGCGATAAGGTGTTGATTTTATGCACAAGTCACGATAATATTCTTTTTAATTAAATTATTTAACAGGAAGAGATCATCATGCCGAGACCCAAAAAAATACGCATTTGTGAAGGGGGAATGTTTGAAAAGGCATTCAAGCCCACCCGAGTCCCCATGGACAAACTTCGTAAAATTGAAATAATGCGTGACGAACTTGAAGCTTTAAAGCTCTGCGACATGACAGGACTGACCCAGGAACAGGCCGGTCTGAGAATGGGGGTCTCCCGGGGAACGGTTCAGCGAATACTGACCTCGGCGCGAAAAAAAGTCGCCGAAGCCCTGGTTGAAGGCGCTGCATTAATCATAAGGGAGGAGGAAAAGATCAGTCAGAACCCTCAGACCAGGGAATCAGCGAAACTGAAAAAACTATAGGGAACTTTAATAGGTCCCCCTGCATGCCACCTCATTAATGGTGACAATCACTGCCGCCACCGCAGGCATTCTGCGCCTGCATCTCCGGCAATTTATTCTGCAGGAAACCATCAACAACATCCTGGACATCCTGAAATGCTTCCTGGTCAGCATAAAACACCTTGATGCCGACCTCATTAAACCCCTTCATAGGTCGCATCCCCATCCCGCTAACCACAATAACATCGACATCATGATCCTTGAGGTGATTCACCGGCACCATGCAGCCGCCAGTTCCATGCTCAACATTGCCAACAGTGCTTACCTCTGCAACTGCACCGTTTTCAAAATCAATAATAGTAAAGACATCCGCCTGACCAAAATGCCCTGAACGGGTTGCTCCCATGCCTCCTGGATTATTGGTCGGTACAGCTAATTTTATCTTCTTCATAACATTCTCTCCTTAATAATATTGTTTATGCCGCAGCCTCTTCCGGCGGCGGCCCAAAAATCTTTGTTGTAAACTTCACATACCAGGCTGCTGACTGCACCTGTATAATATATGATATTGCGATAACCAGCGCCGCATTGGCACCTTCCTCTCCAAAAGCATTAATCGCAATGGCCAAAGCAATGGAAAGATTACGCATAACCGTCCCGTAGACCAGGGCAATCGCATCGCCCCTCTTGAAAAAGAGTTTCCCCACTACTGTCCCCAATGCAAAATTAATGAAATAAATAATAAGCAGGGGAACAAGAATCGAACCGAGGATTTCAGGATTACCGGCAATGGTTTTCGCTTTCAGGGCCAGGGCAACAAAAACAATCCCCAGTACGCCGATAGTTGACATGGCAGGAAATCGTGGCGCAATATCCTTTTTGAATTTGGGCATGCCATGTTTTTTAACAAGTGAAGTGCGGGTGAGATACCCAAGCAGCATCGGGATAAAAACAATGAGTACTATCTGTTTTACCACCAGATAAATATCAACATCCACTTTGGCACCCATAAGACCCTGCACATAAAATGGCGTAGCCAGGGAGCCAAGGGTCAAACCAATTACGGTCATATTGATGGCTGCCCCCATATTGCCCTTGGCAAAACCGGTCCAGGAAATGGTCATGCCGCTTGTGGGCAGGAGTGACGCCAAAAGCAGCCCCAAGGCCATGTAAGGCTGATCCCTGAAAAAGAACAGCCCCAGGCCATATGCCAGAAATGGGACCACTGCAAAATTTATAACCTGAGTTGTCACCTGCAGCTTAACATTCTTTATCCCATCTTTCAGGTGTTTGATATTCAACGTCACCATCATGGGATACACCATCAGGAATGTGAAAGGCATGATCAGGGATTTAAGCTGTTTCACGAACCCTGCATCCACTGCGAGACCGAACACAAAACCGCACACCATCATTACAGGTATGGCAACAATCAGATTTTTATTAATCTGAACAAGAAATTTCCACATAATTTATCTCTTCATTAGAAGATTATTTTTTAGATTTTAGCCACGGAACCCACTAAAAAATACGAAAAAATGTTATTTTATGATTTCTGTCATTCGTGGCCAACACTCAATCCGAAATCAAATATCCGCAGGTAAGCGAGCCAGTGAGACTCCGATCCCAGATCTCTATTTGGCTTCGTCAATCATTGAACGAATTTTGGCAAATGTCTGGGCCAATGATTCCGGGAACTTAGGATCATCAAGGACAAGTTCTGAAATATCCTGGGCACTGTAGCTTAAGTAACGCACCTGGGTTTTCCCATCTTTAGAAAAAACCATAACAAATTTTGGCATAAGGATAGATCTTTCAGGATTGAAAGAAAGACTTCCATCAGCCTTCGTAGGTTTACAAATCTGCATCATATGAAGATCGAAATCATCTGAAACCTTACCCCCATGTTCTGCAAACGTTTTCTTCATGTTCATAGTATCCAGGTTATTTACAACAAAGGCATTTCCCTTAACCACCTCTGTAAAATCCCGGGCAAATTGCTCCACACTCTTACTGCTTTCCGTTGCGTAAAGATCCTGACTTCTGTTCATAAAACTCTCCTCCTGAAATTGTACAAAAAAGATATATTAAAAATTTTCCTTATTATCAATTGCATATTTTATGTGCATATGTTCACTTATAAGTGAGGTTATAGAATCTGTCAAGGGAGCAATTTAAGAATTTTATAAAATTTCTAAACATCTCATTGCCAGCAATTGACATGACATTTCTTTCAGGATAAAGTTGCCTATCCTGATTGCCTGACTAAACGGTTAACCAGTGAACTATAACCCCATCCCAGCAGGCGGGAACAACGAGATAAGCCCAGACTTCGAGCATGAAACTTAAAATCAAGCAGGAAAAAAATAAATAAGCCACATCCACCAACTTAAAACTTAATACTTTCAACTTAAAACTGTTTTTATAAAATTATTCATACCTTATACAAGGGAGTACACAATGGGCGAAAAAATTGTAATTATCGGTGGAGTTGCCGCCGGGCCAAAGGCGGCGTGCCATGCCAAACGCCTCATACCTGATGCGGAGATAACCATTCTGGACCAGGACAGCCTCATTTCTTACGGGGGATGCGGCATCCCGTATTATGTCTCAGGGGATGTCAGCGATGAAGACGAACTTCGCAAAACAAGCTTTCACATGACCCGGGATGTTCCTTTTTTTGAAAATGCCAAGGGCGTTCATGTTCGAATCAATACACGGGCCATAAAAATAAACCGGGATACAAAAAGTGTTGATGTTGTCGATGTTATCAGCGGCGCCAAAGATTCCGTTCCGTACGACAAACTCGTTATCAGCACAGGAAGCCAGCCCTTTGTCCTGCCCATTCCCGGGGCGGATCTTGAGGGCGTATACACCATAAGTGACCTGCACAAAGCCATAGCCATCAAAGAAGGACTGGCAAAAGGCCAGGTAGGCAAAGCCGTGGTCATCGGCGGCGGCGCCATCGGTCTTGAAATGGCGGAAGCATTCGGAGATTTATGGGGTGTCGAAACCACAGTTCTTGAATTCATGCCCCAGCTTCTTCCCAGGATCATAGATGCCCCATTTGCCGAGATGGTGAAACGCCACATGGAAAAACATGGGGTCAGCATTTACACCGGTGAAGGGGCTCAGGCCTTGGAAGGCGACGAAAGCGGTAAGGTCTGCAGGGTCGTCACCCCCAAGCGAACCATTGAAACTGATATCGTTGTAATGGCTGCCGGCGTCCGCGCCAGAAGTGAGCTTGCCCGGGACGCAGGCCTCCATGTTTCACCATTCGGCATTGTGGTCAACAACCGCATGCAGACATCCGACCCCAACATCTATGCAGCCGGCGACTGTGTTGAATCCACCAACCTCATCACCGGCAAAAAGATGTTAGCCCCCATGGGATCAATAGCCAACAGAGAAGGCCGTGTTGTCGGCGACAACCTGGCCGGTATTCCCAGCACCTTTCCCGGCGTCATCGGCAGTTTCATCATGAAAGCCTTTGAAAGCTGCATCGGAGCCACCGGCCTCAGCCTTGAAAGCGCCAGGGCTGAGGGTTTTGACGCTGATGCTGCCATCACAGCCCCATCTGACCGGGCGCATTTTTTCCCCACGGAAACAAAGATGCCGTTGCAGCTTGTCTTTGACCGCAAAGATCGCAGAGTCTTAGGTGTTCAAGCTTTTGGAGACATGAATGACGCTGTGCTTGCCCGCATTAACGCTGCTGCTGCCCTTATTGTTAAAGGCGGCACCATTGATGATTTCAGCCTTCTGGAAATGCCCTATGCGCCACCTTTTTCCACAGCCATAGATGCCCTGAACGCCGCAGCCAATGTTGCTGACAACATGGCGTGTAATCGCCAGCGCAATGTGTCCATCCAGAATTTCCTCAGCTGGATTGACGATCCCTCATCACAGCCGGACTGGGCAACCCTTGACATAAGACACCCCAACGAAATCGGCCCTTTTGCAGAGAAATTCGGCAGTATATGGCATGCTGTTCCCTATAATGAAATCCGAAAAAGGCACAATGAACTCCCCAAGGACAAAACACTGATTATCATCTGTGATGCAGGAACACGATCCTATGAAATCCAGGTGTTCCTTGACAGTGTCGGACTGACAAATACACTTGTTCTGGGAGGCGGGTTCAACTGCATCTCAAGGATGGGGGTTGACTGGTGGCCGAAATGATTTCGGATTAGCCAGTTTCGATTTCGGATTTCGGATTTTGGATTGCAAATTTCCCTAGCACCAATTAAGGAATTAAAGCATTCAAACCGAAATCCGAAATCCACTATTCGAAATCATATTCCCTATGAAGTATTTTTCACACCTGCTCTGCCTTCTTCTCCTAACCCTCTGGCCGGTCTTCCCTGCCGCAGCTCCAAGCCCGCTGGACCTCAATAGCGCCACCCAGAAAGAACTCATCCAGATCCCTCTTATCGGTAAAGGAATAGCCCAGGCCATTATTCGCTATCGAAAAGAACATGGGGGCTTCACGAGGCTCGACCAACTGCTTGAAGTCCCGGACATAGGCCCAAAAACCTTTAAAGTCGTTAAGCCATATTTTGCCATCGGAAAACATCCCACTTCAAGCACCTCAGCCAATATAGTCAACCAGGACAACATTATATTGCTCCCGGATACTCTGTATTATGACGCCCTGGTTGACTATATTGGCAAGGCTGACATATCCATCGACATGGCCATGTTCATTTTCAAGACAACCGCATCTAGAAACAACAAGCCAAGGCTGCTTGTTAACGAACTTATCAAAGCACGAAAACGCGGGGTACAGGTCAGGCTGATACTGGAAAAATCAAGTTACGAAGATTCTATCAACGAAGAAAACGAAAAGGTTGCCGAAAAACTCCAGAAAAATGGAGTTACGGTTCTCTTTGATTCCATCAAGACAACAACCCATACCAAACTGATTGTCATAGACCGGCGCTATTCCTTTGTCGGCAGCCACAACCTGACACATTCCGCCCTGGCTTATAACCATGAACTCTCCCTCCTTATAGACAACCGGAAACTTGCCGACCAGCTTACCGGCTACATTGACACCCTGGCGCCCTGAGACTATGGAAATTGAAACCCTATTCCAGGAGGCAATGGAACACCTGCAGGCCTCCCGACCGCTACAGGCAATATCCTGCCTTCAAAAAGCCGCAGAACTGCAACCAACCCTGGCAGCAACCCATTACAACATGGGCGTTATTTATTTTGACCAGGGCAATTTTCCCGAGTCTGCAGAAGCATACAGATTGGCGCACGAACGTGCCCCACACGACCCAGACATCCTTTACAACCTGGCAATCACCTTAAAAAAGCAGAACAAAACCGAAGACGCTGCTACCTGCTATGAAAAACTGTTACTCATCTCTCCTGACGACACAGATGCCCGCTACAATCTCGGGATCATATATAAAAATATGAATCTGAGGGAAAAAGCCGCTACCTGCTTTGAACAGGTTCTTTCCCGTGATCCAAACTTTATACCGGCGCACAACCATCTGGCCCACCTGCATCACAAAGCCGGCGACACTGAGAAAGCAATCCCCCATTACCAACAGGTTCTAAGACTTGACCCCGGCCATACCGCCGCGAAACACATGCTGGCCTCACTTCTGGGCGAAACAACAGATTCCGCCCCTTCTGCATATGTCAAAGAGGTTTTTGATCATTTCGAAGATTACGACCAGAGCATGCAGACCAATCTATGCTACACCACTCCAGGTCAGTTAAGGAATCTACTGGAAAAATCCTTGCCTGAGAAAGAAAAGTTCGAGAATGGCCTTGATCTTGGCTGCGGGACAGGTCTTTCAGGCGAAGCCTTTCGAGATGACGTGAAGACGTTGACCGGCATCGATCTTTCACCGGTAATGCTGGCCAAAGCCAGTGAAAAGGGGATATATGAAGCTCTCTATGAAATGGAGCTCGTCTCTTTTCTTGAAATGAGCGATGAAACCTTCGACTTCTTTATCGCGGCTGACGTTTTTGTATACCTGGGCAACCTGGAGCCGCTCTTCAGGCAGATAAAAAAACATGCCACCCCCGGGGCATGCTTCCTCTTTTCCACTGAAAAAACGGATAAAGACTTCATCCTCCAGGGCACAGGCCGTTACGCCCATGCAGAAAGCTATATTCAAAAACTGGCTAAAAAAACAGGATTTACTGTGAGGTCAAATGTCTCTGCAAATATACGCAAAGAAAAGGGAGAATGGATTGAGGGGAATTTGTATTTGTTGGAGTGTAGGGCTTAGGGCTTAGGGCTTAGGGCTTAGGGCTTAGGGCTTAGGGCTTAGAAAAACAGAGACAAACCAGATAATCAAGAACAATCTCCAACTCCTGATTGCCGCCCTTTTGCCTCTGTGCCTTTTGCCTTTTGCCTTTTGCCTTTTGCCTTTTGCCTTTTGCCTTTTGCCTTAAAAAGGCTACTGCCAGCTGCCCACGTCGGCATCTTCCTTTTCTCCGCCTTCCCGCGAGTCGGCACCATAGGAATAGATATCCACTTCACCATGTTCGCCGGGGTTCTGGTAATTATAATCGGAATCCCACGGATCTTTAGGCAAACCCTTCTGCAGATAGGGGCCGTCCCATTTGTCTTCTCCGGGATTTATCACAAGCGCCTCAAGACCTTCCTGGCCGGACGGGTAATGGCCCACATCCAGACGGTATGAATCAAGGGCGGTCATCAGCATCTCAATCTGAGTTTTTGCTGTTCCCTGCTTGGCTGTCCCCAGTTTCTTGAACATTGCCGGCCCGACAAGGGAGGCCAGAAGCCCGAGGATAACCATAACAATCATAAGTTCCATAAGAGAAAAACCTTTCTGATTCAATATCCTGCGGCCTGTATTCTTTTGTATATCCATTTTCATCCTGCCAGTCCTTTTATATGTTATGCAGATAGTGTATTTTCGTCCCTAAAGTGTATTGTTTTTAACTCATGTTATCAAGTTCAATGTTGATAGTATCATAAAAGTCTTTTTCAAACCACAGAGGCCACCAATAACAGCTACCGCTGAAATTGATAAACTGCCCTGTTATGTTCTTTAAGAGTTCTTGAAAACTGATGAGTTCCATCATTTTTTGAAACAAAATACAGATACGGGCTTTGAGCAGGATTGAGAACGGCGAGAAGAGAGTCCTTGCCGGGATTACATATCGGCCCTTCAGGCAGGCCTTTATTGACATACGTATTGTATGCCGTCGGAGTCTTCAGGTCTTTTTTTGTCAAAGCCATATCAAACTTTTTCAATCCGTAGATCACTGTTGGATCGGCCTGAAGCCGCATCTTCTTTTTCAACCGATTCAAGAAAACAGCCGCAACAAGTGGCCTCTCCTCTGCTATTGCTGCTTCCTTTTCAACAATAGATGCCAGCGTTACAATCTCATGCCTGCTGAGAGGTTCTGCACCGGCTGCGGCTCCCTCGTTTTTTACTGCTATCTCTTTATACACCGTAAAAAAACGACCTGTCATCATGGCAAGAATTGATTCAACGGACTGATTCCGAGTCAACTTATAGGTGTCTGGGAAAAGATAGCCTTCCAGAGAAAAACCAGGGAGCCCCAGAGAGGAAATGGTTTTCTCATCCTGAACCTTCGCCAGGAACTGATCCTGCTGTATACCAAGGCTGACGTTCAGGATAGCGGCGAGCTGATATATATTTGTCCCCTCCGGCACAGTCACCGGCCACTGCACCACCTTCCCACTCTCTAAAAGTCGGAGTATCTCCACCGGTGTCCGGCCGGCTGCAAATTCATATTCACCAGCCTTGATATTGCGTGAAACTGCAAGAAAATGAGCAAGGAGAGAAAAACGGACATCAGGTTTCAGCACACCGGCTTTTTCAAGGTTCTGCCTGATTCCGGCAAAACCTGTTCCCGGCTGAATTTCTACAATAATCGAAGACGAATCGGAAGGATGAACTGGGTGTATCGCATAGAGCCAGAGCCAGAGAACCCCTGAAAACAAGAGAACAAAAACAAGGAGTACTGCCCCGGCAATCCACTGCGAAACCGAAATGCGTCCGGCGGATTTGTGGAGCGCAGGAGGGGTATTTTCTACATCTTCCCCCTCCTGCCTCTTTTCATCTGTCAACCAAACACCTTGGAGAAAATCTGATCCATACTTTTCACAGGGATAAACTTCAACTTATCGCGAAGATCCTGAGGAATTTCAACAAGATCCTTTTTATTCTGGTCAGGAATAATAACCGTGGTGATGTTGGCCCGGAGGGCTGCCAGAGCTTTCTCTTTCAGGCCTCCAATGGGAAGGACCCGCCCCCGCAGAGTAACTTCACCGGTCATGGCAATATTCGGGTTAACCTTCTTGCCCGACATGGCGGAATACAGAGCCGTGGCAATTGTAACACCGGCTGACGGGCCATCCTTGGGGATAGCTCCGGCCGGCACGTGAATATGAACATCAACCTCTTCAAAATAATTCTCAGAAAGACCCATCTTTTTCAGTTTAGAACGACATACGGTCATTGCTGCCTGGGCTGATTCTTTCATGACATCTCCCAGCTGACCGGTAAGGGTCAATCCGCCTTTTCCAGGCAGAAGAGAAACCTCGATGTACAAAATCTCACCGCCAACCTCGGTCCAGGCAAGACCTGTGGACAGCCCGGGCTGATCAATGGTATCAATCTCCGCCTCGGGCAGATATTTTGGCGGCCCCAGATATTTGTCCAATGTCCTGCTGGAGATCACATATGGCCCACGACCACCTTCGGCAATACGCCGCGCCACTTTCCGGGAAATTTTGCCGATTTCCCTTTCCAGATTCCGCAGACCAGCTTCGCGAGTATAATGAAATATGATAAACGCCAGGGTATCATCATCGAGCTTGATATGCTTTGTCTCAATACCGTTTTCAGTCAGCTGCCGCGGAACCAGGTATCGTTTGGCTATTTCCAGCTTTTCTTCAAGAGTATATCCGGAGAGCCGGATCACTTCCATTCGATCCAGAAGAGGTGAAGGAATGGTGTCCGCCATATTTGCCGTGGTGATGAACATGACCCTGGACAGGTCAAAAGGCAGGTTCAGGTAATGATCTGAAAAATCAACGTTCTGCTCAGGGTCGAGGACTTCCAGAAGCGCCGAGGAAGGATCGCCCCTGTAATCCGAACCCACTTTGTCTATCTCATCCATCATGAAAACAGGATTATTGGAAGCCACTGTCTTCAGCCCCTGAATGATCCTGCCGGGCATGGCCCCGATATAGGTTCTTCTGTGACCGCGGATTTCTGCCTCATCCCGCATGCCGCCGAGTGAGAGCCGATGAAACTTACGACCCATTGCCCGGGCAATGGAACGGCCCAGGGATGTCTTCCCAACACCTGGAGGGCCGACAAAACAGAGGATCGGTCCCTTGGTGGATTTATTAAGCTTGCGTACGGCAAGAAACTCCAGGATTCTTTCTTTTACTTTCTCAAGACCGTAATGATCTTCATCGAGAACCTTCTTGGCATCTATCAGATCCAGCCGGTCACGGGTACTTTTTCGCCAGGGTACATCAAGCATCCAGTCGAGATAGGTACGGATAATCGTAGCCTCTGAAGCATCAGGATGCATCATCTCCAGCCGCTTAAGCTGTTTCAGGCTCTCTTTTCTTGCCTCGGGGGACATCCTGGCTTTCTCAATTTTTAGCCTGAGCTCTTCAATTTCCTCGGATCGCTCATCAATTTCACCCAATTCTTTTTTCAGGGCATGGAGCTGTTCCCGGAGAAAATATTCCCGCTGGGTCTTACTCATTTCCTCTTTGGCCTCTGACTGGATCTTGGCCTGCATGGTGGATACTTCCAGCTCTTTCTGGAGGAGATCCGCCACTTTTTTCAGGCGCCGCACAGCATCAGATATCTCGAGGACCTCCTGGGACTCGGAGGTTTTCAGCTTAAGATTCGAAACAACAAGATCCGCCAGACGTCCGGGTTCTTCTATCTCATTCAAAATAATCATGAGTTCAGAGGACATAATGCCCTTCAGGGAAAGAATTTTTTCTGTCTGCTCCCGGACATTACGCATCAATGCCTCAATTTCGACGGTTGGCTCCATTTCATCGTCGTCATGAAAAACTTCAACCTTGGCAACGAAATGGGGAGTCTTTTCAATCACTTCCAATATACTGGCTTTCTGCATTGCCTGGACAAGAACCTTCAACCGGCCATCCGGCAGCTTCAAAGTCCGCATAATCATACAGACCATACCAACCTTATAGAGATCCTCTGGTTCCGGCTCATCGAGAGAGGCGTCTTTCTGGGTCACCAAAAGCAAGAGCTTATCTCTGGCAAGCGCATCCTGAACAGCACTGACGGATGTCGGTCGTCCAACAAAAAGAGG
>JACNJZ010000162.1 GCA_014382295.1 Candidatus Desulfobia pelagia | reverse complement strand
AAAAGCATGACGATTTTTCTGTAATCGTACACGAGGCAGAGCAAGTTATCAGAGACCAAAAATTCACAGGAGCCGCGGCAGACCTACTTAATGCAAATATTATTGCACGGGTGTTTGGGTTGGCTGACAAGCAAGATATTCAAGTTAAAGACGTAACAAAAATCAAAGTCAAAAGGTCACAAGCTGATGAGTAACGCTGTCAAATACGATTACGAAATAGATATCAGCTATGATATGTATAACCCCGTTTATATCCCATACCTGGAAAACCCCAGGAACACTGAGATCTTCTATGGTGGCAGCTCTTCCGGAAAATCAAATTTCGTGGCAGCCAGGGCGATTGAGGATATCCTGTCTGGCGGGCATAATTATTTGTGTTGCCGAAAAATGGGGAATTCTCTCACCAAGTCTGTTTTTAATGAACTTGAGAAGGCGATCAACAAACTCAAATGCCGGGGACTGTTCGACATTGTGCCAAGCCAGGGGCATATCACATGTGTCAACGGCTACCAGATATTGTTTTCGGGCCTGGATGATGTTGAAAAAGTAAAATCAATCACACCTAAGAAAGGTGTTATCACTGATATCTGGATAGAAGAGGCCACAGAGATAGCAAGAGACGACGTCAAGCAGCTTAGGAAAAGACTCAGGGGACTGGCAGTGTACGACGGGAAGCGCATCAGGAAGCGCATTATACTTTCTTTTAACCCGATTTATCGAACGCACTGGATCGTAAAAGAGTTTTTTGTCCCGAACAACTGGAAGGACGACCAGACTCATTTTGAGAATGATAAGATTAGAATTTTAAAAACCACTCATCTGGACAATCTTTTCCTTGATCCAGAAGACCACGAAGAGCTCGAGAACGAGACAGACCCCTACTGGCGTGAGGTCTACACCTATGGGAATTGGGGTTCCTTAGGCGATTCAATTTTGACAAACTGGCGGGTCGAGGACCTCTCAAAACAAAGCTTTGGCAATATCAGACATGGCGTTGATTTTGGGTATTCTCAAGATCCTGCAGCATATGTCAAGATACACTACGACCCGAAGCGAAAGAGAATTTATATTTTTGACGGCTTTTCACAGACCGAATTGACAAACCCGCAACTGGCGGAACGATTAAAGCCCCACACTGGTGACAACGCTGTGTTTTGCGATTCAGCAGAGCCTAAAAGTATTAAGGAATTACAAGACAATGGAATTAACGCCAAAGCAGTCAAGAAAGGCCCCAATTCTATATTGTTCGGCATTCAGTGGCTACAGCAGCATAAAATAATTGTAGATGAAACTCTGCAAGGGGTCGTGAATGAGTTGACTATCTGGGGGTGGAAAAAAGATAAGAACGGTGACAGCCTGCCGATACCAGAGGATAAGAACAATCATTACATTGATGCGGTCAGATATGCGCTTGAAATTGAGTATATGGGATTAAAGGGGATGGATTTGTCATGAACGAAATCGCTAAAACAGAATATACTATAGACAAATCCCTGGGGTTTTACAAAAGTATATCGTTTATTTGGAATATATATGCCTAAATTTACAAAACAATTATTCGGTGACCCGGTGGTCAATCAACATATAGCTGAAATTATTGGACAGCGAACACATATCAGGCCATTTGCCTGGACAGACGGGGACTCTCAATACTCTCATATCACGGGCGGTATGGTCCTGCCTACTTTTGAGCAGGACGGGTTTTTAATAACAACTGGAGTAGATCATAAAACAAATATTGTTCATTGCTTAGAAGAATATGAGTCAGATGACCCGCACAGGATCATTGAGGCGGCGCAGAGAATACAAAAAGACTACGGGCAGGGAGTTATTTCAACATGGTGGGGCAATCCTGAGAAACTAATGTCAATTGTAAACGAGAAAAACAAAAAAGACAATCCTGTCTTAATAAGCGCCCCGATCGACAGTGAGAGACCAGATGCGTTTGGAATATATACAGCTCGATTAAAAACAGCCTTGTCTGAGAGCTGCAAAACTTTTTATATCAACGGCTGTGTTTTATTGAGAAATCATATCTTGTCGTTTGTCCAAGACAAAACAGCCAAACAGGACAGCAATCCAGTTATTAATATTGCAGGAGCAATTGTGCACACATTAATGGTAACCCGTCCATGGGAACAGGCAATCGAAAGAAAAGAACTGATTCCGACAACACAAGAAGTCCATGCACAATACACACATGAAAAAGCCATCAGGGAACTGGAGCAGCAGGTGTACGCATGAACATAGCAATCTTAATTGTTTTATTGGCAAGCCACATCTTGGTTTTAGCCCTGGGCTGGTATATGGGGACTAAGGCGGACCGAGACATGCTTATGTCAAAACCTGCTAAAAAAGAAATATATGAAGAAAAACCAGATATTTTTGATGAAGAGAGGTTAGATTATTCATAATGAGTAATAAACGAGTACTCTGTGATTTTTGCAGACAGCCATTTTGTTATACAGACATCAGTAAGCTTTCTGTGCCAATGACTCCGGGCATGTTTTCAAGCCTGATGCCGGAAAATGGCGTTCCAGATCCATTCCATTCGAGCCTGACCTGGCAGGACTTTAAATGTCCGTATTGCCGGCTAAGGCCCTTTGAGAAAGAAGATGAAATCACTATAGAAATTTCTGACGGGACAAGCGAGCTGGTAAAAATATCAAACACATTTAGGTGTGATCAATGCGACAAGGAGTATCAACATCAAACAAGCCTGGCACGGCACAAAAGGGAACAGCATGGAAACTGAGATTATACCGGCAAAAGATAGTGATGGAGTAGGTTTTGCAGTTGTCGAGATGCTTGAAGAAATTCTTAAATATCGAGAAACGATTAAGTTTGCTGAAAGGTGTAATAGGTTTTATAAACTGAGGAAAAACAAGCACTGGAAAAACGAAAGCTCGAAACTTTTGTCTGCAAATCTATTAGGCGCTCATCATCAAAAAACAGTCAACATGCTCACGGACTCAAATCCCACTTTCAACGCAGTCCAGGCCGGCGAGATGGGAGAGGATGCACAAGATGCCCTTTCTTTGTTAGTGAGGGTTACTGACAGTTGGTACAACGAAACAGAACAACAGCACAGCTTTGAGGAATCCGTTCATATAGGAGAGCTTTACGGGTCCGTAGGTGAGTTTATGTCGTTTAATCCTGATATAAATTTTCCGGACGGTGAAGTGGAAACAGAAACTCTTGACCCTTTATATTATTCTCTCTACCCGCCGAAAGAAAGAAAGGTTAGTAAGTCCGAAGCCTTTCTAAGATGGTATCCCATGACCCTCCGGGAAGCGAGGAGAAAATGGCCTGAACATGCAAATATTATCACAGGCGACCTTTCTTTGTTGCAGCAGATAGGGGATGAGCGCGAAGAAGAACAAACAAGAGCCTCGGGTTTAAAACAGATCGTTCTTAGTTCTTTGACAAGATGGATATCTGGGGACGCACCATCTGGTGAAGATTCTGACGAGTTGTTTGTTATTGAGGCCTGGGCGAAAGATTATTCTGAAGCTAATGGGAAGCCAGTTTACCCAGGAAACATCAGAAGAGTAAGGGTCTGTAATGCAGGCGAGGTTGTGTTAGACGATGAATACAACCCTTCCATCAATACAGAACTTGACGAAGAAACACTCCAAAAACAATATTTATATTCCAGGTTTCCGGTCTCTCACACACATTCTGTTACGGACCCGAACAGCCCATTAGGCATTTCAGACTTTGAGCAGCTTGAACATTTAAATGTTGAGGTCAACAAGTCTTTAAGTCAGTTTACAATGTTTAAAGACAAGGTATCCAGGCCAAAACTGATAAACCCCAGGGACTCGGGCGTCACAAACGATGAAATGGACAATATGGCTGGTATCATTAATCCAACCAACCATTTAGTTGCCAGGGCTATTCAGTTCGTCAACCCGCCGGCTATTCCAGGCGACCTGGTGACAGCTGCAAGTGTGTATAAAGATTTCTTTAATGAGATTGCCGGTTCCTTTAATGACGTCATGCAGGGCCAGAAAAAAGGCTCAGAGGTTATCGCTGCCAAGGCTATCGCTATGCTCCTTGAAGAAGCAAGCAGAATGGTTAGAGGCAAAACCAGAAACTATTCTAAAATGCTTCGTGAAAGAGGTCGAATGTTCCTTTCTCTCTCGCAAAGCTTTTACAAAAGACCCCGCTATATCACATTCCAGAAAAACGGAGAAGATGAAACAATTGCAATAGACCGTGATGTTCTTCAGATACCGGGCAAAATCAATGTCGTGTCCGGGTCTACTTTACCAACATCACATATACAGAGAAGAGAAGAGGCTATT
Source organism: Candidatus Desulfobia pelagia (assembly GCA_014382295.1). Classification (GTDB taxonomy): domain Bacteria; phylum Desulfobacterota; class Desulfobulbia; order Desulfobulbales; family SURF-16; genus Desulfobia; species Desulfobia pelagia. The sequence goes on along the minus strand of JACNJZ010000162.1, from coordinate 3,033 downwards.
TCTCTCTTTAAAATGGGAACGATAGACCAGGAAGAGCTTCTTAAGAAACTTGACTGGGATAATTACACAGATGTTGTAGAAAGAATGAGAGAGGGCCCAATTGGTCAGTATATCCAAAAGCTTTCAATGATAGGAATCCCAGGGCAGATTCTACAGATGTTTAAGCAACTATCTAAAATGGATGACAAAGAAATCGAAAGAGCAGTTAAGGAAGGCAAGATTCCTAACTTTGCGCAGATATTAAAACAGATGTCAGGCAAGCAGCAGCCAGATCCGGCCATACAGGAAGCAGCACAAAAAATGCAAATTGAACAATCCAAGGTCCAGATCAGCGCGCAGAAAGCCCAGGCCGAAATACAGAAAAGTATGGCACAGGCAGCAAAAGAGCAGGCAGATATTGAACTCATAAAACAGAAAATCGAAAGCGAAATAACAGATAGACAGCTAAGGGTTCAGGAAGGCCAGATCAAGGTTGCCGGATTAGAACTTGACAGGGACAATATTAAAATCCAGAAAGCAGAGGCTATCGCCAGGATACAGGCCGCTGCGGTGAAAAAAGGCAGAGATGACAAAGGCGGATATGACGAACGGGGTATGGCCTCAAATAACCAGGAGGTGAAATGATAATTAGCAATACACAAGAAATGCAATTATTTAAAGAGAAGGCAGCACAGAAAATCAAAACGGGGTTTCTCGATAAAAACAAGGCAAAGTTTGGGAAAAAGTGGTTTGACGCTCAGACAAAAGAAGATATTGCAGCAATGTATGTGATGATGAAGAAAAAGGATTGGAAAGACGACTGCGAGCCGTTTAGAGTTTGCCCTGAATGTAATTATGGACATGTTTTTTTCTCAGAGGATGCTTTTAGTTGTACTGTTTGCAGCACATCTTGGGGGCTGCAATGATCATCCACGATTTTGAATGTCAGGATTGCGGTAAAATAAAGGAGTTGTTCATCCCATACGAATTTGGGAATACCTGTGTTTGTGAATGTGGTGGCATAGCCAAAAAGATTATCACATTTTCTCAAACAGCCCCAGGTGATGCAGGCTGGATAAAGTCTGTGCTGGATGTCGTTGATAAAAATCCAGACAAACCACATTGTCAAGAGTTTTTGAGACACCCAACCAGGGAGAATTATCAAGTATGGATGAAAGGAGAGGGACTAAGGCCACTTGAGCCGGGGGAAAAACCAAAACGCCCGGATAAAGAAGGCCGAAAAAAAAGGATGAAAGAACAATTACATAAAAAATACAGAGAAAGAAATGCGATAAGTATATAATTTACAACAATTTTTAACAAAAGGAAGAAAAATGACAGAAGAAATCAACGACGCTAACAAAGAAACCATATCAGAGGATGTGGTCGACGCAGGGTCGTCACCTGACGTGGAGTTAAAACCGATAGAAGGCGATGACGGTCTTGTCTCAACAGTAGAGTATCAGGAAGTAAAAAAGGAAGCAGATACTCAGGAAGACACCTCCGATGATGCGGAGCAAAATACATCAGAAGACCCGCCAGAAAAACAAGACTTCCATGAGCATCCCAGGTTCAAAGAATTGATCGAGGAAAAGAACGAGCTTAAAAGGAAGCTTGAAGATGCACAGAAACCGGCGGAAAAGCCGGCTAAGGAGTCGCCAAGCTTTAACAACATCATGTCTATGGATGATGATGATATTATTGATCAGGTAACAAGCAATCCTAAGGCGTTTTTTTCAAACCTTGCGCAGCAGCTTGCGTATGAAATCAAATCAGACCTGGCGGCAGCAGAACAGGCACGGGCTAAACAGGAACAGGAGTTATCTTACAAAGGAAAGGTTGAACAGAATTACCATGAATTTTTCAAAGATAAACCTGACGTAAAAGCGATGATGGAGGATGGTAGCATCAAAAAATATATTGATGACCATCCAGGCCACAACGCGATCTCCGCGTATTATTCGATAGCCGGGGATGCCAGTATGCAGGAAAAAATCAAAGCGGCTGAAAAGGCAACGGAAGAAAGAATTTACAAAGAACTTAAATCAGCAGGCAGGTCAAAATCAATAGCTACAACAACAGGGGGGCGTATCTTGAGCCCGGACAAATCTCCGGAAATGACAAACCCGGATAAGTTCGGCGGCAGAGATAATGTTCTTTTAAAGCGGCTTTTGGCGCGGCAGGCCTCATAAGGAAACGAAACTATGGCTATCTTAGCACAACTTGAAGCGGTCACAAACGACTGGTTTCTAATTGAAAACGGAAAAGCAGAAGATAATTACTTTGAAACATCTTTTCTGCTTGATTATTTACTTAAACAAAAAAAAGGAATCTGGAAGCGCCCGTCTGGGGGTGTTCAGATTTCAGTGCCCATCAGGTATGACGGGAACTCGAGCGGATTTTACACCCGAGGTGGAACGCTTGACTCTACCAAAAAAGAAGCAATCACTCAGGTGAATTTTGCCTGGAAACATGCTTATGGAAATGGCACGATCCTTAGAGTAGACGAGCTTAAAAACTCTGGCCCTGAAGGATTGATTAATCTTGTGTCCGAAGAATTGGAAGGCGCTCAAGAATCCTTGAGAGATATCCTTGCTACTTCAATTTACAACGGGCTTGAGGGGGATTCTGAAAACCTGACCGGGTTGAATTCGGTTTGTGACACAACCGCAACCACGAATTACGGCGGATATGCTTCAAATGATATCGTGTCGGCAGACGGGACTAAGGTTTGGACAGGCAAAGGGTCTTCAACCACAACAGTTCTTAGCTTAGGCGCATTGCGTGATATTAAAACCGCTGCTGCGTACGGCAAAGGCAAGATGGCAAGACCGGATCTCATGGCAACAGATGAAGCCAATTATGACATTCTTTTAAATATTCTCCAGGTACAGCAGAGATTCACTGAAGGTGTGAAGACAGCTAAAGCCGGGTTTAGTGGAGTTCATTTTGAAGGAACTGACGTCTTCCCTGACAGGTATTGCGCCTCAAGCAACCTGTACGCTCTCAACACCAAGCATGTCGGATTTGCTGTTCATAAAAATGGGTTCTTCC
>JACNJZ010000160.1 GCA_014382295.1 Candidatus Desulfobia pelagia | reverse complement strand
AGTCGTTACAGGTTCTTTATTTTTTTATTTTCCACCACATGAAAGAGGGCAGCAACGACCTGGCGATCATACTTTGTGTCTGCCGTGTTGAGAAGCTGCATAAGCGCCTCTTTTTCTCCAAGTCTATCTCTATATGCTCTAGGGCTTATCATCGCCACAAAACTATTGGCTGTAGTCAGGATTCTGGCCGGCAGGATAATGTCATCACCTTGTATACCATTCGGATATCCTGATCCGTCAAGAAGTTCATTTTTCTGGGAGATTGTCTCTTGAACAGCTCCTTCAAAATCGATATTCGCGAGAATGTCTGATGCATAAACTGTTTCCCCTCTCATAACCTCTTGTTCTTCAGCTGTCAGAGGCTCTGTCTTGAGAAGCAATTCTCTTGGAATTGAGAGCTTGCCGAGGTTGCAGAGATTTGCAGCAATGCCAATTGTCGAAATAATTTTTTCCTTCATACCCATGGCGTGGGCGATTGCCAGTGCCACTTTTGTGGTTTTTGCTGAATGATTTGCTGAATACGGGTCATGCAGATCGATGGCACGCATCAAAGCAGAAATGATCTGGCCCATGAGTCGCTCTTTTCTGGTTTGGGCTTCCTGGATGGTGGTTACATCATTAAGAGTAATAAGAATTGCCGGATGGGCATTGTATTCGTAGTTCACTTGAACACTGACAGCATGAAAGATATGTTCTTGTTCGTTTAAGAGGATACGAATTTCTTTATTGACAGGAATACCGGAAAGTAGAGTTACATTAATAAAAGTATGGAGCTGTTTGGAGTTATCAGGTCCAAAAATACTTTGTAAGCTTTTGCCGCTGAGATCCTTTGCAGGGGTGGAAAGCTGATGGGCAAGAGCACGGTTTGCAAAAATGAGTTTCTTTTCATGGTCAAGAAGCATGACATAGTCCGTCATGTTGTCATTGATGGCATTGAGGAGTGATGTCTGGGCCTCAAGCTGGCTGGATTTGATCTGCAAGTCGTATGTTGTCTGCTTTTCCCTGATACTGCTGCCATGCCACCAGGCTGCAACAATCAGGCTGCTGCAGAGAAGCAGGGCAAGAAGCAGGGTGATAAACAGAAACCGTTGATGGGTGTTTGATTCTGCCAGGGCTTCTTTCCTTGATATTTTCTGGACAAGTGTCCAGCCAGGCCCGCCGATCGTACGGCTGGTAAAGAGGCTTGCCGTTCCGGCATAATCAGGTCCCTGGCCGAACTGACCAGGGTTCTTCAGTGCATATGCTGAAAGGAGATGATCTGTATTGGCTGCAAGGGATCGTTTCATTGCCGGAGTCTTGTCGGCAAGAGGGGTCAGGTAGACAACGAGGTTGTTTGCTTTTTTTACCAGGATGGTTTCAGCAGTCTCGGTAGTAAGGCCTCTATTGTCCAGTATGGGAAAAAGTGATTCTGATGTGTTCTGGAACCCATAAAGAACTGCTATTGGAAGCTGCTCACCACTTTGTTTCTGGAGGGCAAAAACAGGGACCAGGAAGCCAACCGTTGGCTGATTATTGGCGTTGAGGTGCATATCGAAAAAGGCATGTTCTCCGCTGGCAATGACGGCCTGCACTGCTTTCTTGAGATTAATATCCGGTTGGGTGACCCCTGGAGTGGACGTAATAATTTCGCTGCTTCCTGAAAAAAGGGTGATGCCATTATCGGCATGAAAGGCGATATTAGCTTTGACAGGCGGTGATGCAGGTTGCCGCCCATCAAAGCCTCCTCGCTGGGCGGTAGTGGTCAGGAGATTGCGCAGATATGAAAGCTGTGCCGGTTCAGCCTCCTGGTTTATCTCAGGGCGTTCAATAATTTGCTGGGTGTAAAGTTGGAGGGAGCCGTTTATTGACAGCTCCCGGAGAATGGAAAACCGGTTTTCAGTCCAGTCGTTGACTGCATTGGCACGGCTGTCAGCCATGACACCAAGCGTGATGCGCCAATTATTCAGGTCTCTTTTCTTTTCATATTTGGTCAGGGCAAAGACAGCCCATATGCCGGCAACGACCACACAGAAAAGGATGATACTACTGATATAAAATGGTGTATGTCTTGGTTCAGAATTTGTCATAATCTTTTACACCTTACACCTTACACCTCACACCCAAAAACTGTTTTTCTACATTTCCGGCAGGTGAAGCCACCATTGATTCCTGTTTACGGAAAAAAGAGGAATGTAATGGGCAATGTCGTTGTGAGAAATGACTTCCTTGGTCTGGTTGTCAAGAATGACAACATCGTTTCCACTTTCCACGGCAAGAACGGCATGGGCAACACGTAAGTTGGTATCCTGGAGAATAACAACCCGTATCGCATTCATGTCGAACCCGAGCCACTGCAGGGAAAAGAATTTTGTAATGGCATAATCTTCACAGTCGCCGCCGTTATAAAAAAATTCTCTGGATATGGCCCAATAGTCTTCCATGCCGTAATTGTCCATATCAATAACATAGGTTTTTTTATTCGCATACTGATTTACGGCTTCAATCTGCACGAGAACAGGCTGTCCCTTGATTGATTCCAGAAATGAAAACCATTTCTTAAGGTGACATGTATTGAAAAAGGAATCTGTGCAGTCTCCTTCCGGAACATCCTCGGTGATATGTCTTTCAAGGACGTTGAGCCACTGGGGAAGATAGCTCATATCGTTCTGCGATAATTCCTGATAGCCGAACAGGTTTACAAATTCCTGGGAAGATACAGCGGAATTTGGGAACCAGAAAAAGGCAGTTAAGACGAACAGAATGGCAAGATGCACTATGATGCGTGTTTTAGGCAAAGATGATCCTTACGGTAAAGGCAGAGTGAAGGTGAAAGTGGCACCTGTGCCATCAGTGTTATTTACTGCCGTGACAGTGCCGTCATGGCTGTTAATGAGCTGTTTGACAATTGCCAGACCAAGACCGGTGCCATTCTCACGGGTGGTGAAAAAAGGTTCAAATATGGTTTGAAGGATTCTTTCCTCTATTCCCGGTCCAGTATCAGTAATTCGAATAACAGTATTTTCCATGTTATCTGCGTTCTGCTCAATGGCGGAGATGGTAATAGTCCCGTCTTTTGCACCAATTGCGTTTCTGGCATTTGTTATCAGGTTGATAATAACCTGTTTTATTTGACCGGAATCACCCCAGCAGTCAAGGTTCTCTGGAAGGTCGATGATGATTTCTATATTGTTATCCCATTTGGCGGATTGGGCAAGCAGTTCACAACTTTCCTGGATAAGTGCTTGGAGTGAAAACCAGTTTTTTTCGGGATCCGCAGGCTTGGAAAACTGAAGAAAATCACGAATTGTACCGTCAAGGCGGTCACATTCTCTGGTAATAATGGTTAATAACCCTGAGGAATCAGGGTCATTGATAATATCTCCCTGGAGAACCTGAGCAGCGCCTGAAATAGCGGCAAGAGGATTGCGGAATTCATGGGCGACACCGGCAGCCATTTCACCAATGGCTGCCATTTTCTCAGCCTGGCGCATTTTGTCTTCCATTGATTTGATTTTACTGAGGTCCTGCATGGTGTATACTTTGCTGTTTGCACTGTCTCCAGGCATGTTCAGGCGGGTCCATGAGTATCCAACCGGAATCAGTTCGCCATTTTTTCTTGTAAAAGAGGCAACGGGTCTGCCTTCTTCCATCTTTTTTTCGATAAGTTCCGGAAATTGTGTTTCAATATTTTTCCCAAGAACTTCAACAGCATTATATCCGGTTATCTGGCCAGCGGCCTTGTTAAACGAGGTAATGTCTCCATTGCTGGCTACTGTGATGATCCCTGTATTTATATCATCAAATATCTGCTTGTGCAGAAGCGCAAGCCTGTCGAGACTCTGGCTGGTTTGTGAAAGCTCTGATTCGGCACGATATAGACGTTCGGCAAGGAGTGATGCCAGAATGGCCACCAGGAAAAAGGTAATTCCAGGTGTAGAAAAATATTGCATGGCAACCTGACTGGTTGGGATGTTGGATTGAAATCCCGGTATAAGTCTGTCGATCAGGTCATGATATTCAGCAGCAAGAATTCCTCCATAGCAGAGACTGGAAAGGGCAGCCATGAGGAGGGAGCCTCTCCGGAAAAGAAGTATTGCTCCGCAGATAATGGGATAGAAATATATTGTGAGAAAGATGGATTGGCTGCTCTGGGTGTATATGACAAGGCAACTGGCAAGAAGAACATCAGTGATCAGCTGAAAATAGGCAAAAAACCTGAAGCAGAAAATACGGTTTAAAATCAAGGCAGATAGGATTGTATAAATATAAATTCCGACAATGAAATAAAGTACATATTCCAGGGGGGGGAGTATGAGCTGATGTTCTTTTGTCTCCAGAAGAGTTGTCAGGCCGATAAGCAGAGTCAGAACAATTACACGCAGAAAAAGAATCCAGCCAAGCTGACGCTTGAGGTGGATGTCTTCGATGGAAGGCGGTGAAGCGGCTTTACACAAATTCAGAAAGGACATTGTTTAGAAGAAAGGTTTAAGTTGAAAGTTTTAAGTTAATCGATGTTATATTTCTTTATCTTATAGCGCAGTGAGCGGAAACTGATCTTCAGCAATTCGGCGGCTTTCATTTTAGATTGATTTGCCTTGACCAGGGCCATTTCTATCATTTCTTTCTCGAGGTTTATTATGATCTGTTCGAGTCCCTGCTCAAAAAGGTGTTCTGTTGAAAAAGTGGGGGGCGCTGCAGGGGCAGAAACTGATTGGACTGGAGTCTCTGTGGGTATAGAGGTTACTTCGCCCTTACGGTGGGCATCTGATAGCGTGAGGCTTTCCGGAAGGATGATGTTTGATGTTGACAGGGCAACCCCTCTTTCAATGATATTTTCGAGTTCTCTGACGTTGCCTGGGAAATCGTAACTCATGAGAACTTCCATGGCGTAGGACGAAAGCTGGGGGACCTCTTTGTTAAATGTTTTGGCGTATTTTTTCAGAAAATGCTCTGCCAGCAGGGGAACATCTCCTTTCCTCTCCCGTAATGGAGGCATACGCAGAGGCACTACTGCCAGCCTGTAAAACAGGTCTTCCCGGAAGCGTTTGGCAAGAATTTCTTCTTCAAGGTCCCTGTTTGTTGCAGAGATTATTCGAACATTCACTTTACGTATTTTGGTGTCGCCGACGCGTTTGAATTCACGCTCCTGGAGAAAACGGAGAAGTTTCGTCTGAACCATGAGGGAAAGTTCGCCAATTTCATCAAGAAATGCGGTTCCATTGTCAGCGAGTTCAAGAAGGCCGAGTTTATTTGTTGCTGCACCGGTAAAAGAACCCTTGATGTGGCCAAAAAGTTCGCTTTCAAACAGGGTTTCCGGGATGGCATTGCAGATGATGGGGACAAAGTGATTACTGGAAGCGTTGCTGTTTTGATGAATAGCCTGGGCTACCAGTTCCTTTCCTGTTCCTGATTCACCGTATATAAGGACATTGGCATGGGTCGGGGCGACCCTGGTGATCTGGTCAAAAACATGCAGCATTTCAGGGCTGTTGCCTATGATGTGTTCAAAGGTTGCTGATGAAGAGTCCGTGCTGTTTTCCTGACTGTTTTTTTTGCTCTCGAGGGCGGAGCGGATTACAGATTTGATCTCATCAACCTTGAAGGGTTTAGTAATATAGTCATAGGCACCATGTTTCATAGCCTGGACAGCATCTTCCGGCGATGCAAACGCGGTAATCATTATAAAGGGCAGGGCAGGGAGGGACTGTTTGACAGTGCTCAGGAGTTCAAGTCCTCCGACGCCAGGCATCCTGATATCTGAAATCACGAGATCAATGCTGCTGTTTTCGATTTTGCCAAGAGCATCTTCGCCATTAACAGCTGTTTCAGCGGTGTAGCCTTCCTTGGTAAGAAGAATTTTCAGGAACTCGCGCATACTGAGTTCGTCATCAACAACAAGTATTGTGGGCATTGTAAAATAGAGGTAAAGGGTTTCAGGTTCAGGGTGTAGGGTTTTGAGAAATTACCTGCTCTATCTTTGGAGTTTAACCCTTTAAAATTATAGAGTTAAAAAGCCTGAGAGTTAAGAAAATGGTAGCAGTTTTTAGGGGTTATGGCAAGCTTGAGATGATGATGAATATGGGAATGGCAAAGTTTATATTATCATTGTCTTTTAACCACAAAGGACACGAAGAGCACGAAGAACAACTTGTTTAAAAAAAATGATGATAAAAAAAAAAACATAAAAGTCTACCTCACACAGAGACACAGAGTTCACAGAGTTTTTTTTCTTCGTGCTCTTCGTGTCCTTCGTGGTAGATAATGCTTTTTTTCTGGAGATATTAATGGGTAAGAATTTGATAATTATAGGAATAATACTGGTGTGTGTAGGATTGTTATGGCCGGTAATCGGAAAGCTCCCGTTTGGGAGACTGCCTGGAGATATCATTGTAAAGAAAGAAAATTTCAATTTTTATTTTCCCCTGGCCAGCTGTATTGTTGTCAGTCTGATAGTGACGATTATACTGTGGCTGTTTAAAAAATGAGAAATGTTATGTCCAGCACTGAAATTATTACAAAAAATGAAAATACTTTTTGTAATTGCGATTTTTATTGTGATACACTGGAAGTAATTGAAGAATAAAATAGTTTAGGTGCTTGTTTTTTTAACATAAAGACATTTCTCAAGGAGGAATAAATGGAAGGAAAAACTAAATTTCAGGGCCTGAAAGGTCAACAGGGCTTCACCCTGATAGAACTCATTATGGTTATTGTCATTCTTGGTATTTTGGCGGCCGTTGCTTTGCCTAAATATGCTGATTTGCAAACAGAAGCTAGAGCGGCAGCAGCAGAGGGAGTATATGGTGCTGCTCAGGGAGCTGCGGCTATTAATTTCGCTTCTACGCTTGCTGGTGTGCTAGATGTAAATCGTCCAGCTTATGATGCGGCTACATGCACTGCTGGTCTGATTAACATTGGGACATGTATAATGAATTCATTAGATGGTGTGCCTGAAGGGTGGATAGCTGATGATGCTCCTGCAAATTGTAGTAACTCAGCAATAGGATGTATATGCCTTGATTCAGATCTTGATGGAGATTGTGGTGGAGAAACTTATACTATTGGAATTACTACCATAGAACTTGCTAATGCTAAAGCTGTCTTGGCAAAAAGCTGGTAAGTTAAAGTTTTTCCTTTGGTTCTCTAGTTTCAGCTTGGGAACGAAGCTATAAAAAAGCCCAGAGTTCGCACAGAACCTGGGCTTTTTTTTTATTGTCATCACGGAAGGCCCCTTTTTCTTCGTCTGGTTGAGTTTCAGTGGTAATCAGCATATAGAAATTATCTTTGAGATTTTTGTTCTGCTAACTGGTCGTTGAGAACATCACAAGCATACTCTATTAATATCCAAAATTCGCAATCACCAGTACGAAATCA
>JACNJZ010000136.1 GCA_014382295.1 Candidatus Desulfobia pelagia | reverse complement strand
TGCACGGCATAGGCAATAACGGCGGCAAGCTGCCGCTGACCGTGGCCGATTCCCTGGCCGCCGATCCCGGCAACCGTTTCGAGATCGTCCTGACCAATCCCCCTTTCGGCAAGAAGAGCAGCACCACCATTGTCGGCGAAGATGGCAAGGCTTCAAAGGAGACGGAGATAGTCGAGCGGGAGGACTTCTGGGCCACCACCTCCAACAAGCAGCTCAACTTCGTCCAGCATGTCAAAACCCTACTTGCCCAACATGGCCGCTGCGGGATCGTGGTGCCGGACAATGTCCTCTTTGAAGGCGGGGCTGGTGAAACCGTGCGCCGCAAACTCCTGCACGATTGCGACGTCCACACCCTGCTGCGCTTACCGACCGGCCTCTTTTATGCCCAAGGGGTCAAGGCCAACGTCCTCTTCTTCGACAAGAAGCCAGCCTCGGAAACCCCTTGGACCAAAAAGCTCTGGATCTACGATCTGCGCACCAACATCCACTTCACCCTCAAGACCAACCCCCTGAAACGGGCCGACCTCGACGAGTTTGTCGAAAACTACAACCCCACCAACCGCCAGGACCGCAACCCCACCTGGTCCGAAGACAAGCAGGATGGCTGCTGGCGATCTTATGGCTACGACGAGATCATCAACCGCGACAAGGCCAGCCTTGACATCTTCTGGCTCATGGACGATTCCCTGGAAGATTCCGACAATCTGCCCGAACCAGGCATCATCGCCGCTGAGATTGTTGAAGACCTGGAGGCTGCTCTGGAGCAGTTCCGGGAAATCGCAAGTGATTTAGATAGCGAAAATGTCCAAGGAGAAGCCTGATGGCAAAAAAGAAACAAAACCCATTTGAAGATATCTTTGAGATAACATCCAGATTGACATGGCGGGCAGGGGAGGAATTCTGAGGATGCTCCCAATTCCCTTCTTGTCGGTCAACAATGCCTATAATCCATTAGGTAAAATAGGTTCATATACTTGAAATATTCCATTCCTATATCGACGCTTAGGCTATTTGCGAAATGAAAATTGAGATATCTGCATTCCAGCTTGTCCAGAGCATAGGGAAATATGTTGATTTTCGATTGCAGGAATTAGTCCTTTGAGAAAGTATATTCAGTTAGGACTTTTTGACGATGCTGTTGAAACACGGGCTAATCTTCATGGTGTTGACGATTGGCCCGCTATGGAGCGGTTTCCCCATAATTTCAGAAAAAACAGAGTTGAACAGGTCGTTCTCCAAGACTTAAGTCAAAGTCTCTCCCCTCTTATTATCACAGGCTTCACGTCTCTCGATTATATAATTGATTTCGTTGCCGACCTTCCAGTAAACAAACCAGAAAAAATCAGATTATTGCTTGGCAGTGAACCTTCTCCGGCACGACGGGCAGAATACAGCCTTAAAAAGAAAAAATTCCCTCAAGAAGTCACAGACTACTGGCTGAATGCTGGCATATCTCTACGGCTTTGCTACAAAATAATCCTCATCATGGAAATGATCAGAGATAGCCGCCTCCAAAGCCGATACATCTCTGACGAAAAGCATAGACTGCATAGTAAACTCTATGTCGGTGATGATGCCGTCACTGTTGGATCCAGCAATTTCAGCTATACCGGCATGCGGAAACAGTTAGAAGCAAACGCCAGGTTTCAATCTATAAAAGAACCGAAACGATACCGCGAAGCCAAACAGCTCGCTGAAAATTTCTGGGCGCTTGGAGAAGATTATAACAACCATCTTCTGGGGTTACTCCAGCAGTTACTGAAAGTTGTTACTTGGCAAGAGGCCTTGGGGCGTGCTTGCGGAGAATTACTTGAAGGTGAATGGGCAGAAAAATATATCAAAACCCACATGGCCAGTAGTGATAAAGAATTATGGCCTTCACAGAAGGCCGGTATTGCCCAAAGCCTCTGGATGGTAGAAAATATCGGTAGTGTTCTTGTGGCAGACGCTACCGGCTCTGGGAAAACTCGGATGGGAGCCCACCTTTTGCGAGCCGTTATGGACAGGATATGGAGCACCGGCAGAGTCCGCAAGGATATAACCGCCCTTGTGTGCCCTCCTGGAACAGTCGAAGAAGCATGGAGCCGTGAGGCTGCCGAATGCGGCTTGCCACTGAAAACTTTGTCGCATGGCATTTTAAGTCATCGTGGTTCTGACAAACATGAGGATGTCATTAAAGTCATTCGCCGTGCACAATGTTTGGCAATTGATGAAGCTCATAATTTTTTAAACCCCAATTCATCACGAACAAGAGGACTGCATGGGAATATGGCCGATGTCGTCGTTATGTTCACAGCGACACCTATTAACAAAGGAGTGCGAGATTTATTGAGGATTGTCGATCTTCTCGGGGCTGACAACCTTGAAGAATCGGCTCTTGCTTTGTTTCATCGTTTAGAAAAACGCATGAATAAGCAAAGCGGCCAGCTCATCATGAAACGTGAGGAACGACTGGAAATGCAAAAAGAAGTCCAGCGATTCACTTTGCGTCGCACAAAATCAATGCTTAATATCATGGTGGATCAAGATCCGGGTTCATTTTGCGATGATCGGGGAATACGGTGTCGGTATCCTGAACACCGAACAAAAACGTATCCAACAGGAGAAGATTACAGAGACCAGCAACTAGCTGAACAAATTAGAGAGTTGGCAGGACAACTGAAAGGCCTTGTAAATCTGAAATCTGGCTTGGATATGCCGGAATATTTACAAGGAATAATTGACGAGAAAACCTACATCCGTGGCCGCTTGCAAGGAGCAAAAGGGCTGGCTCTGTATAATATTATGTCTCGCTTGAGGTCATCAAAAGCTGCTCTTATCGAACATTTACTGGGAACGGAAGAAGCATCTCAACGATTTGGTATTAAAGAAAAAATCAAGAATGAAGATACAGGGAATGTTCTTGGTAGTCTAAAAGGAAGTGCAGATTTTGTTCAGCCAAGCTCCCTGAAAGATATGCTGCCGAGTTGGTTGACTGACCATGAAGAACACCGTCAGGCCGTATTTAAAGAAGTAAGCATCTACGAGAAAATTTTACATCGAGTAGATAAAATGAGCGATCTGCGTGAACGCTCAAAAGCAAAACAGCTTTCATCTTAACTGATTACACATCCTCTTTTAATCGCTTTTGACAGCTGTTTAATCACCTTGGAAGTTATCAAAAATATCATATATGAGGATAGCCCAGGGTGCGAAGTAATTGTGGCAACAGGAGCGAAAGGCAGCAACAGAAAGAGAGTGAATAAATTATTTGCTCTTGGATCAGAAGAAAAAAATATGCTAGCTCTTTGCTCTGATGCCATGTCCGAGGGATTGAACCTCCAACAAGCCTCTGCAGTTTTGCTTCTGGATATGCCAAGTGTTATTCGCATAGCGGAACAACGAGTTGGTCGCGTGGATCGAATGAACAGCCCGCACGAATATATTGAAGTTTGGTGGCCAAAGGATACTGAATCATTTTCTTTAAAAGCAGATCGCAAATTCTTTCAACGGCACAAAGAGGTAAAAGAAATTCTTGGATCAAATCTACCTCTCCCTGAAAATTTGATTCCAGAGGGAATTCAGGGCGAAGGTCCATCAACGGCAGAAGAAATGATTCAACGATTAAACGAATTAGAAAGAGCCGGCCAGGTCTGGGATGGGATACAAGACGCGTTTCAACCTGTCCGCGATCTAGTGCATCATGAGAAAGGAATAGTCCCCGGAGAAGTATATCAGCATATTTGCCATTCTAAAGCCCGGGTTGTTTCCACTGTGAGCCTCGTTCGTTCAAAAAAAGCCTGGGCTTTTCTTGCTATTGGTGGAATTGACCGTGGTGCACCGAAATGGTTGCTTCTTGAGAACCTTAAAGCACAACCGATAACGCACCTGGACGAAATAGCTTTGAAGTTGAGAGAGATGCTTGCAGATACAATAGAAGAACGAGCGATGGATAAAGTTGGGCCTCAATTAATTGATGATTTTCTAAACCGCACCCTGGAAACTGAAAAATCCCTTTTACCGAGAAAGAAACAAAGAGCTTTGAAAGAAATGGAGTTGGTTCTAGGTCATTATCTGAAACAAGCGGAGAGCCAGAAAGACAGGCAACGGATTGACGTGGTGAAGGATGCTCAAAAGATGCTTGATATCCCATCAAAAGAACAGGATCGACCAGATCTGGATGCAGTTGCTGAAGCATGGTTGGATCTGATTCGGGAAACCTGGTATGAACGGTTAATGCAAAGACGTCGCTTTAAACCGTTGCGGCTAAAGGACATTCGAAAGGACCTTAGGTACAAACCCATTGATACAGAAAAAATTACTGCAGCATTCAACTCTATCCCTTTAGCTATGCCGATACATAACCGTGTTGTGTCGGCAATTATCGGAGTTCCTGATTAGAGTTAATGCTTTTTGCTCTGTTTCTAAAAAATGTCCAGGACGTTTGGAAATATCTTAACTGGAAGCTCAGTTAAGATTGATGGAAGACATATCAACTTTTCTTTCCGACCGTATACATAGTAAGGGAACTTTAATTGACATACGCTGCAGGATTTCGCACCGAACATGGCCTTTATCTTACTGTAGATAGTGCATCTACTGGTGGGGCTGAGACGGCAATTCACAGTGATACTTTTTTTGGTGAGCAGGCAGTGCATGACACATATGCCATCACTGATAATGCCATGAAATTATTTAAGATAAGCACCCATCGATTAGTGGCAGCTGCTGGTGATTCTCAGGCTATATATCAATCAATTAAATTTTTGAAAGAAAATTCTGAGATTTTTGAAAAACCACCAGATTTATTTTCGAGCCTACAAGAATCTTTATATCTACCTAAAAATACTATTAAATTAATATTTGCAGAATTTTCTAAATCTGGTTTTGAATTGGGTATCTGGCAAAGCGGACAAGAATACGAGATACCTTGTAATGCAGAGGGAAATTTAGCTTCTGCACTATGCACAGGAAGTGGTATGGTCTTCAGTTATCTAACTGAGAATGTGGCAAAATCAATTCGATTAATTACCGAGAAAACCATAAAGAATAATTTAGCTTTTATTAGCTGCTGCCACCAACTACATGGCGTACATGCAAACCATACTTTAAACAATGTTGGAGGTGCATTTATAACAGCTGCTGTAACAAAAGACGGAGTAGTCTGGCAGCCAGATATAACTTACTTCAAATATTCCCCATCTATTATGAGAGATACTACGCCAGGGGAAGAAAAACTAAAAATGTTTTACCCTATAAATATTATGGTTCGTGAGGGGGCCGTATTTATTGAAAAAAGGGTTCCTGAGTACCGAGCGATTTATATGAATAATGCTATAAGTCACGAAGAAAGCATTAAAATAAGGGAAAGGCATGAAAAGGAAGCTGAAAATATAGCCTTAAATTTATCCTGTGAGTATGGAGCATTCCTGTCTTCTGATGATCCTTACGCCGTATTGATTCATCATTTCTCAGACGAATACTGCTATGAAAATGTGATATTAAAAGGCACTGCTCAAATTACTATTTCCGAGGATGTTTACGCATTACTTTTAGAAAAACCTAAGCTAAATAATATGGTTGGAGCCATGAAAGTATTCTGTGTTCCGAAAAACTTTTTAAAGCCAAATTACTCATTACCAGAACTTAAATAACATAATACATATGTATAAGAAGTCATTCCAACCAACGCTAAAAAGCGGCGCGGTTTAATTCAATCGTTAGTGCGCCAAGCGCAGCTTGGTGCTTCTTATAGGGTGCCCCGGCAGTTGTGGCGGGAAGTCCCAATCGGGCAAAGCTTAACCAGCAGCCCGTACCGAGTGTTGCGCGACTTGCGGAGCTGGAACTAAGGCGAACAACAGTCGTGAAGCGTACACAGGGAACACTGTAGGCCGCAGGGGAGACGTACCTCCCCTAAGCAATTCAGCCCCGTTAGTAGAAAAGATGCAGTTGGCGACGGTTTTAACGTGCCGGAAGCCAGAACAGAGGGATCGTATTGGTGAGATCCTGAGGGACTGTCGGGGTCATAGAGCGTGGCATGTAGTGAGAGAAGTATCAGGAACTTGGGAGACCCTTTTTCCTCCTCCGATTTACCGATTAGAGGTAGGGCGTATCAACCGCAAGAAGAACGTCCGATGGGAATTTAGGGAGTCAGATCATCTCATAGTACTCTGAGACGGTAGGGCCGTTCACATGGGGAAGGGGATGACGGTATTGTGAAGCTCGCAAAGGAAACATATGCAGATACGACAGGCTGACCAACATATGCAAACCTCACTGCGGGGAATAGCAAAGAGAGCAAAGGAAGAACCAAAACACCGATTTGGAAATCTGTATAGCCTGTTGAATGAAAAGAACCTGATAGAGTGCTTCCCGCAGTTGAACCGGAAAGCTGCTCCTGGTGTGGATGCAGTTGACTGGACAGCTTTCGAAGCTGATCTGGAGGAGAATGTCAGTCAATTGGCGATATCTCTGAAGGAGAAGCGGTACAAGGCAAAGCTGGTGCGTCGTCGCAATATACCAAAACCCGGCGGGAAACAACGTCCGCTTGGTATACCGGTAATTGGCGATAAACTGTTGCAGACTGCGGCCGCCCAGATATTGTCGGCCATATACGAGCAGGATTTTCTGCCCTGCAGTCATGGTTACCGACGCGGCAAAGGCCCACAGCGGGCCGCCCTTGAACTGAGCCAACGGCTGCATAGGGGCAGGTTCCGCTGGGTAGTTGATGCCGATATCAAGGGGTTCTTTGACCATATTGACCACGAGTGGTTGATGAGAATGCTGGAGCAGCGGATCAATGACCGTGCTTTTCTTGGTCTGGTTCGTAAGTGGTTGAAGGCGGGTATCCTTGAGGAGGACGGCCAGGTCATTTATCCTGTAACCGGAACTCCCCAAGGTGGCGTTGTCTCCGCCGTGCTTGCTAACATTTACCTGCATTATGCGCTTGATCTGTGGTTTGAGAAGATTGTTAAACCACGATGCAGCGGTGACGTAATACTGATGCGTTTCGCAGATGATTTTGTGTGCTGCTTTCAATATCGCGAAGATGAGCGGCTATTCTCCGAAGTCCTCGGTAAGCGCCTGGGAAAGTTCTTGCTGGAGTTGTCCGTCGAGAAAACGCAGGTGATCAAGTTCACCCGTTTTGAGACGGAGAATAACAACAGCTTTACCTTTCTCGGCTTCGAGTACCGCTGGGGCTTGAGCAGAGTTGGCAAACCGCTGGTCACAATGCGGACAGCCAAACAGAAGTTCCGAGCTGCCCTGGCCGCGATTGAAGCCTGGATCAAGAAAGAGCGCAGTAAACTTGGAACTGCTTCATTGCTCATCAAACTTAAACAGAAGCTGCAAGGACACTTTAATTATTATGGAGTCA
>JACNJZ010000076.1:29498-35541 GCA_014382295.1 Candidatus Desulfobia pelagia | reverse complement strand
GCGGGACGGTTTATCACCCATTGGAAGTACCGCAGTTGATCGATGAATGTTTCCGGCAGATTCTTGCAACTGCAAGCGAGATTGATGATCCATTTGAGCAGGCTTTTTTTGTTATGGTTCACTTGCCCTATCTGCAACCGTTCGAGGATGTAAACAAGCGTGTTTCTCGGCTCGCTGCGAATGTGCCAATGATTCGCCAAAATTTTTGTCCCCTCTCGTTTGTGGATGTGCCTGGCCGGGCGTACATTGACGGCACTCTTGCTGTATACGAATTAAACCGCATTGAATTGTTGCGCGATGTTTTTGTCTGGGCATACCAACGGTCATGCGCACGATACTCCGCCATCCGACAATCCCTTGGAGATCCTGATCCTTTCAAGTTGAAATATCGATTGCAGATAAAAGAGTTTGTGTCAGCGGTGGTGCGAGATTGCATGGACAAGCAAGTGGCGGCTGTCTGGATTGCCGCCAAAGCTGCAAAAGAAATTCCCGCTTATGATTGCAATCGTTTCATTGAAGTCGTCGAAACTGAGTTGAGCTGTCTGCATGATGGAAATTTTGTGCGCTACCACCTGCGCCCACCGGAGTTCAAAAACTGGAGACAGAGCTGGCGATAAAAATTAGGTCAAATTTTAGAACAAGTCTGACTTGTTTAAGGCTAATCCTTGTAAATAGCGAAAAATGTCTTCTTGAAAATAAAAATAGCGCAAATTATAGAAACCCAAAAACAGTTATAATTCGCTCTCTATTTTTGTTTCTCAGCCTTTATAACCATTATCTTTCTGCAGATTGTCCTGGGCGGCTGAGGATACGGCCAGCTCGTCGCAACGCTCGTTAAATTCGTTGCCGGCGTGGCCTTTTACCCAACGAAAGTCGATATTGAGTTTCTCTGTGAGATCAAGAAGTTGGGCCCATAGATCCGGATTCACTGCTGGTTGTTTGTCTGACTTGATCCAGTTGTTTTTTCGCCAATTTCTTGCCCAGTCTTTGGTGATGCCGTTAACAACATACTTGGAATCGGAATAGAGTGTGACTGTCTTGTTTGTTTGATTAAGTTGACGCAGGGCGACGATGCAGCCCATAAGCTCCATACGGTTATTGGTGGTTAACCGGTAGCCGCCGGAAAACTCCTGGCGATTACCGGCCTCGAGCATGACAACCCCAAAACCACCGGGGCCGGGGTTAAAGCGAGCCCCGCCATCGGTATAGATGATGATTTCCCCCTCTTTGGAGGTCTTAGCTGTTGCCGGGGCACCTTTGCGGCTTTTTGTTTTGGACGTTGGAGCCGGGTAGACAGGGTTTTTGATCCAGGCCTCGGCTTCGGCTCTGGTGGCAAAGCCTTTGTACCTGGCTCCGGCAAAAGTCATGACCTGGGCCTGGGCCTCTGGCCAGTTTGTATAAATACCGGGTTTGCGGCCGGCAGCAATAGCGTAGAATTTTTTCTTTACAGCCATTTTCTCTATTCCTTAATTTAGTCTCTGCGTAAATTTGATTGACCGGCAAGCTGACCACAGGCGGCAGAAATGTCGCTGCCGCGGCTCTGGCGTATCAGGGTGGTGTAACCGGCGTCCCGCAGTATTTTTTGGAAGGCCAGGATTGTCTCTTCAGCGGGTCGGGAGTAAGGCGCATCTTCACATTCATTATAGGGCAATAAGTTGATTCGACAGGGGAGGTCGACAAGTTTTGCGGCAAGCAGGCGGGCCTGGTCCGGTGAATCGTTAACATCCTTAAGTAGAATGTATTCGACGAGAACGATCCGCTTTTTGGCAAGGGGATACCCACGACAGGCAGCCAGAAGTTCATCCACGCCATAACTGCTGTTCACAGGCATGATGGTATTGCGGACGTCATCATCGGCAGCATGGAGCGAAATAGCCAGGTTGACCCGGGCATCCTGGCCCAGGGTCAAAATTCTTGGCGCGATGCCGCATGTAGAGACCGTAACCCGCCGCTCCGTGAAGCCAAGCCCTTCCTCTGTCATGAGAATGGTAAGTGCTCTGATCAGGTTATTATAATTGGCCAGAGGTTCCCCCATGCCCATGAAAACCAGATTGTTGATGAACTCGCGATGGGTCCCTCGTTTGATGCCACGGGCCACCATATCTTCCATTACGGCCAGCACCTGGTTGACTATTTCGCTGGGCTGCAGGTTACGCTTAAAACCCATAGTCCCGGTAAGGCAGAAGGTACAGGCCATGGCGCATCCCACCTGGGACGAGAGGCAGAGGGTATGGCGGTCTCCTTCCGGTATTAGTACGCTTTCAATATGAGATCTGTCATCAAGGCTGAAGGCATACTTGCGGGTGCCATCCCTGGACTCTTCAACTGTGGCCGGAGTCAGCGTGCTGATCCGGGCTTTGGTGCTGAGTTTGTCTTTGATCTCTTTTTTGAGCTCTTCCATCCTGTTCAGTTCATGGTTGCCGGGCCGCATGAGCCATGCAAAGATATGGCGGGCCCTGCTTCCTGGCAAGCCAAGACTTTCAAGCAAATCGGCAAGCTCTGGCAGGGAGATGTTTTTGAGATCTGTTTTATTGTCAGGAGAAGAAGTCATTTGCATCGAAGCGTGAACGGTATTACATTTGAATTTTCAAGGTACCTTTAGGGGAAATTAAAAAAAGCCCTCTCTAAAGAGCCCACCATAATGCCAGTTTCTTCCCTTTGGGTCACCAAGAAAATGATGGGTAATAAAGGGAGTTTGTAGCTGTCCCCATTGCTGGAAATTATGAAGAGATATAGGAAGTCATGGTGTGTTTCAAAATTTTAGTTCTCTTGCCCTAAGATGTGGACAGTTGAAGGCAGGCGTGATATGCATATTCTGCTGCAAAGAAGGGTATTATAGACATTATACAAAGACCAAGGAGAGATATGACAACTCAAACGATTATTTATACTGAAATTGATGAAGCACCTGCACTGGCTACCTATTCTTTACTGCCTATTCTCCAGGCATATCTAAAGGGATCCGGCATTACCCTTGAAAAAAGGGATATATCTCTTTCCGGAAGAATTATCGCAAATTTCCCGGAAAACCTGACAGAGAGTCAGAGAATTCCCGATTATCTCGCTGAACTGGGTAAACTCGCAAAGCTACCGAAGACCAACATAATTAAATTGCCCAATATAAGTGCTTCAATTCCACAGTTGAAAGAGGCCATAAAAGAGCTGCAGGAGAAAGGGTATGATATTCCTGATTATCCTGATGAACCTAAAAATGACGCCGAAAAAGCGCTTCACGAAAGATTTTCCAAGGTTCTGGGAAGTGCTGTAAACCCGGTTCTGAGAGAAGGAAACTCTGACAGAAGAGCAGCAGCCTCCGTAAAGAAGTTTGGTCAGAAGAATCCCCATCGGCTGATGAAAGCGTGGCCAGATAGCTCCAAATCACATGTTACGCATATGACAGACAATGATTTTTATGGAAGTGAAAAATCAACAATCGTCAAAAAAGCCTGTGATGCACGAATTGAGTTTGTGGCTGCTGATGGCACGGTGGCTGTTCTCAAAGAAAAAATTGCATTACTGGCGGGTGAAGTTCTTGACTCGTCAGTTATGAATGTGCTGGCTTTGCGGAAATTTTATAAAGAGCAGATTGAGGCGGCCAGAAGTAACGGTGTATTGCTGTCATTACATCTCAAAGCGACAATGATGAAGGTGTCAGATCCGATCATGTTCGGGCACTGTGTTTCTGTTTTCTATAAAGATGTTTTTGACAAGCATGCAGTTGTTATTAAGGAGCTGGGTGTCAATGTTAACAATGGTCTGGGCGATCTGTATGAAAAGATCCAGAGTCTGCCGGAGTCGCAAAGAGCAGAAATTGAAGCAGATATTCAGGCTGTTTACAAAACACATTGTGAACTCGCCATGGTGGACTCAAGTAAAGGCATCACAAACCTGCATGTTCCCAATAATGTCATTATTGATGCATCCATGCCTGTTTTTGTCCGTGATGGCGGCAGAATGTGGGGGCCGGATGATCAGCTTCACGACACCATAGCCATGGTGCCTGATAGATGTTACGCAACAATCTATCAGGAGGTGGTTGAAGA
Organism: Candidatus Desulfobia pelagia; assembly: GCA_014382295.1. GTDB lineage: Bacteria > Desulfobacterota > Desulfobulbia > Desulfobulbales > SURF-16 > Desulfobia > Desulfobia pelagia. The sequence continues at coordinate 31,498 of JACNJZ010000076.1, read as the reverse complement.
TTGTCAGAAGCATGGTGCCTTTGATCCGGCAACAATGGGTAGTGTTTCAAATGTCGGTCTGATGGCTCAGAAAGCAGAGGAGTATGGTTCTCACGACAAGACATTTGAAGCGCCCGGCAATGGAACGATTCGTCTTGTTGATTTTTCAGGAGAGATCCTGCTTTCCCAGAGTGTAGAAGAAGGTGATATCTTCAGGTCGTGTCAGACAAAAGATGCGCCAATCCAGGATTGGGTTAAACTTGCAGTAACCAGAGCAAAGGCAACCGGCACACCGGCAATTTTCTGGCTCGATGAAAACAGAGGGCACGATGCCGAGATTATTGCAAAGGTAAAGACATATCTGCCAGCCCATGACACCACTGATTTAGATATTCGAATTATGCCTCCGGTTGAAGCGATGAGATTTTCTGTGGAAAGAATAAGAAGGGGGGAAGATACTATTTCTGTAACCGGTAATGTCCTTCGTGATTATCTGACAGATCTGTTCCCGATTCTTGAGCTGGGAACCAGTGCAAAAATGCTTTCAATTGTACCGCTTATGAATGGGGGAGGGTTGTTTGAGACAGGAGCAGGCGGTTCAGCTCCGAAACATGTTCAGCAGTTTCTCAAAGAGGGGCATTTGAGGTGGGATTCTCTTGGCGAATTTTGCGCTCTTGTTCCATCCTTTGAGCACATAAACAGTACATTTGAAAATGAAACAGCCGGGCTCTTTGCGGAGACCCTTGATAAGGCGATAGGGATGTTTCTCGAGAACGAGAAATCCCCTTCCCGCAAGGTGAATGAACTCGATACCCGGGGAAGCCATTTTTACCTTGCCTTATACTGGGCACAGGCCCTGGCTGAGCAGAGTAAAAATGCTGGTCTCCAGGCCCGTTTTGCAAAAGTGGCCCAGGCGCTTGGCGATAATGAGAAAAAAATTGTCGATGAGCTCAATGCTGCCCAGGGACAACCTGTCGATATCAGCGGGTATTACCGGCCGGATCAGCAAAAGACAGAACAGGCCATGCGTCCCAGTGCAACATTGAATGCAATTGTCGACGCTTTATAGGTAGTGTCTGCTTGGCAACTATCGTTTCCAGGCAGAAGCTATTAGCCTTTAGCTTTAATAATACCTTGAAAAGGGGATGGTGATGGCGAAAAAAGAATGTCCTTTTTGTCAGAAAAGAATACTTGAGAGTTCCGTTGTCTGTAAATATTGTAAAAAAGATTTGTCAAAAGCTCCCAAAACATTTTTGCGTGGTAACGTTCTCATTGCACTGGTCATTATTGTAGTGGTTATTGGTCTCTGGATACTTATGCGCCAGAGCAATATTGAACCCAGTGCCCCGATTTCTGAATCATCTCCATCTGTTGAACAGCAGAGGGAGGTCGTTGACCCCGTGATACCTGCAGAACCAGAGGAAAGTGCTCCGGAAGATATCATTGAACCAGATCAGCCGGTTGAACCTGTTGTCGATGCGGAGGCTGTTCAGGCTGAGGAGTGTGAAGAGCCGGATAGACTCGTTATTGTCCCCGAAATAAACATCCGCCATTCCAAAGACACGGACCGGGTATTGTTTTTTGATACTAGCAGGTCCTTCTGTTATGAGATCGTTAATTGTACGCAGAGTGAGCTTGAATGCAGATATGAGTGGGATTTTGGCGGTCCGGGAGATATTGTCGGCGGTAATGGAAAAGATGTTGTTGTCTACAGGTATGACAATACAGGTGAGTATGAAGCACATGTTGCCATGAGCGAGACGGTGAGCGGCAAAGAGGCAAGTGATTACGCTACTGTTACTGCTGAAGCAGTACAGCCATTACCACCGTCTGTTGCATTCAGTTCCAGCGTTGAAGAAACCACAGTGACATTGAGTGCAGATTTTTCAGAAGATATTACCCAGCTTGTTGTGTTCTGGGGGGATCGTAATCGTTCGGAATTCAGTTCTCCATTTAATGAACCTGTTGAACACACGTATACTCGCAGCGGGAAATATCACTTGCGGGTTCAGCTTGTTGAT
>JACNJZ010000076.1:0-29277 GCA_014382295.1 Candidatus Desulfobia pelagia | reverse complement strand
GCAGCACTGCTAAACAGTTACAGTTCGGTGGTTCTTCATGTTTTGAAGCATTATGATGAATAGATACAAAAGACCATAGTCGGCAGTGATGGATCAGGCTCTCTCTTGTCAGGGGGCCTTTTTCTCAGAGCCGAACTCGTCCTTGGAAATTGCCGGGATATATATATGGAATGATGTGCCTGCTCCATCCTCAGAGTCCACCGTGATCTCTCCGTGGTGCTTCTTGATGATGGAGTAGCATATTGAAAGTCCAAACCCTGTGCCCTTTTTGCTGGCCATTGGTTTGGTTGTAAAATAGGGGTCAAATATTTTGGGAAGATCCTCTGCGGTGATTCCTGTTCCCTGGTCTTCTATGTCAATTCGGACATATTTCCCATCCTCAAGGGGGAGGCCGTCTTTTTTGCCGAGAATGCAATTTCGCGATCTTACCGTAAGAGTTCCTCCTTCCTGCATTGATTCACAACCGTTTACGACAAGGTTATTAATGGCCTGTTGGATTTGACTGTGATCTATTTCGACCATCCACAGATCATCAGCGATGTCAAAATTGCAATTCATTTCAAAGCTGCTCATGGCAGTGTTAACGGAATCTTTCAACAAATTATGTATATCCATTTCCCTTTTAAAGGGAGTACCTCCCTCGGCAAATGTTATGAATTTTGAGGTGAGATCCTTTCCTCTCATGCAGGCATTCTGGGCCTCATTCAATAATTGCACCTGTTTTTCCTGGCCGGCAAGAGAACTCTTCACCACTGAAATCAGGCCATGAAGTCCTGCCAGCAGATTGTTGAAATCATGGGCAATGCCACCGGCAAGAAGCCCTACAGATTCGAGTTTCTGGGCTTTTTGCAGCTGTTCTTGCATCTGATTTCTCTCTGTGACATCCCGAAAAATACTCCGTATATAGGCTGGTTTGCCATCGATGAATTTACAGTTGCACTTGCCTTCAACGTTAATTTTTCTGCCGCCTTTGGTTACGAAAACAGTATCAATGGTCCCTGGTTCCTCGCCGGATAATAATTCTTTGAATTTTTCCATGCAGGTCAATTGGCATTCCGGGTGAATGATCTCCATAACAGATTTGTCGGATAGTTCTTCCCTGCTGTAGCCGATGTTTTCCTGCCAGGCCCGATTGGCATAGAGAAGTTCGGCATTTGGGGAAACTTTCATGACAAAATCAGTGGAGTTTTCCATGAGGTCGCGATATCGGTCTTCACTTTCCCGCAGGTTTCGTTCTATTTTCAGACGATCAGCCATCTCTTTTTGCAGGGAAGTGGTCATGTTATTGAATGAATTACAGAGGTCACCTATTTCATCAGATGAGTTGATCTCGATTTTTCGATCAAGGTATCCGGAAGCTACCTTGGAAAATCCGGTGGCCATTACCTCGAGTTTGCGAAGAACCAATGCCCGTATGATGAAATAAATATTGGTGCTGATCAGGAGAAAAGCTGCAGCATATACCAGTATGATGAAGAGGCCGAATTTCTTGAAGTAGTCCTGGAGGATGATGTGGAGTGAAGACTCTATCTGGGCCAGATTCCGCACAGCCTGTTTATGCAGTTCGATAACGTTCTCTCGTGATATGCCGACAATAATAGTACCGATCTTGACGTTATTGTAGAAGATGTCTTTTTTATATTCGGCAACGTACCCATCTTTTTTCATCTGGCTGGTGAGGGCGAGAATATCTTCACCCTTTTTGTTCATATTGCTCCATGGTGTTCCTGCCAGGGGGATATGGCGGGAAATGACGATGTCGTTGGCTTCAATATGATAGATGGCGTAAACAACATCATGGTCTTTCAGGATGTTGTTCAGATACTGTTTTAATGTTTCATAATCGAAGGAAATAATTTTTATAGCAGAAATCTCTGAGAGGAAACCAGTCAGGCTTTCGCCTTTGTGCTTCAGGACTGAATGCAGAACATCCATGGTGTGGGTCGCTTCATCCCGGGAGAATTCCGTTATGGTAATGCGTGTCTGGTCGATGTAGCGGCTGGAGCCGATCCACATTGCTGAAGCAATAATAGTAAACACGAAGATAAGGCTGATGAGTATTGCAGCCGTTATTTTTGTGCTCAGACTGAATTTGTAACGTGGTGGCATTGTCTTCGAAGTATAAGTTTGTGTCTCATTAATCGTATCGCCTGCCAACCACCCATTCGGCTCTAATATTTGAATCTGGAATGGATGATGCCCTAAGAGAATGCATTAATTTACGGGTATAGTCTGACAGGAAGATGTCTGCAACAGTTTTTTCGGCTGAGAATGTTGTCGGCATCAGGCCGTTTTTCTGTAGAAGTTGTGCGACTACCTTTGCGGAACTTTGATATGGGAATGGTTCAAAATCGGATCGTCCCGGTGTAAAAGCACTTTGAATTACTTCAAAGGGGAATTCCTGGAACTGCGGAATTCTTTCCCAGATCATTTTAAGTCTGAGGTCCCTGGTGGAAGTCTCGTTTAGCTCCAGAGTACTTCTTAAAGTTGCTGTAACGACATCCCGGAACAAAGTCGGGTCATTTTCAAAAAGAGACCGTTTTGAGGCAAGACAGCAGCAGGGATGTCTGAACCAGAGATCCTTGGTGAGGAGGAAGTCGCGGCCCTGGCCTCTGGAGACGGCAGCGGAACTGATAGGTTCCGGATTGATAAAAGCGTCAATTTCATCATCTTCCAGGGCCTTGACCATATTTTCTATATCAATGATTTTGAGAGTCACATCTTTTGACGGGTTGATCCCGTAGCGTTCAAAAAGTTCAATGATGATGAGGTAATGGAAGAGGTAGCGGCTGTGGATTCCAATTCTTTTTCCTTTCAAGTCGCCGGGAAGTCGAATACTGGAGTCATTCCTGACTACCATTGCGCCTCCATTTGTTCCGGCCCACAGAGGAGAGACAAGTGGGGTATTCTCCTTGGCAAATGGCCCGCTTCCGGTGTGAGCGGCAATGGTCATCGGCACCATAAGCTGTCCAAAGTGAAGGTCTCCGGTAATAATACCCCTGGCAAGTTTTGACATGCTTGGTGAAAAGATAATTTCGACCTGCAGACCGTGTTCTTTGTAGTATCCGGCCAGATCGGCATAGAGCATTGGCGAGGAACAATGGGAAGGAGAAAAGACCCCGATTCTGACAATACTCTTTGGTTTTGCTGAAACAATATTGGGAAAACCTGATGTGAGGCTTAAACTAGTGAGAGCGGCTCCACCCAGTTGGACAAATTTTCTCCGGGTGAATTTTGAGGATGCGCCAGCCATGAGAAATACCCCCTGATAAGATGCTGCATTAGAAAAAGCATATCGTTATAAAAAGGATACGAAGCTGGCGGGATTTTGTCAATACTGCAGAGTTGTCTGTCGTAATGCACTGAGGGGAAGAATAATTAGACCAGATTGTGTGGGCCGTCCCATATCGATTTTACGAGGTCCTTATAGTGGTCTATTCTGGAGGTTTTCTGTATTTTCTTTAATAACTTTCTGCCATCCGGAAATGAACCTGAGAGGTAAAACCAAATGCCTTTCATTCTTCCTAGGAGGTGGCCCGGTCCGGATAGGTATTCGGAGTAATGTTGCAAAAGTGTATCGTGAAAAGCCGCGAGAATTTGTATGGGATTGCCATCACATGATATCCCTTTGATCTGACCTGGAAGAAATGGGTTTGCCAGGGCTCCCCGACCGATCATCCAGCCCGCAACCGTTGGGAATTTTTCTGAAAGATGCCTGTAATCACTTACACTGTTGATATCACCGTTATAGACTACAGGATGTTTTGAGATTTCCAGGCAGGCTTGAAATGTTTCCAGATCCACATTTCCCTTATACATTTGTAAGCCTGTCCGCGGATGAATAATCAGTTCAGTGAGTGGGAATTGATTGAAGATCGACATCAGTTTCATGATTTCATCGGGGTGCCTGCGGCCAATGCGGGTTTTTATGGAAAGAGAAAGAGGGCTTCCCTGAATTGTATCCAGGAAATAGGCGATTTTGTCAGGATGGGGAAGCAGTCCGGATCCCCTTTCTTTATTGGCCACCATGGGGTAGGGACATCCCAGGTTCCAGTTTACTGTTGTATAACCGAGGTCGGCGAGAATTTGGGATATCTTCAGGAAATTGGCAGGATTTTTGGCAAGAATCTGTGGAATTACCGGGAGAAGAGGGTTGTTTTCCGGAAGCAGGTCTTTCAGGAGGGATGGCTTGATGGTGTTGCCCTGGTAGGTGTTGATGAATGGGGCAACCGCCGAGTCAAAACCTGGAAAAAAACGGCTGAAAACAGTTCGGTATGTAGACTCGGTAAGTCCGCGAAGAGGTGCCAGAATCAGTGTCGGGTTCATGGTTTCCAGCTGTCCTTGGCTATCTTCTGGTCGTAGGCCTTGATAATGTCATCAGTTATATCATAGTGAGCATCCTGGCCGATAACGCCATCAGACGCGGCATCGGCATCAGAGGCTCCCATGGCAGGGATTGATACAAAGGAGATCAGAAGAATTGCTGCAGCTATGGAAAGGAGTCTCAGTTTCATATGTATAAAGTGGGCGTGCTGTCTCAGTGATGAATAGAAACTATAATGTCGCCGATCCTGGTGTTCTTGGAAAAGGGATTACGTCTCGAATATTACTTAAACCTGTCACAAAAAGAAGCAATCGTTCAAAACCAAGACCGAATCCGGCGTGGGGGGCGGAGCCAAAACGGCGCAGGTCAAGATACCAGGAATATGTGTCATGGTCTATTCCGGTTTCCGTCATTCTTTCCATCAGGACACTCAAGCGTTCTTCGCGCTGACTGCCGCCAATAATTTCACCTATTTTCGGAAAAAGAATGTCCATGGCCGCTACTGTGTTGTTGTCATCATTGACTCGCATGTAAAACGGTTTTAACTTCTTGGGATAGTCTTTGACAATGACCGGACATTTGCAGAGTTCTTCGGCCAAAAACCGTTCATGTTCAGATTGGAGATCCATGCCCCATGCCACTGGAAACTCAAAATTGCGGCCGGATTTCTCAAGTTGAGAAACCGCCTCAGTATAGGTCATTCTGACAAAAGAATTGTCCAGTATGTTGTTCAGCCTGGAGAGAAGGTTCTTGTCAATAAAGCGGCCAAAGAGGTCAAGGTCATCGCTGCACTCTTCCAGTGCTACACGAACAAGATGCTGGAGCATTTCTTCTGCCAGGTTCATATCCCCGTCAAGGTCGCAGAAGGCCATTTCCGGTTCCAGCATCCAGAACTCTGCAAGATGGCGGCTGGTATTGGAATTTTCTGCCCGAAATGTAGGGCCGAAGGTGTATACGTTGCTGAGGGCAAGGGCATAAGCTTCTGCCTCGAGCTGACCGCTTACCGTCAGGCTTGCACGTTGCCCAAAGAAGTCCCGGTTAAAGTCGACATGACCGTTGTTTTTTGCCGGGTTGTTCAGGTCAAATGAAGTGACGGTGAACATTTCACCGGCCCCTTCGCAGTCACTGGTGGTAATGATGGGTGTGTGTACCTGAATAAAGCCGCGCTCCTGGAAAAATTGATGTATGGCAAAGGAAAGTCTGCTGCGTATCCTGGCCATGGCGCCAAGGCTGTTTGTCCTGGCCCGCAGATGGGAAAGGGTGCGGAGGAATTCGAAGGAGTGCTTTTTTTTCTGAAGCGGGTATTCATCAGGGTCAGCCCAGCCGTGGATTATAATTTCCCGGGCCTGCAGTTCGAGGTCCTGGCCTTTGGCCGGCGATTCGGCAAAGAGGCCTGTAACCTGTATTGAGCAGCCTGCCGTGAGTTTCAGTATTTCATTCTGATAGTTAGACAGCCCCGCATCGGCGATGACCTGGAGACCTTTCAGGCATGAGCCGTCAGTGATGTCTAGGAAAGAGAGATTTTTTGAATCCCGCCGGGATTTGACCCAGCCTTTGATTTCCACAGTGCTGTTGACAGGTTTTTCCTTTAAGAGATGAGCAATCTGCATTATGAATATCCAATGTGTTTGACATGTGCGAATATGATGATTTTTTACGAATACAGCAATTTTTTCCAAATGTAACAGGAGAACAGAGACGATGAAAGAAATTAAACGTATGACACCGGAAAAGACCGGTCTTCTTGTGGTAGATATTCAGGATAGAATGATGCGGGTCATTCATGGCAATGATGAGGTGGTGCGCAACACGGTATTGCTGCTTAAGACAGCCCAGGCTCTTCACATGCCTGTTGTGGCGACAACTCAGTATGTGGCCAGGATAGGGGCGCTCCTTCCTGAAATCAGTGCGGAAATCCCTGAAGTGACAGCATTGGATAAACTGGAATTTGACTGTTTTGCAAATCAGGCTATTCTGGAAAAAATACGATCCTATGAGAAAATAGATACTTGGATTGTATGCGGTGTTGAGACCCATATTTGCATGTATCAGACCGTTTTCGGCGGTATGAGTGAAGGATACACCATGTGGGTTCCTGCTGATGCCGTGTCGTCGAGAACACCTGCAAATTACGAGACCGGTCTGGAAAGGATTCGCCAGATAGGCGGCATAGTGGGCAATACGGAAATGATTATTTATGAACTGTTGCATAGGGCCGGTACTCCTGAATTTAAATCTCTGCTGCCGTTTCTTAAGTAGTTCTTATTTGGAATGTCGAAGACTTAACGGATGTTTTTTGAAAAGAGGCCCCTCTTTTCACTTTAGGAAATGATTTAAATTCCGATAGGTTATCATGACGAGATTAAGACGGGTATACGTTTGATCATGACAGAGGAAAACAGTATCTCAAAAAAAGAGCAGTCGGAAGAGGTCGCCGGTATTTCAGGAGAGACCAGATCTGACACCGGGCAATCTGAAGAGGATGGGGTGCGTTCTCCGAAAAGACGGGGACGACTGAGTTTCCCTTCGGTTTATACGGGCAGTGAAAGTACGGGTGAGCGGCCTTACTCTGAAGATTCTTTTGATCGGATTCGTATGCCGAGGAATCCCCATTGGTCGGTAGCGTGGTCTGACCTGATGATGACCATGTTTATTCTGTTTACAGTTATGTATGCTTATAAATCTGTAGATGTTGAATTTTTGACCGGTGAAGGGCTGGGCAGTGATATTGGTTCAGAGATGGGTACCGGTGTCATAGGTGATAAGGGCGGAGGGTCTATAGGACCTGCTCCTGACAGCGATAGTGAAGTACTGTTGACCCAGGTTTACAAACTTGGCAGGCAAACTCTTGAACAGGAAGAATTAAATGCGTTTGCAACAGTGGATCTGGCACCGGATAAGACAGTACGAATTATCCTGCAGAGTGATCTCCTTTTTGATCTGGGCAAGGCGGATATGAAGCCCGCAGCCAGGGAAGCCCTTGATAAGCTTGTTCCCATACTCCGGCAGACTCCGTATATGATTAATGTGGTGGGGCATACCGACGATCTTTCAATTAACACAGAGCAATTTCCCTCCAACTGGGAGCTTTCTCTCAAACGGGCCAGTGTGGTTGCCCGATTTGTCATGGAGAAATCATTATTGCCAGAAGAGAGATTTTATGTCACCGGTCATGCCTCATATCAGCCGTTAAGGCCAAATGACACTCCGAAAAACAGAGCGGCCAATCGCCGGGTTGAGTTGATTATTACCAGGGATAAGCCCCAAAACAGGATAGAAGGGTATGCTGGTGCAAAATAAGAATGTCATAGGCGTAATTCTCTGCCTCCTCCTGTTTCTCGTGGGTTTTGTATTCCATGGCAATATCAGCATGTACTACAATATCTCCGGTTTTCTGGTTGTCATCGGCGGCACCTTCGGGGCAACATTGCTGACGTATAGGATGGACAGGATCATGATTGTCTATAAAGTCCTTGTCGCTTCCTATAAAATTAAAAAGATTAAAGACCCCGAAGACATTGTTGAAATTCTTGTTGATCTCTCGGTAAAGTCAAAGTTCAAAGGCCTTCTTTCCCTCCAGGAGGATGAAGAGGAAACCAGTGTTCTCTTTCTGAGGAGGGCGCTTGGCTTGCTCGTTGATGGCTATAAAGGCGATGCAATTCGTGATATCCTCAGTACCGAGATGTATTTTTTTAGACGTCGCCGCGAGGATTGTGAGCGGGTTCTGAGAACTATGGCTGAGCTGTTTCCTTCGTTTGGACTGGTTGGAAGTGTGGTTGGGCTGATCGGGATGCTGGCTGGTATCGGCAGTACCGCAACTATTCTGGCCACTATACCCATCGCGTTAACATCAACACTCTATGGTATTATTCTGGCAAACTTTCTTTGTATTCCTTTTGCCGGTAATATACGTGAACAGACTGACCAGGAACTGTTATTGCAGAAGATAATAATGGAAGGCGTGATTGCCATAGAAAAAGAGGTAGACCCAAGGAGTCTTGAGCGGAAATTGAAATCTTTTCTGACGCCTTCTTCCAGGAATGTCAAACTCGTTTCTCTGAAGCGTATTCAGGAACGGTTTAATATCGTTCCGCAGAACAAAGAAAAAAAGTCTGGAAAACCTTCGTGAAATACGAAGGGAGCCAATGGTAATCAGTAATAAGTGAGCCCTAAAAACGTGTAGGGGCGTTTTCTACTCAATGATCATAAATAGGATGATACGGTATGGCTGCAAAGAATAAACCTGAAATTTTTCTGGAAATGAACACCGGTTTCTTTAGGATTCCAACGTCTGACGCTAATTTCAATGTCACCGTTCTTGGTTCTGGGGGAGAGGCAGAGTCCTCGTGTAAAGATGCGGGCGCAGGAAGAGGAGTAGAGGCTCCGGAGAGTAATGAGGGCGTTCCCGCTTTTATGCCTGAAGATGATCTTTTTTATCAGGAAGTATCTGCCGATCTGTATAACGATATAGGGAAGTTGGCCAAAAGTCTCAGCGAAACCATTAAGGATATTCCTGCCGAAGACAGACTACAGAAAAGGGTCGAGCTTGATGAGGCTGATGAGAAAATAGAAGATGCAAAAAGCCAGCTGCAGGACATCGTCAGGATGACTGAAAAAGCAGCTATGCAAATCATGGATAATGTGGAAAAAGTCCAGGGTGAAACATTCGAGGTGCGTGATCTGCTTTCCGCCTTGAAGGAACACCCTGCTTTTGTGGCTGCATCTTCAGGGGGCCAGGAAGAGGTGCAGGATGAAGTGCCGGAGGAGGCTTCTTCGCTATCTGATGAAACTGCGAAGATTAAAGAGTACATGAATCAGGCCCGCGAAATTCTTGCTGTTGTGCAGGAGGAAGGATCCGTGCTGGAAGCTCCGGAGCCGGTTAAGAAAACGGAGACCAAAACTCTCTATCTTTTTGATGTGGATGTTGTTTTTCAGACGCTCTATGAGTTGTGCACAAATGAGACCGTCAAGGATCACTTGAGGGCCGCCCGGGAAAAAGCAGAGGAACTTTTTCATTTCGACACTTTTTATCATGCTATGGCCCCGAAAGCAGCTGCCTATGAGGCAGATGGTGATAATTTCTTCAATGTGCCGATGACCGATGTGTTTACGTCTCTTCTGGAATCCTGCAATGATAAGGGTATATCAAATCTTCTGAAAAAGATGGATAAGGGCCAGGGCGATATTTTCCTTGATCAGACCATTCCTCTTGAGGCGCCTCCGACCAGAGAGGTGGAAATAGAAGTTGAAGGAGAGGCCGAGGCTGGAGAGCCTTTAGGAGCTGGGGATTCAAATGCCGATCCTCGTCTGGCAGAGGTTCAGGCCTTGCTCCAGCAGGGGTTGGATGCCGTGGATGCGCTGCCGAAGGTTTCAGGGGCTGTAGTGCCGAGTATGAACGGTTCTGGTGTTATGTCCGCGTCAGAGAAAGAGGAGATTTTTGAGCAGATTGAAGAGGCGCTTTCTAAAACTTCAAAGATATCTGCAGATGTGTTTTCCATAACAGAGTCTCTGAGTTTTCAGGATCTCTCTGGACAGCAGATTATGAAAGTTATAAAAATGCTCAGTGATTTCCAGATGCAGTTGTTGGCAATTGTTGTGTCTTTTGGTTCCCGTCTTAAGCATAAGAAGGCAGATTCCTCACTTTCATTGGAAGAGAGCAAGGAGCTTGCCCAGTCGGATGTTGATTCCTATATCAGTAAGCTTACGGTTGACAAATCTGAAGGTGATCAGGCAATTCTTGATCAGGATACGGTCAATAAAATGCTTGAAGACATGGGGTTTTAATACACAGGTCCAGCACTCTTGCAGCCGGCCATTCTTTAAGGAATGAAAAGAATGGTGGCAAAATGGAACAGGAAGGGTAAAAATAAAAAAGGGTTTACAGTATTTTCTAACTGTAAACCCTTGAGTTGTTTCATGGAGGCGGCGACCAGAGTCGAACTGGTGAATAATGGTTTTGCAGACCACTGCCTTAGCCACTTGGCTACGCCGCCTTTTGTATTGATACAATGAGCCAGCAATACTAAACGTTGATGATCTTTTTGACAAGAAAAATGTGGCTCTTTTCTTGAAGAGACAAAAAAATATTTATGACAACCCTGAACGCTTTATTAAAAAGGAACTCTGAGCAGCTCCAGGTTTTTGAAGAAAAATTAGGATATACTTTCACCGACCAGAGTTATCTGCAGAAATCTTTTGTACATAGCTCATATTCTTTTGAGCATGGCAAGGATATCAAGGAAAACAATGAAACCCTTGAATTCCTCGGGGATGCTGTCCTCGATCTGGCTGTGGGATATGCATTGTTTGCCCGCTTTCCCCAGATGAATGAGGGAGATCTTACCCGGTTGAGATCCGCTCTTGTCCAGGAAAGCCATCTTGCTGTGATGGCAAAAGATATTGACCTCGGAGAATATCTTTTGCTTGGCAGAGGTGAGGATGCTTCCCAGGGCAGGGAAAAACCGTCCATTCTTTCCTGTGCTTTTGAGGCGGTGATCGGCGCGATTTTTCTGGATGGCGGTTATGATGCAGCCCGTGCCGTAGCAGAAAGGCATATTGCACCATGGATCGATGAGCGAAAGAAAACTCTTGTCTCGGCCGATTCTAAAAGCAGGCTGCAGGAAATGATTCAGGAAAAATATAACCAGGGACCGGTCTATGTCCTGGAAAAGGCAGAAGGCCCTGATCATGCCAAGATCTTTCATGTTTCCGTGCAGTTTGAGGACAGGGTCCTTGCTTATGGATCTGCAACCAATAAAAAGGAAGCTGAACAGAATGCAGCTGCAGAGGCCATCTGTATCTTTGATGAATTGAATTTGTAGCATTTTCCCCGTTCCCTTTTATGACATCTGCCTCACCATTTATCATTCCTGTTTTTATTGCCCACCAGGGTTGTCCCCATCAGTGTATCTTCTGCAACCAGCATGTCATTACCCGTGACAGTGGCCAGAGTTCCCGTGTTGGCGCACAGGAGGTGAAAAAAGAGATTGAGACATGCCTTTCCTGGCCAAGAGACAGAACCAGAGATGTTCAGGTTGCGTTTTATGGCGGGAGTTTCACAGGGCTGAATCGCTCCCTTCAGGAGGAACTGCTGCAAGCTGTCCAACCCTACATGAATGACGGTCTTGTCCAGTCTGTCAGGCTTTCCACCCGCCCGGATTATATTGATTCTGAAACAGCTTGTTTTTTGAAGGAACATAATGTGGGTCTTGTTGAGCTTGGTGTGCAGTCCATGGATCCTAATGTGCTGGCGATGGCCGGTAGAGGACATGGCAGTGATCAGGCCCAAAAAGCTTTTTGTGTTCTGAAAGAGGCGGGTATTGCAGTTGGCGGTCAGCTTATGATTGGTTTGCCCGGAGAATCAACAGCAGGTGTTCTTGATGGAGCCCGGCAATTGGCCGCTCTCAAGCCTGATCTGGTGAGGATATATCCGACCCTGGTTATTCAGGGAAGTCCTCTGGCCCGTATGTTCGCAAGAAAAGAATATCAGCCCATGTCTCTTAATAAGGCCATAGCCCTCTGTTCAAAGCTCAAAAGATATTTCGATGATCAAAAAATTCCGGTTATTCGCATGGGATTGCAGCCATCCGCAAGCCTTGAAAAAGATGTGGTCGCCGGTCCGTATCATCCGGCTTTTGGCGAACTCGTCATGTCTCGGCTCTTTTTTCGACGGATGCGTGATATACTGCGGAAAAGACAGGATACAGGAAAGGACTCATCGCTTACCATAACTCTGGCGAATTCTGATCGTTCCCAGTTTCAGGGTATGAAAAAATGCAGCTTGAAACGCCTGGAGAGTCTCCATTTGCTGGATGGAGTGCAGATTGTATACAGTGCAGACCAGGCGAGAGGAACGATTGCAGTTTGTGAGGAAGTTTCATGTTAGGGGATGCTGCTTGTTTGTTGACTATCTTGCCGTGCCTTTCAGGAAAACCCTGAGGGGTGCCGGATAACCCTCCACTGTGAGTGAAGGGTTGTCCGGATCAACAAAATCATCGTATGATTCAAAGACCATCCACTCGGTTTTTCGCTGCTCTTTATTACTCATCGGGTGAGAGCAGAAGATCTCCACATCTGTAAATCCTGCCCGTATCATCCAGTTCTTAAGGCATGCCGCCGTAGGTACGAAATAGGTTCCTGGAACCTTGGCATAACAGGACGCCGGGAAGAGTGCGACCGGTTCTTCTCCCGGAATTGACTGGGACTCAACAATGAGAGTCCCTCCCTGCTTCATGCTTTTTCTTACTTCCTTCAGGGATTCAAGAGGGGAGATTCGGTGATAAAGAATTCCCATCAGAAAAACCACATCAAAAGAGTCCTGATAAAGGCTGAGATGCTCCACGCCCAGAAGTTCCATGTGCAGGTTTGCAAGCCCCGCAAAGCTGTTTAGGGTGCGAAAAGTGAAATAGTGATGGATATATGGCTCAAAACCGATAACGGCTCTGGGCTTATGGGGTAGCATCCTGAACATGTAATAGCCGTTGCTGGAGCCTACGTCGGCAACAATCTTGTCTTCAAGGTCAGGAAGCTGCGGCAGCACCCTGTCCCATTTTCTGTTGCTTCGCCATTCGGCGTTTATATCGATGCCAAAAACATTATACGGTCCTTTGCGCCATGGCATAAAACCGCGCATAACGTTGTATACCAGGGCATGCTCTTCCTTGCTGAGGTCTTCCCTGCGTCCAATTGTTACCACATCACTCTCCAGGTCAAGGGACGATGCTTTCAGGTGGGAGACTGATTCAAAAGGGAGGCGGTAGGCCAGGATTCCTTTTTTGGCGCTCTGCAGTTTCTTTTCATTCTCCCGTTGCAGGGTGCAAATCAGGTCATGACTGGCATGGGGTAGAAGATCGAAATAGTCGTTCATGGTGTTTTTACTGAGAGAAAGGAGACGAAATTAAACCACTGAAAAAATGATTCGGTTTCCGAAAAGCCGCTTTCTTTGAGCAGATCCAGGTTTTCATGGATGGAAAAGGGGACGAGGATGTTTTCGAGGGCTTCCCTTTTCTTGGCAATTTCAGTTTCGGAATATCCCTGACTGCGTTTAAAGTTGAGATAAAGATCAATGTACGCTCTGTTTATCACTGTCCGGTGGGAGATGATTTTCTCACTGACAATGAGTATGCCGCCGGGCTTCAGCGCTTTATGTACTTTTTTAAGAAAGCGTGAGCGGACAGGAGGGCGAAGGAACTGCAGTGTGTAATTCAGGAAGACAGCGCCACATTCCTGCAGGGATGCTTCGGTGATGTCCATGGTCTCGAATCGGATATCCTGCTTGTGCGAAAGCATCTTTTTCTTGATTTCCGCCTTTTCAATCATGGGCTGAGAACTGTCGAGACCGATAAACGAGAGGTTCATATGGGAAAGCTGTCTTGTCAGTTCAAGCAGAGTGGTTCCTGTGGAACAGCCAAGGTCATAGACCGTGTCGCCCTTGCTGCAGAAATGTTCGAGAAGGGTGGCCATCATGCCGGTTGTCTGACGGTAGCAGGGAACGGACCTCTCCAGCATGTCGTCAAATACTTCGGCAACCTGGCTGTTGAATGTAAATTCGGCAGGATGTTTGGAGTCCTGAAAAAGTGTGTCTCGGTTCATGGGTTTCGTTTTTATTAACCACAGAGATCGCAGAGAAGAAAGACTTTGTGTTCTATGTGTGCATTGTGGGTAGAAATTTTTGGTTCGATGTCGTAGTTGTTGCCTTGAGTCAGCAGCAGTCACATTCTCGGCCTAAAAGTTCATTGATAATGGATCTGACGCATCCCTCGCCTGATTCGACACTGATAGCCCGTGGAGGGCAATTGACTGCGCAGGCATTACATTCCATACAGTTATCTTTGTTGGCAATCAATGCCTTTTTATCTTTCAGGACAAAGACATCGTGGGGACAGACGACAAGGCATATGCCGCAGCCGATGCACAACTCCTGGTTCAGTTCCAGTGTGGTGACATCGGGTATGTAATGAAAAAGAGCCATAGTTTTTTTCTTTAAAAATAAAAGCGGGCAAAGAGCCAGCATGAAAAGCCAATGACAACGGCAGCACATTGAAGAGGGATGGCGCGGAACATTTCTTTCCGGGTTCCAGATCGTGAAGTATATGTAGTCGCTCCTGTAAAATTCATGCCGAACCAGGAAGAAACAGCAGTAATTATAAGAAGCCAGGCTGTCATTTCAGTCCATTTGGCCCCGGTGGAAGGCGTCAGGCGTCCACTGAAAAAGAATAAGCCATATGCTGTGATAATGCCGGCCCAGAAGCCTTTAGTGCTTAGTGCCCGGCCCGGAATCCAGGGGAGGAGCAGTGGAACGATTATGGTTCCTGCCGCTACACTACACGCCAGGGCCAGGGTTGCGAAAGGTCCGAATTCAAGAGCGGCCTGCCGGAAGGAAAGTTCACCGCCAAGTCCGGAAAGAAGAAAGAAAAGCAGCACGAAAGGCAGTATATTCCGACTGGCCTGCACCAGTTCGACAGGAACAAGGGCCAGCCGTTCACTGAATGGAAACAGTTTGCGTCTCATCTCGGCTGTGAGTTGATACTTATTGTCCAGGAAATAAGGAATGTCAGATGCAGAAACAGGGCCCCACACGACATGGAAGCCGGTATGTTTCTGTATTGCGAGTCCATCGACGCCTGGAGCTCCGAGCTGAGGCACAATGATGCGGCGATGGGAGACTATTTTTTCAAGACCGCTTGATCTGATGCGGTCATAGAGTTCTTCTGTCCCAAAGGTTCCTTTGCCTGCTGCACACCAGACGTTGATGCCCTTGGTGTCCAGAACAAGAAGCCAGAGATTTTTGCCCGGCAGCGAAGAGCGAAGGACGTCAAAGCTCATTTTGTAATTGGCTGTTACAAGTACAGGGCTTTCTGTATCGGGATTTCCCAATGCATACAGGCCGGGTTCGACAATGAAGTGCATTCGGCCGATATTCCAGCGGGCCAGGAAGGAGCCCCGGCGGTCTCGTGCTGTCAGGTCGCTTGTCACCACGGGGATGCTGCCGATGACAGTTTTCATTGATCCACTGGTAAATGACTGCTTGACTGCAGGTATGATTATTTCCCCAGGTTCAGCAGGGGCAGATTGAGCCATGGGGAAAAGTGTGGCCACCGGGGCTGTAATGTCAGGGTATGAGCAGCTTGTTGAAGGGGGGGGTGCTTTATCAGTCTCAGTAGAGCAGGAGCCAGAGGAACACTCGCATCCTGCAGAGTCAGTTGGCCTGAAACATTTTTTTGCCCATTGAACAAGATGAGGAATGGACAGGGCGATGAGCAGAAATGTCGCGCCTAATTCTGCGATTTCTGGCATGATTTCACCTGCCTGGCCAACGCTGGCCTGGGCTGAAATCTCAAGACTATTGTATATCAGGTCAACGAGCAGGCCGCAGATTACACTGACAATGGATATGCTGAGCAGGTAGAGGACAGTAGCACGTTTACCCAGAAGGCCAATGAGGACCGAGAGTGACGTGATATTTGTTGCCGGTCCGACGAGAAGAAAAACAAGGGCTGTCCCGGGGCTTACTCCTTTGAGGATAAAGGCTGCCGCGATTGGAGTTGATGCAGTTGCGCAGATATACAGCGGGATGCCGAAGAGAAGCATGATCAGCATGGAGCTTATGCCGCCACCCAGCCAGTGGGCAATCATGTCATCCGGTACCAGGGCAGAGATGATCCCGGCAAGAAGAATTCCGAAGAAAAACCAGCCGGCGAGATCTCCCCAGATTTCCTTGGCGGCATAATTCATTCCGGTCGTGATTTTTCTCAGGGTTGACGGTCTTTCTTTATCTTCGCAGCATGTGTCGTCTGAGATTCCCGTATCGGCCATTATTAGGCCGGGTGGTTTCGGACGGTGAATAAGGTTTTCACTGATCCCTGCGACAAAAGCAGTAATAAAAGCGGAAAGAGGTCGGGCGACCGTCATGATCGGATCGAGCAGGGCCCATGTTATGGATATGGAGTCTACCCCGGATTCAGGAGTTGAAATGAGAAAGGCAGTGGTCGCGCCATTGTTGGCCCCCTGCTTTTTGAGAGAGGCCGCTGCAGGTAGTACACCGCAGGAGCAGAGCGGGATTGGAATGCCGAACAGGGCTGCTTTAAATACAGACATGAATCTTCCCTTTCCCAGATGCTTTGCCACGTATGTCGGAGAAAGAAAAACCTTGAGCAGGCCGCCGACCAGTAGGCCGAAAATTATATATATTGAAGATTCCTTGAGCAGCTGCCATGATTCATTGGCAATAGCCACAATGAAAGAGAGTAGTGTTTCCATGTCAGGGGTAGAGAATTAGTATAATTTACATTTTCATTATACTATAGTTCGTGTAACTCTTTTTTGCTTGTCTCTTTTATGGTACTTTGCCGCCGCAGTTGGTATCTTTGATGACGTCGTAAAAAGTCCGATCTACTGCGTTGTACCAATTTTTCAGGCACTCGGCATACCACATGTATGGCCTCGCACCTGAAAAATTGCTACGTCTTGTATATCAAACTTTTTACTTAGCCATCCCGAGACTTTTTACGAGATTGTCACCTTTAATAAAACTTAAAACTTAAAACTTAAAATATAATGTCCCAATTAATTACCTGCCAAGAGCTGAATAAGTCTTTCGGTGCCCATACCCTTTTCAGTGATCTCGCCCTGAGTGTTCATGACGATGATCGTGTCGGGCTCATCGGTCCCAACGGTTCCGGAAAATCAACATTGCTCAGGATCCTGGCCGAAAAAGAGAGCCTGGACAGCGGCACGATTTTTCGGAGGAAACAGGTTCGAACGGTGTACCTCGGCCAGGAGGATATTTTTGACGACAATAAAACCCTAGAGGAGACCCTGGAAGAAGTTATTGGCGATGATACAGATGAAATACATCGATATAATCGGGTGCACAGGGCATTAAGTCAGGCAAAATTTAAAGATCCCGACCAGAAGGCGGGTTCCTTGTCGGGCGGCTGGAAAAAAAGGCTGGCAATTGCCAGGGCTCTGGTTCAGGAACCGGATATCCTCCTGCTTGACGAGCCGACGAACCACCTCGATATAGGTGCCATTCTCTGGTTGGAAAAGATTCTTCTTTCCGCTCCTTTTTCTTTTATCCTGGTCAGTCATGACAGGACATTCCTTGAAAATGTGACAAACCGTGTTGTTGAACTGAACCGCTGCTACCCGACAGGCTGTCTGAGCATCAAAGGAAATTACAGCCATTTCCTGGAGAAAAGATTGGAGTTTTTGGAGCAGCAGCAGGTAATGGAAAGCAGTCTGGCCAATAAGGTGCGGCGGGAAGTCGAATGGTTGCGTCGGGGGCCCAAAGCACGGACCACCAAAGCACGCTACCGTATTGATGAGGCCCATCGTCTGCAGAGTGAACTTGCCCAGGTTCGAGGTCGTAACCGTTCAGACCAGAAGGTCCGGATTGGCTTTGATGCTACAGGCCGTAAAACCAAGAAATTGATGACTGTTGAAGGAGTGAGCAAGGCAATTGATGGACGCCAGCTTTTTACGGATCTTTCTTTTGTCCTCGGCCCCGGAGTCTGTCTTGGGATGGTTGGCGAGAACGGCTGCGGCAAATCGACTTTGATGCATCTCATTTATGGCGATGTGCCCCCCGATCAGGGGACGGTTACCCGGGCCGATGGCGTAAAAATTATCCTGTTTGACCAGAAAAGGGAACAGCTTGATCAGGATGTGATTCTTCGCACCGCCCTTTCTCCCCATGGTGACAGTGTTTTGTATCAGGGAAGCCCTGTTCATGTTGTTACCTGGGCCAAGCGATTTCTTTTTGAGCCTGATCAGCTTGAGATGCCGGTTTCACGACTTTCGGGCGGCGAGCAGGCCCGTATTCTCATTGCCAATCTGATGCGCCAGTCGGCAGATATTCTTCTTCTCGACGAACCCACCAACGATCTTGATATTGGATCCATCCAGGTCCTGGAAGAAAGTCTTCTTGATTTTGAGGGGGCCGTTGTTCTCGTCAGCCATGATCGTTCTTTCCTTGATACTCTGACCAGCACCATTATCGGTTTTGACGGGCATGGCGGCACCAGCCTGTATGCCGATTGTCATCAATGGCTTGCTTCTCTTTCTGCCGGTAAGAAAAATGATAAAAAAAAGAAAGGGAAAGTAAAGTCGTCCCCAAAGAAAAGCAATAAGTTGACCTATAAAGAGCGCTTGGAACTGGAGGCAATGGAAAAGACCATATTGGAGGCAGAAGAGGAGCTCAACATCTGCAAGCTTAAGGTCGAAGATCCGGAAATAAGCATAGATCCAGCGGAACTTTCCGTATGGTGTAATCGCCTTCAGGAATGCCAGGATAATGTTGACAGCCTGTATAGTCGCTGGGGTGACCTGGAGAAAAGACAAGATTAGTAGGGCTGTTTTTCGAGGAAGCAATTTTTTATCAGATCGGTCTCAATCTGTTTCTACCCTCTTTGAAAAATGATTTTTTATTTGGCATAAAAAGATTGTTATATGGTTTTCTTTTTTGGTAGAATTTATATTTTAAGACAGGTTAATTGTATTGTGAACTTTCGAACACTCACAAAATATATGCTCAGAAGAACTGACATCGGTCTCCTGATGTTCATGTTGCTTCTTTCTACCGGAGGGCCGGCTTTTGCTGCTCCAGAAGATGAATATGCGTTAAAGGCGGCCTTTGTCCTGAATTTTGCCAAGTTCACACAGTGGCCGGATAATTCTTTTACTGATACCCCTGACGCCTTTTCACTCTGCGTTGTTGGAGGGAAATCCCTTGAGGCTGGTTTTCGAACGATTGAAGGTAAAGGAGTCGGTGGCCGTTCTCTTCAGATCGATTTTATTCCTGAAGCAGGTGGTTTTGACAGATGTAATATGTTGTTTGTCGGCGGAAATATGGATCGAACGGCTCTGCTTCGGATTTTTGCTTCGGTAAAAGAGAAACCTGTTTTGACTATCGGTGAGATGCCCGATTTTGCCAAGCTTGGCGGTGTCATAAATTTTGTCAGTAAAGAAGGTAAACTTCGTTTTGAGGTCAATAGAGAGACGAGCCTTAAGCAGAAGGTTAATATTAGTTCGCGTCTTTTGAAGCTGGCAATTATTGTTAATGGCAATGAATAATCTCTTGTGATGGAATGAGTTGAGCATATGTCTATTAGGGTTAAACTTCTCCTTCTTTTGATACTGTCTGCAGGACTTGCACTGTTTCTTGTTGCAACGGCTCTTGTTGTCAACGAAAAAAGCCGTGCCCAGGAGAATCTTGCAGTTGAATTGCGTTCGATTGCTGCTGTTGTCGCCTTAAACAGTGCCGCTGCTATGTCTTTTAATGATGAATATGCTGCTAGTGAAACACTGGCATCTCTTGCCGCAAAACCAGAAATCGCCGTCGCTTTTCTTTATGATAAAAATGGCGATGATTTCAGTTCCTACAATCGGAAGGATATAGATCAAGCCATTCTGACTGCTAACCTTCCTACTCTCTATAGCGATCGGCAGGAGATGCTCCGCCATATAACAAAGCAGGGGATTACTTTTTTTAAGGCCGGGTATGTCCATGTCATACAGCCTGTCCTCGTTCAGGACTCGATCATTGGTGCAATTCACCTTGTTGATGATATGCAGCAGGTCAAAAAACGACTCGGTTCCTATTACACTGTCATTTCAATGGTTGTTGCTATCACACTTCTGGTGATGTTGCTTCTTGCCGCTAAAATGCAGAAAATTTTCACAGGTCCTTTATTTGCATTGATGGAGTCTATGAGTGTTGTGACCCGTGATAAAAATTATTCTCTCCGGATGGAGAAGAAGAGTGAAGATGAGTTTGGAACGCTGATCGACAGGTATAATGATATGATTGGCGAAATCCAGGAACGGGATGAAGAGTTGAAAGGCTATAGCTCCGGCCTTGAAAAGATGGTTGAGACACGGACAGCGGATCTTTCTTCTGCAAAGAACGAATTGGAGGAAATGGTTGTTCATCTTGAAAAGGCCAAAGAGGATGCTGAAGCTGCGAGCAAGGCCAAAAGTGAATTTCTGGCCACTATGAGCCATGAAATACGAACGCCGATGAATGGCATAATAGGTATGACAGAACTCGTTCTGGAGACAGAGCTTGATGAACGTCAGCGCCAGTTTATCCAGACAATTCAGCGCTCCGGAGATTCATTACTTGAGATTATCAATGACATTCTCGATTTTTCCAAAATCGAAGCCGGAAAACTTTTTCTGGAAAATCATGAATTTAATTTGCGAGAAATGGTAGAGGATGTATTAGAAATGCTTGCTAGCCGGGCTCATATCAAGGGACTGGAACTGGTTCCGGTTATATCTCTTGACCTCCCTGCTTTGGTTGAAGGGGATTCCGGCAGATTGCGCCAGATATTTATCAATCTCATCGGTAATGCCATTAAATTTACAGAAACAGGTGAAATTGCCGTTGGGGCCGAGGTGCTTTCTTCAGCTGGAAAAGAGATTCACATCCGTTTTTCTGTGGGGGATACCGGTATTGGAATAATTCCGGAGAAGAAAGCAAGGATTTTTGAAGCTTTCTCCCAGGCAGATGGGTCCACAACCCGCAACTATGGCGGCACCGGGCTTGGGTTGACAATATCCCGTCAATTAGTGGATTTGATGGGAGGGGAAATAGGTGTAGAAAGTGAACTCGGGAAAGGATCGACGTTCTGGTTTTCTCTGCCCCTCAGGATTCAGTCTGTTGAAAAGATGAAAGAGGTTTCAGGCCAGGGTCTGCAAGGGTGCAGAATACTTATTGTTGATGATAATATTACCAACCAGGAGATATTGCATAACCAGGTTGCGGCATGGGGAATGAGCGATGTTGTGGCCGGCAATGCGAAGCAGGCTCTTGAAATACTGAGCGTTGCCGTACAAACGGGTGAGAGGTTTGATGTTGCTATCCTGGATTGGCATATGCCGGGAATGGATGGTGTTGAACTGGCTCGCTGTATCCGGCAGGACAAGGATATAAAGGATATGCGTCTTATCATGCTCAGTTCGGCAGCTTTTGACAGTGAGTCTGTACGTGCCATGCAGGAGGGCGTTGATCGCTATTTGACAAAACCTGTAAGGCAGAAGCTGCTGCATGATTCTCTCCTGATAGTTCTGGGTAGGTCAGGGGCAGACGAAGGTGGTGTTGAACCGCTGCAGGACAGTAAGTTGTTATCTTTTAAGGCACATATTCTGGTAGTAGAAGATAATATGGTAAATCAGGAAGTTGTTCGGGAAATGCTGAAGCTTATGGCATGTCATGTGGATGTTGCCGAGAATGGGCGCGAAGCTGTCGAAGCGATGGGTCAAAATAGTTTTGACCTTGTGCTGATGGATTGCCATATGCCGGAGATGGATGGGTTTGAAGCGACAAGGGCAATTCGCCTAAAGGAAAAGTCTGGTGGGGCAGAGTTTCGTGTACCGATTATCGCTCTGACCGGTAATGTGGTTCAGGGTATACAGGAGGAGTGTCAGGATGCTGGAATGGATGATTATCTTAGCAAACCCTTCTCTCTCGAACAATTAAACGAAACTCTGGCCAGGTGGCTGGTTCCTGTAACTGTGCGGCAAAGTGAAACTGTAAAGGCCCCAAAGAATATTCCGGAGCCAAAGCAAAAAACATTTTGTTTGGACCAGGAAAGACTTGACATGCTTCGGGTGCTGCAGCAGGAAGGGGCGCCCAGTGTGTTGAATAAGATTATCAACCTGTATCTGGAAAATTCTCCGAAACTTATGCAGGGTATTCGTGATGCGGTCAAAGAGGGAGATCCTGTTCGTCTTGGTGATGCAGCCCATAGCCTTAAGACAAGCAGTGCTAATTTAGGCGCTGTAGAATTGGCTATACTCTGCAAGGAACTGGAGGATATGGGAAGGATTGCAAAAGCCACAGGTCCGGCCCGGGAAAGACTTGAGACGATTGAGGCAGAGTATCAACAGGCCATGACTGCCTTAACTGCCGTAAGAGATGCTGTATAATGCTGCTCAGCTGGAATTGATCACGGAAATTGATTTGTTTCAAAACACCAGTAATTTGTGATAGTTATATTGGCGCAATCTTTTTATCCTATTTTCTTCTGTTAAAAAATCCCGTAACTGTTTAGTGGTCATAAAAGCTAGAGGCTTTTTTGCTGAATATTTACAAAATCCCTTTGATATTTTTTCTCCAGGCTTTAAGTTACACATCTTTAGAAGCCTCACTGTATCCCTCAAAAAAAGAGAATATCTTCCTGTTCCTTGAGAATGCGGAGGTTAAAGGAAAATATATGATTACCTTATTGGATTATGGTGCCGGGAATGTCCGGAGTGTGATTAATGCTATAGAGAGCGTGGGCGAGAGTGTCAGCGTCGTTTCCCGGGGAGATGATATCCTCTCGGCCGAGAAGCTCGTATTCCCCGGAGTGGGGAACTTCGGCAATATGGTCGCGATACTCAAGGAAAAAGGTTTTTTTGCCCCCCTGAAGAAGTATCTCGAGGATGGACGGCCTTTTCTGGGAATCTGTCTGGGGTTGCAGGCCCTTTTTGATTCCAGTGAGGAGGCTCCTGGGGCTGAAGGTCTTGGAATTATTCCTGGCAGCGTTAAGCGTTTTGAGGTTGATTTTGCTGTGCCGCAGATCGGTTGGAACGGTATCATTGCCCATCAGCCCTCACGGATTTTTAATGGTCTGACCGGTGAAGAGAAGTTTTATTTTGTTCATACCTATCACGTCGTTCCTGAAGATGATTCCTGCGTTCTGACAACGACTAATTATGGGTATGAATACTGCAGCAGCATCCAGAAAGGAAATATTATTGCCACCCAGTTTCATCCTGAAAAAAGCGGAAAAGCAGGTCTTGCAGTGCTGAAGAATTTCCTCGATTCTGGCCAACCGCAAGTGATCCCCGCAATTCAGTTAAAAGAGACGAAATTATCGAAACGAATTATTGCCTGTCTTGATGTGCGCACCAATGATTATGGTGACCTGGTAGTAACCAAGGGCGATCAATATGATGTGCGTGAAAAGGGAGATGTGCGCAATCTTGGAAAACCTGTGGAACTGGCCGGTAAGTATTATGAACAGGGCGCTGATGAGATAACATTTCTCAATATTACCGGTTTTCGTGATTTTCCACTGAAAGATATGCCCATGCTGGAGGTGCTGGAAAACACATCAAAAAATGTTTTTGTGCCATTGACCATTGGTGGCGGCATTCGGGATTATGTTGATAAGGAAGGGAAACGCTATTCTTCCCTGGAGGTGGCAGCGGAATATTTCCGTTCAGGTGCTGATAAAATTTCCATCGGCAGTGATGCTGTATTGATTGTCGAAGAGGTGGTAAAAACAGGCAAAGCAACGGGCCTGAGCTCCATTGAACAGATATCCAAGGTCTATGGAAGTCAGGCCGTGGTCATTTCTGTAGATCCCCGGAGGGTTTATGTCGCCTCTCCTGATGATGTAAGTCACCAGACCATTGAAACGGTATTTCCCGGCCCTAACGGCGAAAGATATTGCTGGTATCAGTGCACCATTAAAGGCGGACGTGAAGGTCGTGACCTTGATGCCATCACTTTGGCAAGGACATGTGAAAAACTCGGTGCTGGAGAGATTCTTTTGAACTGCATTGATAAAGACGGTACCAATAGCGGTTTTGACCTTGAGCTGATCAACGCCGTGAAGGGCGCGGTGACAATCCCGGTAATTGCCTCAAGTGGTGCAGGAAATGCCGCTCATTTTTACGAGGTCTTCACCGACACAAAAGCTGAAGCAGCCCTTGCCGCCGGTATTTTCCACAGGAATGAAGTGCCCATTGGCGAGGTCAAGGCGTACCTCGAAGATAAGGTGGAGATCAGGCCTGTGTAACAGGGGCTGTCGCGATGAGGTGCTGGTGGTTTGGTTTTTTTTTTGTTAACTAAAAAACATAGGAAAAACCGAAATCAACGGAATACTGTTTCATTTCGGTTTTGGCGTTGTCGATAGATTGTTCAGCAGGATTGGCCGTGTTAATTTCTGAACTTGGGGAGTACATGAGTCCGAGGTTCAGGCGCCAGTTGTTGTCGAGAGTATAGCCGCCGCCAAGGGTGAAATGCTGTTCCGTTACCGCCGGGAAGGCAAGAGTTTCAAAGGCTCTTTCTGAATCCAAGGGGGTCTTGCCATAGTTGTATCCGGCTCGAAGGGTAACCTTTGGGTTTACGACATACTCCAGTCCGAATTTATATACAAACTGTTCATCCCAGTCTAGATTCCAATCCATGGCAACAGGATTGTCTTTTTCAGTATACACGGGCTTGTCTCGACCGTTGGTCTGCGGCCAGTCAATCCAGACTAGATCAAAGGCAAATCGCAATGACGATGAAGGCATATAGGCTATGCCGGCGGCAAAGCTCTGCGGTTGATGAAACTCAAGCTTGTCTTCGCCTGAATCCGTATCTAATGAGAAATCCTCAAAGTATTGTTTGCTTTCATAAGCTAGCCCCAGATTGAAATGCTCTGAAAGGGGATAATGTAATCCAAGGGTGAAGCCTAATCCAAAAGCTTTTCCATTGTCATGCGGTTCCTGCGCTTGAGGTCCTGTTGCTGGACCTGCTTCAAACTCCATAATCGCATAATCGATGTTGGGTGCAAATCCAATTGAGAGACCGTTTTTAAAGGTATACGAAGCAGCCGGGGCCAGTTTCACGAAGGCATATTGCGTTTCGGTGATGTTGCCATAAAGGTTTGTGTCGTATTGAACTCCCATGCCGCTGGTTCCGTAGAGTCCAACTCCGACCGTAACCGACTCTGACAGTGGATAAATGAACCCCAAGGCCGGAATGAAAATAAGTTCCGTATCTGAGGTCATATTCGCATTTGGGTCTGTGAATGCCGCACCATTTCCTCGATAACTGACATCGGGGACAAAATAGGTGAGGCCCATGTCAATTCTTTTTCCTGCCGCCTTCAGGCCTGCCGGATTAGTGATGGTGCATGCAGCATCAAGAGGGAGTGCAATGTTGGCTCCTCCCATGGCTCGCTGGATCTGGCCAACGCCGATAATCTTCATGCCGTTGGTTGCAGATGCCTGCGCTACATGAAGGATTACAATAATTGTTGGCAGCAGTATGCGGAAAAGTAGATTCATGTGATAATGACACCACAAAGTAGACTTTGTTGTCAAGCAGAATAATGTGGTGGGATGTTAATGAGTTGAAGACATTTTTTTAGTTGTTTTCAGAGGATATGCCTCTCGGTTTCATTTTTGTATATTTTAGAACAAAATTGGCCGTTTTTCCAAAAAAAAACATTTTGGCAGTTGATTTTAATTTTTTCATTTCGCACAATATAAATACCAAAGATGTCTTTTCCGTTCTTTTTGAACGTCACTCGTTTGTATGATCATAACTAAAAGGGGTATTTTTTATGCAGTGGTTCAACAGCCTGACTCTTCGAAAGAGATTATTTGCACTTGTCATATTTATTATAATTTCCCTTGTAATAGCTCAAGGATTGGCACTGTATATTATAACCAACGTTCAGATTGGCGGTAACACCTATAATGGAATTGAGTCAAAAACGGAATATATAGATAAACTTGCCAGGCTCAGGCTGAATTTTAATTTGCTGAACAGTGTGCTTAAGAGTCAGATTATCGAGTTTGATGAAGACAGTTTAAGCGGAATGAAGAGCACAATAAATGGAATAGATTCAGTGCTGGCAGAAATGAAAGCCGATTTGACTGAAACGGCAGATGCTGAAGATTTCAACTGCCAGAGTTGTCATGCCCTGGACAGTGGGTCTTCTGTCTATGTTGCCTATGAGGCAATAAATTCTTCATGGGGAACCATGAAGAAAATCATTAATGACCAGATTGTACCCTTAGTCGCCGATGAAGAGCCGGAAGATGCCCTTGAAGTATTTGAAGATGAGTATTTTGATTTTTTCTACAGTCTGATGGGAAAGAGTAAAAACGCTGTGGATGAACTGCGTGATGCCTCAAATCTCGTGAAAGAGCAGGCTGTCGCCGACGTTAATTCGTTCAAGATTTTCTATGTTGTCGGCGGTATTGTATCAATCATTTTTGCGGGACTTTTTTCAACATTTATTGTCGAAATGATTGTGAGAAGGATTGACTATATTGTCAAAAATCTAGATGAAAGTGTCAGTGTCATCGCCGATGAAGCAGAATCCCTGTCAAGTTCTTCTCATACCGTAGCCGATATGGCTGCCGATATGGCCTCATCTCTGGAAGAAAGTGGGGCATCGTTGGAAGAAATCAATGCCATGACCCAGCATAATGATACAAATTCTTCCCAGGCAGATGCGGAAATGAAAAAGAATGTCGAGATGGGAGGGAGAACCCACGATAGCATCAGTGAAATGCAGGAGTGTATGGATAAAATCAAAAAAGACAGCGATAAAATTTCTGGAGTTATCAGTGAGATCGAGTCTATTGCATTCCAGACCAACCTGTTGGCGTTGAATGCCGCTGTTGAAGCTGCCAGGGCTGGTGAGCAGGGGCAGGGGTTTGCTGTTGTCGCAGAAGAGGTGAGAAATCTTGCCCAGAGAACAGCGGGTGCGGCTCGAAATTCCAAAGAGATGATAGATATGGCGATAGCCAATGTGAATACGGGGCTTAAGTTATCCGATACAGTATCCTCTGCTTCAGATGAAGTTACCGCAGCTTCCCGCAACGTGAAGACCATAGTAGAGGAAATCGCCACAGCTTCCCATGAACAGTCCCTTGGCATTGGTCAGATAAGCCAGGCTGTCTCCTCAATGGACGGTGTCACCCAACAGCTTGTAGCCAATTCCGAAGAGCTTGCGGCTGTTTCAGAAACAGTGAACAGCAATATTGTTACGCTGCGTGACAATATTCTCGATCTGAGCAACCTTGTCACGGGCTCCGGGTCCCCAAAAGCCAAAAAAACAAAAGGCCGGCAGGCAAAGATGCTTTCTTAAAGGTTAAGGTGGAAGGCTTTTTGTCTTTTTCAGGAAGAATTTATTAATATGACGCGTGACCGGTAATATGGCTATGCGTCAGCCTCGAGCCTGCTGTATTTGATTTCTACCTGGAGGGGGAATTCACCGTAATGGGCTCCAATCAGACGGTCATTCATGTGTAATGTTATTCCTGCCTGGTTTTCTGCCGTTGTGAAATAATGAAGATACTCCTGGATGGATAAACCTTTTCGGGAGAAAAAAGTAGTGTCTGACAGAAAGCATGCCGGGATTACGGCGCTGGCATTATGCTGAAGAGTAATTGTAATCTCAGCTATTTGGCTACTTTTCTCTTTTATATATTCCCTGCCGTTTAACACGACTATTTTCCAGGATGAGTGGTTTGTGATGCGAACCAGAGGCATTCCGTTCCAATAGTCGGTCTGAACCAGTTCGATAAGATTTTTCTTCAACGCATCATCTGCACTTATTCTTCCTTCCTGATCAATGAAATCGTTTTCTGCCCATGGGGGCATTCGGGTTGCAGAAGAGTAAGGTCTCAAATCCTCATTCGTAAACCATTTGACCGTTTCCATCTTTTCATTCTCCTTTGTAATATTTTTATTTTTTCCAGGTACATTTTCTTCAGGAGATTTTCGTATCTCTGGGACCAGTATACGCGCACTGATAGGACAGATAGTGTCCTACCAGTGTGCGTCTTTGATAATTGAAAGAAAAAAAACAATTTGGTTGGGTTGGCCTGTTTCCAAATGCAGAACCTGTGCTTATATTCTATTTATAATCCCAGGATAATGAACACACCGGAGACACGTATGAAGATCGTAATTGTGGGTGGTGGAGCCATTGGTCGATTGTTTGCTGCTTTATTAGGCCGGGGTGGTAATGAAGTTGTCCTGGTTGAAACACAGCAGGCGGTTGTTAATGCCATTAACCAACAGGGTCTCGGTATTATGGATTTTGGTCTTGAAGATCCCGATGCTGTTTCCTTCGTTCCCGCAAAAGCCGTCCAGGATCCTGTAGAAATTTCACACTGTGACTGTGTTCTTTTAACAGTCAAATCCTATGACACTCTGGCAGCGGTCAAGAGTGTTGCCCATTTAATCAGAGAACAATCCCCAGTACTCACCCTCCAGACCGGTCTTGGCAATATAGAGACAATAGAAAAGGTTATTCCCAGGCAGGCAATTATCGGGGGGTTCACCTTTATGTCGGCAGCTTCACTGGGAGCCGAACGGGTTCGTCATGGCGGTTTTGGAAAAACCTACATAGGTGAATTGGATGGAACGATCAGCACTAGGCTGACACGGATTCACAGGGCCTTTAAGGAAAGCGGTATTGCGTCAACAATGGTCCATCGGATAATCGGACGGTTATGGTGCAAAGTTATTGTCTATTCAGCCATAAATCCGGTTTCCGCCATTCTTCGAGTTAAAAATGGTTCACTAGTCTCCAGGATGGAAGCAATTACCTTGATGAAACGGCTTATTGATGAAGGAAAAGCAGTTGCCGACGCCTCTGCAATAGATCTGGTCTATCCTGATCTCTATGAACTCCTGTTTGATGCCTGCAAGCAGAGCTCCGATAATCTTTCCTCAATGCTGCAGGATATACTCAATCATAAAAGAACAGAGATAGATTCCCAGAACGGCGCTCTCATTCGTTATGGCGATCAGAAAAATATTGCTCTCCCGACTCACCAGACTGTTGTCCAGCTTGTGAAACTGATGGAGAGATGGGGCGGCGGTGGGCAGTACAGGGAATAGAAGGCAGCAGGCAGATCAGAATAACAGCAAAAGGTGCATCTATGAAAAGCTGGGATAAGATTCTGGTAGGGGTTGATAAGACACATACGGCAATGCATGCTGTGCAGTATGTTGGAAGTATCATACGGTCATTGAAGCCGCCGAAGATAACATTGCTGTATGTCTATCCGGAACCGCCGCCAAATTTTTATCAGACCGGCGGCCTACTGCCTGATTATGAGAAAGAGAAAAGAGAGTATGCCCAGGATATATTTTCTGAGGGCCGCACACTATTGGCAGAATGCGGGGTAGATTCTCAGAACATTGACACAGTCACTCGTAT
>JACNJZ010000149.1 GCA_014382295.1 Candidatus Desulfobia pelagia | reverse complement strand
AGTGTTTTTATGAGGTCGATGCCGCTTTTGGTAAGAACTGAGAAGACACGGCAGAAACGTGCCATGTAGATTTTTATATAGAGTTCGCCAAAAATGGGCAGTTTGATAAGGAAAGTATCTCTTGCCAGGATAAACTCCCGGTAATTGAGGCCGAAACGATAGAGGGCAATAAGTGAAATAACAGCGATAATGATGACTAGATAGTTGTTCGAAAAGAAATTGCTGATTGCAATCAGAAGCCTGGTGGCAAAGGGAAGTGCCACACTTGATTTTTCAAACAGGGTGACAAATTTCGGGACAACAAAACTCATCAGAAAGAAAACAGCACCAAACAGGGCTGTAATGACAATTTTTGGATACCTGGTTGCCGCTTTAATTCTTTCCTTGATGGATTTTTCGTTTTCGTAAAGACCGGCAAGATAGTTGAAAGAATTGTCGAGGGTTCCTGATTCTTCACCAATATTAATGATATTAATAAAAAGAGGATTAAATACTTTGGGATGGCGTGCAAAGGCGCTGCTTAAGTCATCACCGCGTTCGATACCCTGACTGATTCCTTTTATTATTTCTTTTAAAGTCGGGTTGCTTACCTGTTTTGCCATGATAGTTAGACATTGCAGGATACCGATACCGGCATCGAGCATTGTGGCGGTCTGACGGCAGAACAAGATGAGGTCATCAATAGTAATACCGCGGAATTTATCAAGAAAGGAAGTTCTTTCCGGAAGACTCTGGGCAGCTGATGTGTCGGAATCGGAACTGGAAAGAGTTATGTTGATGGGGCTGAGATGCTGATTTGACAGCCATTTCTCAACCTCCTGAATAAGTTCGGCGGAATGGCTGCCGGTAACTATCTGCCCGTCCTGGTTGATTGCTTCGTATTGAAAATGTGCCATCTTTTATTCCTGGCTATCCATGGAAACCCGAAGCACCTCGTCAAGAGATGTGATACCTGCCAGCATTTTTTTAATACCTGCCTGGCGTAAACCTTTGAACCCTTCCTTTCTCGCCTGTTTTGCTATCTCATGACTGGAGCTGCGGGCCATGATTAATTCGCCAATGGTTGTGCTTACAGAGAGGGTTTCGTATATGGCGGTACGGCCATGGTATCCAGTTTGTTCACAGTGCAGGCAGCCTACAGGTTTATAGAGAACCTTATCCTTATCATACTCAATATTGAATTCCTGCCAAACTTCCTCGGGTGGTGTAAATGATTCCTTGCAGTGTTTGCACAGGCATCGCAAGAGCCTTTGAGCAACGACAAGGCCTAAAGATGATGCAATAAGAAATGGTGGAATTCCCATGTCAATAAGGCGGGCAACAGCCCCACAGGCATCGTTGGTGTGAAGGGTTGAAAGGACAAGATGACCCGTCAATGCCGACTGGATGGCAATTTCTGCTGTTTCCACGTCTCGAATCTCACCAATCATTACCACATCAGGGTCTTGGCGCAGAATGGATCGAAGCGCAGTCACAAAGGTGAGGTCTGCCTTGGGGTTAACCTGGACCTGATTGACTCCTTTCAACTCATATTCAACAGGATCCTCAACAGTGACTATGTTTTTGTCGATGCCATTTATTTTATTGAGAGCGGCGTACAATGTTGTGGTTTTACCGCTTCCGGTTGGTCCTGTAACAAGTATGATTTCATGGGGCTGAGAAAGATGTTTTTCGAAAATATCCTGCTGTTCCTTTTCAAAACCGAGATCTCGAAGGCCTATTTGAATCTTTGATTTGTCGAGCAGACGCATGACTACCTTTTCACCGCAGCTCAGCGGGAGAATGGAAACCCTGATGTCAAATTCCTTGCCGGAAATGGGAATGTCAAATCGTCCGTCCTGGGGTTTGCGACGTTCTCCGATGTCGAGCTGGGATACAATCTTAATTCTTGATACCAGGCTGGGATGCATTTCTACAGGGTATTCAAGTGACTTACGAAGGAGACCGTCAACCCTGTATCGTACGCGGAGTTTTTCGCCATCGGGTTCAATATGAATGTCACTTGCCTCCTCTTTCACTGACCCAAGAAGGATGTCATTAAGTGCACCCACTGCCTCGGATTCTTCGCCGGAATCCGATGTGTCAGCAGCCATTTTCCCCAGATCTGTTTGTGCCAGGTAGATTCTGTCAATGGCAGCATTAATGAGAGATTCAACGGCGACGCACGGTATAAGCTTATCATTGAGATGTCTGCTTATCTCATCGATGGCAAAAATGTTGAGGGGGTCGGCAAAGGCGACGAGTATTTCACCAGGGCGTGTTCCAATGGCAATAAGTTTGAACTGGCGGGCCATGGATTCCGGGATGGCAGTTGAAATGGCAGGATCAACAACGACCTTGTTCAGGTCAACATAGGGAATGGCCAGCTGTTTTGATAAAGTCTTTGCTACGGCAAGTTCTGTAACAAATCCTAGCGAAAGCAGAGCCTCACCGAGCTTGATCTCTCTTTCTTTTCCATAATCGAGAGCCTGCTGAAGCTGAGTGGCGGTAATAAGCCCACCATCGATGAGAATGTCGCCAAATCTTTTTTTCTTTGGAGGTTTAGTCATGGGAGGGAAGCAGGTATAAGGTTTATGGTATAAGGGTTAGGGTGAAAGTGTCTTAAGGCAACCTTTAAGTTTAATGTTCTTAATTGAACCACTGTAGCCAGTTTCTTATTGGTGTCATTTCTAGAGACTTTGCTGCATATTGGATTATTTTTTTGTCGATTGATTGTTTGCGGTCAGCAAAGGCTACAAGGAGGGCACGACCCATTAATTTGTTGACGAGTCTCGGTGTGCCGCCGGTGAATCGAAATACGGTTTTATTGCCGCCGTTGTTCAAGCGCAGATCACCTCTTCCAGCCTTATTGAGCCTGAAGGCAATATAGTCAGCCATTTCGTGAAGGGTGAGGGGTTCAAGGTTTTCTGTTATTGTGATGCGCTGTTTTAATTGTCGAAGTTCATTGCTGTCGATTATAGTTTTTAATTCGGGCTGCCCGACCAGGATAATCTGAAGAAGTTTATCTTTATCGGTTTCAAAATTCGATAATATCCGCAATTGCTCTATGCTTTCCACCGGGAGGTTCTGGGCTTCATCAATGATGAGTACAAGACGTCTGCCGCTGCTGTAGAGTTCTGAAAGATAATCGTTGAGGGTATGGAGCAACTTAACGGTACTTTCCTGCCCGGTTATTTCAACATTGATATCATGAAGAATTGCCTGCAAAAGCTGTTTCGGGGTCAGGTTTGGGGAAATGAGCAGGGCTGTTGTGAATTTTTCGGAAAGTCTAGCTGTGAGAAGTCTGAGAAGCATGGTTTTCCCTGTTCCCACTTCACCTAAAATAACCAGAAACCCTTCACCCTGTTCCAGTCCGTAATGTACAACCTCACTTATGGAGGTGTGCTGTGCGGATGGGAAGAAGTAATCACGGTCCGGAGTCATCCGGAAGGGTTCTTCGTTGAGACCGAAAAAGTCGAGATGTTTCATGTTCAGTCCTTTACTGCCTCAGGCTCTTCGGTCTTGCTGATCTTTTTATCTTCATCGATAAATGTTTCCGGGTTGAAATCCTGTTTTATATTTTTGTTTAAAACTCTGTTTACCTTGTCCTGCTGTTTTACAGCATATTCCTCGGTGTCTTCATATGAGAGAATAGTTGGAGTTATAAAAATAAGCAGTTCGTAGTTTGATATGTTTTTGTCAATACTTGTGAAGAGACGTCCGAGAAATGGGATATCAGACAGGAAAGGCACACCGCTTTCAAGATCATTATCCTCGCTGTAATGAATACCGCCTATAACGACCGTAACCCGGTCTTTCAGGAAAAGATTGGTGGTTACTTCCTGACGGTTTATCAAAGGTTCACCGGAAACATTGCTCTTCGTGTCAACACTATCATTGGTAACGGTTACGTCAAGATTGATAAAGGAATCCTGCAGGATTTTAGGAGTAACCTTCAGACTTAAATTGGCTTCTCTGAAGGAGGTGTTGAGTGTGTCCCCTGATTGGGAGGTGTACGGAACCTCCTTACCCTGTTTTATTTCCGCAGATTTGCCATCCAGGACAAGGAGGCTTGGTGCGGAGAGAATCTGGAGCAGCTGGTCTTCTTCAAGAGCCTGAATTTGAAAATTGAGATTCATGTTGTCCCAGATAAAACCAACGGCCATATTTGACGTTGTTCCTACGAGTGTCAGGTCGGCACCGGCTGTAACTGGTATGTCTTTGAGTGCAAGCAATGCATCATTTCGATAATTCTGGTAGTTCCAATCCACACCGAGTTTATCTTTTGCATCTTTACCGACAGCAATAATGCGTGCTTCAATATGGACCTGCGGAACAGGCTGATCCATTTCTTTGAGGAGAATCTGCATCTGGGCAATGTTTTCTCTTCGGTCCTGAATAATCAGGCAATCATCCCGGCTGGTAACGGTAATCCTGCCGGTTGGACTTTTCAGTTGTTCGAGTGGTCCAGTAAAATCACTGGCATTGCTGAATTTAGGGCAGAGTCTGCTGGTTTCTATGTCTTTGAGGGCTTCAACAAAATCAGATTTTTTCTCTACAAAAATCACATTGTTCTTTTCCAGAAAATGAAGTTTTTTCGCGTCAAGAATTACTTGAAAAACTTCAAATAATGAGACATCGGTCATTTCAAAAGTAATGGTATCTATGATGGTGTCAGAGACAAAAATATTGACCCCGGCCTGTCTCCCCATGGCACGAAGAAGGGTGGAAACATCAAGATTTTCACAGCGCATGCTCGTCGGGAAATTCTTGAGCCTCTCAACAAGAGAATTTTCTGCGAGGGCTTCCGGCTGGCAGTGGGCCGGCGGCAGAACAGTAATGAGTAGCAGTATCGGCATAAGTGCCGATATGAAAATAAGTCTCACCTTGTGTAAAGGTCGCATGTATATACCCTTTTGTGTGGCTTTGTTAATTACCATCAATTCCCAGGAGAAGCGGATTGAATTTAAGTGTGTGTAGAACGTTTTTCTGTTGAACAAGGACTTCTTCCGGGTAAATATCAATAACCAGGAGATTGTCAATGGTATCCCCTTCGGCAACAATCATATTGTTAAGGACGGCCAGAGGTCTGTGGTTGTCCCATATTATGCCGCTCAGGTTTATATCTATCGGTTGTTCCAGTTGACGGTATTCTTCCATTTTCCTGAAAGAACCTGCCTGTTCTGCCGACCAGTTGAATGGATCACGATCAGTGCCTTCCGTTATATTGATATCTCCGGACCGTATTTTCTCGGGGCGAAGCATCATTATCTGGGCCTTTTCTGAGGCAAATATGGAGCATGGCCAGCAGAAGGAGCAGATGAGTATGAGAGAGGTTAATTTTTTCATGGGATGAGAACGCTTTTTATCTATCAAGGACTATTCTCCCTGCAATAAGGCTGAAGTGAATACGGGATGTCATGAAATTGTCACTGGGAATACTTTCTATGACAATACTATGCAGGGTCCCGACTTCAGGATGGCCTTCGAGATACTGCAGGTATGAGAAGAAATCAGTGAAGTCAGCATCGCCTTCAATAACAACGGGTAAAACCTTAAACCCGTCAAGGGAGAAAGGTTCATTGAACTGCATTAAATTCAGGTCGTTGATAATCTTTTGAGGAGCTGGGAATCGGGGAGAAAAAAGTATCTGATTGAATCTGTCGCTGTCTCCCTGGTGATCCCAGTGTTCAAGGAGCAATTCATTCTGGAGGGAAAGTTGATCAACCTTTTCCTTGAAAATGCGGGTCTGTTTGTCGAGGTCCTGTTTTCTTGAGGTTATTGTAATGATGAGCTCTTCAGGGGAAGATGCTTTTATCTCAGCGAGGCGCAGCCTTTTCTGCTGGAGCTCGAGATTGATAGGGTCAATCATCAAAGTGCTGCCTGCCCACAAGAGAGCGATGCATACAAGTATTCCAAGAGCAAACTGGCGAACTTGTGCCTGTGCCTCTTTGTCAGTGCGAACAATAAAGAGAAAATTTTTCAGGTTTCCCTGTATCTTTTTTAAATGAATTGTATTCATAATGAACTAATCCATTCCCAGGAGAAGCGTAAAATTGAAATGGTTGACTCCCTGTATGGTTTCTTTGTTTACGTCCTTGAAAGAGACCTGTGAATAGTGGCCGTAATCTTTAATGTTGCTGACGAACAAGGGGATATCCTGGTGGTTTATTGCCACGGCATCAATAACTGCATTTCGTCCTTTGAAAGAGATTTTATTACATTTTATAGAGCTCGGAAGTGAAGTTGTAATATCCCGCAAAGGCGTGGTGTAATAATTTTTTTCGGCCTGAATCCCTTCAGTACTTCGAACAGTCTCAAGAAGGTGGGAATATTCTTTTTTCAGAACAGTCAGGTCTGCTTCAATTTCTGCCACCTGGCGGGTAAGAAGCTCTGTTACTCCGGCAGTTTCCTTGATCCTGTTTATTTCTTTGTCATTATAAGTAATCTGGCTCTTAATGTAGGTACCGCGTGCATAGAAAAAAGCGCAAATAAGGATCACGAGGATTCCAAGAACGAGGGGGGAAACCTTTTTGATCCTTTCGGCAAGAGGCTGTTGGGGAACAAGATTAACTCTGAGCAGCATTTCAGGACCTGCCGGAAAGTGTCCCCTGGCCGACAGCAGCAAGCAGCGGTTGGCAGGGAAGTGAAGTTTGATGAGGGAAAAGTTGTTCAACCTTGAATTCAGATGACAAGGTCAATGTGTCCCGAAGTTGGTCCCAATTGTTTTCGCAGCCGCCAATAATAATTGACTCGATTGTTCCTCCTTTAAGTACAGAAGAGTAATAATCCCGTGTCCGCATTATCTCCAGATTGATTTCAGCCAGATATTTCTTCCATGAAAAGTCATATGATTGACTGGGGGGAATGTTTATTTCTTTTTCAGGAAGCTCAGTGGTATCAGAAGATGCAGGTTGCATCTCGAATGCAGGGCTGCTGTCTTCTGAAGCAATGGACAGATTGAAGTCAGCCAGCAGCGACGTTCCGGAATCATCACTTTCAGTATAAAAGGTCAGCTCTGGCGGTTCAGTGTCCGCTTCAACATTCTCGGTGATGTCAGCAGGTATGTGTTCTTCCTGAGAAGACGAATCCTCTGATGGCTGATTGGTCATAATGGTTCTTACCATGGAAACCATATTGTTATTGTAGACGGCAAGAGATAAGGAGTTTTTCCAGAGAAGAACGCACATCACTGGTGCATGGGGTGTCAGCCGTCTTTCCTGGTCAAGATAGGACAGGGCAGAAAAGACATCAGGCTCAAAATGGGTGATCTGGAGCTGGTGTTTGCCAAGTTCTGTTCTCATCTTTCTAAAATCATCAGCAGGAAAGAGATACACCGTGATTTTCAGATTTTCTTTAAGTCGATGGGTTATCTGCCAGTCGTATATGAAATGGGAAACAGGTTCATCAAGAACTTTTCCAATCGCGCCGAGCTAAATCCAAAGCCTCGGGAGTCCCGGTCACGGGGTGAA
>JACNJZ010000159.1 GCA_014382295.1 Candidatus Desulfobia pelagia | reverse complement strand
AATTTTCCACACTTGAGGATTGATATCCCCGTGACAATCGGGGTCACAGAAAAAATTGAAGCGGTCAGGGAGGTACTGCTTCAGCTCGTTAGCGATAGGTCCATTTATCTTGACACCCCGAAACCTCGGGTCGTTGTCAAGACACTCAATGATTACAATCTTGAACTGGAACTGCAGGCATGGATCCACGATGAACGCCAGCATGTAGCACAGCGTTTCAGTTTGCGGGAACAGGTCTATGATGCCCTCAATAATGCGGGTATCGAGAAGCCGTTTGAGACATTAACAATTAATCCGGTAACTATCAATAAAGGAGAGGGTGATCTTACCCATCCGGAACAGAGTATATCTACAGCATAACCGCAGCAGTAATATACGCATAAAGATGCGGGGAGTTAATGTTTGAATTCCCTTCCATTTGTCGCTACATTAAATGGATTTATTCAATCGATTCGCAATGGTGCAAAAGGACAATGAAGATAAAGAAAACTGACGGGGCGGGGGCTAAACAATCGAACCGCCGGGAGCCTGGATTGGTTCCCTCTATTCACGAAACGTGTCTGGATTAAAAGTGTTTCTTTTCCTTCCATGTTAATCCTCTTATGAATTTGCCCCAGACCTAGTCCCTTCACAAAACAAGATAAAAAACATGAGCGAAGTAACTGATCAGAAGCCTTTTCAACAATGGCGCCATAATCTACACGAAATTATTTTCGAAGCAGACACCCCGGCAGGCAAATTTTTCGACATCGTTCTTATTCTTTCCATCATGCTAAGTATTCTAGCAGTCATGCTGGACAGTGTGACCAGTATCCGGATTGCATACGGCAAAATAGTAATAACCGTTGAATGGGTCTTCACTTGACTTTTAATATTATGTTTTAATGTTTTCAGAGGGAAAAAATTAAACCAGGAGGCCGTATGAACCAACCTTTTATGTATAAAGCTGAAGAGCTATTCGAGTTGCTTTTGAATAAACCTGACTTTGTTTTGCTGGATGTGCGTAATGAAAAAGATTTCAAGAATTTCTATATTGAAGCGCCAAGTATATTTCCTTACATTAATATTCCCTATTATGAATTTATTGAAGATGTAAGTGGAAGTATTGCTAAAATACCTGCGAACCAGAAAGTCAGGATCGTTTGCTCTAAAGAAGGGTCTGCTCAATATGTTGCTGAACAGGTCTGTGCAAAAGGTTTTACTGATGTTGGCTATCTCCAGGGAGGTATCGTTGCTTGGGGTAATGTTCTGATCCCTAAGAAAATCTCTGCTAATAACGCCGGATACGAATTATATCAGTGCATACGGCCTGGTAAAGGATCTTGCAGCTATGTCGCAATTGCTGATGGGGAGGCTATGGTTTTTGACCCGTCAAGAAATGTTGAGTTCTATAAGAATTTTGCAGAAAAGAAGAAATGTAAGATAACTAAAATTTTTGAAACCCATAGGCAGGCAGATTATATATCTGGCGGCATTCAACTTTCCGCTGACACCGGTGCCACTATTTTTGCCAATGCAATTGATTTTGATGGGGCCCATTTTGCCTATGAGGGCATAAAGGATATGGCCTTCTATAGTTTCTCCGGCGGAACGACTGTCCAGGCAATACATACTCCAGGACACACAATGGGAAGCACGTCATATCTGATTGATAATAAGTACCTGCTGACTGGTGATACCATTTTTATCAGTACAGCCGGACGTCCTGATCTTGGCGGCAAAAGTGAAAAATGGTCCAGGTTTCTCTATCTGACTCTCACTCTGAAATTTCGTGATTTTAATGATGCTACTCTCATTTGTCCTGGGCATTATTCCAACTGGCAAGAATCTACAAAAAAACACGTTTTTGTAGATACGCTTGGTAATTTGCGAAAAAATAATATTGCTTTCAAGTCGCCAACCGAGCTCCATTTTAGAGAGTTTATAGAAGAAAACCTGCGCCCTCAGCCAGGGACTTATGCTAAAATCCGCCGCATAAATGGGGGCTGGAGAAAACCAAGCGACGAAGATGCAGATATCATGGACCTTGGAAAACATGAGTGTGGTGCCAGTAATTATGGGAAAAAAGGTGTGAGTGCAGAAGTATTACGAGGTGATAATGAGTAACATTTAAATTATTTCAAATAACGAGGTTGTTTCCATGATAGACCCTGTCCGGTACCGTTTCCAATTTTATCTGGAAAGATTTCTGCTGCGTGGTGCCCATTATCGGCTGCTGTTTATAGCCGCTTTGATTGGTCTGGTCAGCATTGTTTTCGGTGGAGCGGCCCGTTACTTTTCCAGCGATTTTGCCACCAGCGGTGAGGCCTTCTTGTGGGCCTTTCTGCGTCTGACTGACCCTGGTTATCTTGGAGATGACAGGGGCTTGTCCTTAAGGATAATTTCCACCATTGTCACCATCCTGGGTTATGTTATTTTTATGGGTTCGCTGATCGCCATTATGACCCAGTGGCTGAATGCAACAATCAGCAGACTGGAAGCAGGCCTGACCCCGATTTCCATGCGTGGCCATGTCGTCATACTCGGCTGGACCAGTTTGACCCCCTCTATTGTCAGGGAATTAGTGCAGTCTGAATCTCGTGTAAGGCGGTTTCTTGAAAGAACCGGTTCCAGGCGGCTGCGCATTGCCATCTTGTCTGAATCTGCTTCACCTGAGCAGCGCCATGAACTGGAACTTCACCTGGGTAAAGAGTGGGACGAACGGCAGATTATCTTCCGGTCCGGCACGCCATTGCGAAATGAGCATTTGATCCGGGTTGACTATCTGCATGCCGCAGCTATTATCATGCCGGGGCATGACTTTGCGCCTGGAGGCTCTGATACCGCAGATATGCGCACGGTCAAAATTCTCATGGCCATTGCCAACCATGCTCGCCATCAAGGTGTTGAGCCGCCGTATCTGGTCACGGAAGTTTGCGATGCCAGAAAAGTGGAAGTTGCCAAGGCCGCCTATTCCGGCCACCTCGAAACCGTATCCAGTGACGCAACCAT
This sequence comes from Candidatus Desulfobia pelagia, assembly GCA_014382295.1. Classification (GTDB taxonomy): domain Bacteria; phylum Desulfobacterota; class Desulfobulbia; order Desulfobulbales; family SURF-16; genus Desulfobia; species Desulfobia pelagia. Next base: position 4,522 of record JACNJZ010000159.1, on the reverse strand, counting down.
TAGTCTGCTGGTGGCGCAAAACATCCGTCACCCTTTGTTGTCCTATATCTATACGGAACTTCTCTCCCACTCAAATGGTAATGAAATCAGAATCAGAAGGCTGCCTGAGTTTAATAATCACATGGCAGAAAACCTGACGAAACTTTTCCCAAAAGCCATTTTGCTTGGCGTCTTAAGAGAAGAAGGGGGCACGTTGACTACTATTTTGAATCCGCCCGCCTGTTTTGTCCTGCAGGAGTCTGACCGCCTGGTGTTCATGGCCTGCAATCATGAAGATACTAACCCTGACCTTACTCGAGACTCAACAGGGTTTCCCCGCTACAAATATAAACATTCTTCCGGTGAAACTCACACTCTTCGGCGTATCCTGCTCTTAGGGTGGAACGATATGATTCCGGCCTTGATCCATGAATTGGATAACTATAAAAATGAAACCTTCGAGGTGGATATATTTTCTTCTCTTGCGGCCGAGAAAAGACAGGAAAAACTGGATCGTTTTGCCTTGAACCCGGAAAAGGTAAAAATGAAACTGTTGGATGGGGATTATACGGTCACCTCTGACCTGGAAAGAATCGATGTCATGACATATGATAATATCGTCATCCTGGGTTGTGACTGGCTGCCGTCGCCGGAAGAAGCAGACGCCAGGACCATCCTGGGTTTTATGATGCTCCGCAACCTGCTGGCCGATAAAACTGATCCTCCTAAGGTTCTTATGGAACTTCTGGATCCTGAGAATCACTCGCTCTTTACCAATTCCCATGAAGAAGTCATTTTAAGCCCTCTTATCCTCAGTCATATCTTGGCCCACGTTGCGCTCATGCCGGAATTAAACCTTGTTTTCAAGGAGCTCTTCAGTTCCGGTGGTGCTGAGATCTATCTCAGGCCTTGCAGCCGGTACGACCTTGTTGCAAAAAGTTTGAATTTTCTGGAGATCCAGAAACAGGTATCCAGGCATGGCGAGATTGCCCTGGGTGTCAGGGTGCATGGTAAGGAATCACAGCCGGACGGTGGCATCGAACTCAACCCTTCTCGAAATAAACACTGGGATTTCAGTGAAAATGATGAGATTGTCGTGTTGACTACTTACGGGTGAGCCCAACTCAGGGACCAGTGGCAGGAGAAGCATCTGCCGTCTCTTTTTCTGTGAATCTGACCGGAAAAGGATCTGTGACACTACCTGTATAGAGGGTCATGTGAGGGAATGGTATTTCAATGTCTGCCGCGTCAAAGGCCTCTTTCACGCCGAGGTAAATACTGTTTCTCAGGTCAAGGTAGTTCTCTCTTTTGGCCCAGACAGAAAACTGGATATCAAGAGAAGAATTGCCGAATCCCTGGAAAATAAAGAGAGGTTTCGGTTCCTCAAGACAGAGATGATTGCTTTTCGCAACATCGAAAAGAACATCCCGAACCTTGGATAAGTCTTCCTTGTAGGCAACGCCCACTTGCATATCGAACCGACGGATGGGGAATTTTGTCAGGGTGGTCATTTCACTTTTGATGAGCGATTCGTTGGGAATCCTGACATAGAGGTTGTCAAAGGTTCTGAGCTTGACGGAGAGCAGGTCGATGGAAAGGACTTCTCCTGTCGTGGTGCCGACCCGGATGATATCGCCCACGGAGAAAGGTCGCTCGCCAAGAAGAAAAAGTCCGCTGATAAGGTTGGACGCCGAGGTTTGGGAGGCAAAGCCAATTGCCACGGAAAAGATACCGGCCGCACCCAGTACGACACTGAGGTTGAATCCCATCTGGTTGAGGGCCGAAATGGCAAATAATGACAAGATGCCATAGAAGATACCGCGCCGGAAGAGTTGTGTCTCATGGGTGGTAAACCTTTTCTCCAGCATTTTGACAACAGAACCGGTTACAACTTTGGCCACCAGTAAACCGGCTAGAAAAATCAAAAGAGCCTGAAGAATCTCGATGGTTTTCTGGTCTGTGAAAAATTGGCTGATAATATCCAGGTATTGTCGCATTATTTCTCTCGCTCTTTTTTATGCAAAAAAACCGCTTATTGTTCGGATGATTGTCTTTTCTTTTATTTTCTCCCGCGCATCGGTCAACAGCTTTGCCCCCTGGATCAGGGAAGGCGGACCATCCAGAATTTCAAGCGTTGCGGTTTCAGCATCTTCTTTTCTTATCATCTTCACGGCTTGTGTCCAGAGCCGGTGGTCAGCGGCCTCATATATCTCCAGATAAGGGACCGGCAGATTGATGCGTTCCAGGAGGAGGTGGGAGTCTGAATCGTTACGGATCTGCACCGGGGTTGTGGCCCTGTGAGATCGTTTGGGGAGTTCTGTGATAGCCATCCGGGCACTTGTCCGGCTGGCATAACAGAGCTCCCCCCTTCGAGTGTCCGGACCGAACCAGGTATCAGAAGGGCGCAGTATCGGGATTTCGGCTAAACTCTCCTTCGCATCCCCAAGGGCTATGCTCACCCACAACGGGGTGGAAATGAAAATAGTAGCGGTCTGCCGGACAGGCACATAAAAGGGTGTTGCCGGACGGGCCACGACCGCACGATCAGCCAGAACCGGCATCAGGACAACCTTTTGAGCATTGTTGTTTAATACGTAACGCTCTTTCAGGGTTTCTTCTCCGAGGACAAAGGATTCAGGGATTACCGCTCTCGCCGCGGCATCATCATGCCAGTCGGTGATCCTTTCATAGTAAATCTGCCATTCATATTTATCCTGCTTGATCGCGAGCCAGAGTGGTCCGATTTGCTTCTGTAAGACTCCTTCTTCGGACAGATCACATGTCCCCCACCAGGTCTTCATAAATATTTTTCCTCTAAGGATTTTGGAGAGTCATTTTTGGGACCGAAGGTTCTCAATTTCATCGAGTAAATCAAGAACAAGCGCTACACCCGGAGTATTTATATGTAAATCACGTTTTAGCCTGAGTGCTATCTGTATCCGCTTGATCTCAACGCCCTGAAATTGCCAATGAATTTTTTCATTCCTCTTGGGAGCAATGATACCTTCTTCTATCATCTCTATTACTATTTCATGATTAATTTTGCACATACGGCAAAGTTCTTTCACAGAGACAATTATATCTTCATCCAGAATTTCTCCGGAAATAACATTAATTATATCCTTCATTGTAATTCTGCTCTGGGATTGAAATTCATCTTTGAAGCCATTTCTCTATATATTTTTTTAGCTTCTTCGGTTTCCGCCTTTGGAGTAATTATTTTGAATGTAACATAACAATCACCGGAGGACTTTCCTGGCAGTCCTTTGCCTTTTAAACGTATTTTCTTTCCAGTTTGCGAATCTGGTGGTACTTTTAAACTAACCGTATTGGCAAGGATAGGAACTTTTACAGATGCACCAAGAGCTGCTTCCCAAGGTGTAATCGGCAACTCCATATAAATATCACGTTTATCAACTTTGAAAATCCTATGAGGTGCTAAAATTATTTCGAGGTAAAGATCTCCGTGCGAGCCTCTTCCCAGTGGGGGCCCCCCCTTACCGGCAAGCCGGATGCGTTGCCCTTCTATCACCCCTTTGGGAATTCTTACATTTAAAGTATGAGGTCGTACCATTAGTCTCCCATTTTCATCCAAACCACTTACCTGCAAAGTAATAGTTTTAGTAGTACCATAATAAGTATCTTCCAAATTAATCAGAATTTTGGCAAAATGATCTTCTCCATCTGCATGAAACTCCCTGCCCTGTCTGTGATAAGCTCCTTTACCAGTGTCCGATCTCCCAAAAAGATTTTCAAAGAAATCACTGAATTGCTGTGCATCTTGGCGCTCTTGGAAGGAAAATTCATATCCCGCATCCCAGTTAGGCGGTGGCGTAAAATCTTGCCCCTGGCGCCAATTTTCGCCCAGCTGGTCATAAGCAGAGCGTTTTTCGGGGTCTTTCAGAACCGTATAGGCTTCGCCAATTTCCTTAAAGGGTTCTTCCGCATTCGGAGCTTTGTTGACATCAGGATGGTATTTGCGTGCGAGTTTCCTATAGGAGCGTTTGATTTCGTCCTGTGTCGACTTTTTTTCAACTTCTAGTATGTTGTAATAGTCCTTATATTCCATGTTTCGCCTGTTATTTTGACTGTGTGCCCTTGTCTATTTTTCACCCTTTGTAGTTTGTTTTTCAATATAGACAGACATAATAGACGATATTTGCTCTATTGCCTCTAATAAAGTAGGAGTTACAATTGGTGTGTCTTTCGAAACAGTATGTTACGTTTATGTTCTTGGGTTTGCTAGTGCAGAGGAAATCACAATCCGGTAAAAGCTATTTTCTGTGCAGGTGTTTTTGGTTAAGGTTTATTTTGAGGAGAGAAAAGATGTCGTACACTAAAAATAAAATTCATAAAACCGGCTGTATTATTTCTTTTATTATTACCGCAATTCTTATTGCGGGTATGTCGCAAGCTGAGTTTGTTTCCCCAACGGCAATAATAAAAACTGTTTCTGATGAGGTGTTTCAGACACTGAATACCTATCCCGTTTCTGGGCCTCCTGATTTTTTGCCAAAAAGAAGAGAGGCCATAAAGAAAATTT
>JACNJZ010000096.1 GCA_014382295.1 Candidatus Desulfobia pelagia | reverse complement strand
TATCATAATTTTGCGTTGACATCTGCTGTTAATCCAGATACTTTAACGCGTTTTACAGAAGTCTTTGATGCGCCTTTCGAAAAAAGGGGAGCGTTATTGACGTCGGCACTCGATATGTTACTTGACGGTCAGTCTAAAATGAACGGTTTTTCCCGCCATTTCTGGCCTGCAACACTTTATAATGATCTTGAAAAAGTAACAAGCAGCCGATATCCCGAAATTTCAGAAATGAAAGAAAGATTGTTACAGGCTGGTGCCTGTGGCGCTTTAATGTCTGGTAGTGGACCAACAGTTTTTGCTGTGTTTGATAACGAGCTGCACGCTGTTGATTGCCAAGAAAGTCTGAATCCAGATTATCCAGGTAATGTTTTTCTGGTAAAACCAATCAGAAACTAAATTAAGCTGGGGCGTCGTCAAGCGGTAAGACACAGGCCTTTGACGCCTGCATTCGTAGGTTCGAATCCTACCGCCCCAGCCATTTATAATAAAAAGTGTGGATGTTTCTATGGATGAAGATAAAGACATGATGATATTTACCGGCAATGCCAACAAGCCTCTTGCCAATGCGATTTGCTCACATCTTGGATTGCCCCTGAGCGATGCAGATGTAAGGAAATTCAGCGATGGTGAAACCTATGTTGAAATTGGTGAAAATGTTCGCGGCCGTGATGTCTTTATTGTTCAGCCTACCAGTATGCCGGTTAATGATCACCTCATGGAGCTGCTGCTTATGGCAGACGCCATGCGCCGAGCCTCAGCGAGGCGGATAACTGCTGTCATGCCATATTACGGATATTCCCGTCAGGACAGAAAAGTGGCTCCAAGAGTGCCTATATCCGCTAAAGTTGTGGCTGAAATGCTTATGGCTGTTGGTGTTCGGCGAGTACTCACCATGGATTTGCATGCCGGTCAGATTCAGGGATTTTTCAATATCCCGGTTGATAATCTGTATGCCGCCCCTGTTTTATTGAAAGATATATCTCAAAAGTTTGCAGGGAAGAAAGTCGTCATGGTTTCTCCTGATGCCGGTGGAACTGAAAGGACCAGGGCTTTTGCCAAACGATTAAATGCCGATCTCGCTATTGTCGATAAACGCAGAGAGCGTGCAAACGTTTCCCAGGCCATGAATGTAATCGGTGATGTGGCAGGAAAAAGTGCTATTATGCTTGATGATATGGTCGATACGGCAGGTACTTTATGTGCCGCATCAGAAATTCTTATGAAGGCAGGGGCCACTGATGTGCATGCTTATTGTACGCATGCTGTCCTATCCGGACCCGCTGCTGACCGGATCAGTCAATCGTCGATTGAAACACTCTGTGTGACAGATACAATACCGCTGCAGAATTCAACGCGAGAGTGCTCTAAAATAAAGGTATTATCAGTATCGGAACTGCTAGGTAAATCTATTCATTGTATAAATTCAGAGGATTCTGTCAGTTCTCTTTTTGTGTAAATAAATCGTAAACCGTAATCTTCAAACTAAAAGTTTATTTTTAAATAACCAGGGAGGTCAATGCAATGTTACAGCTAGATGTGACTGCACGCGTGAGAAGTAATTTTGGAAAAGGTGCTGCTCGTTCTTTAAGAAGAGCAGGGCGTACTCCTGCTGTATTATATGGGCCAGGTGCCGAGCCTTTAATCCTGGATCTTGATTCGCATTCATTTACAAAAAGTTTGCTGAAAATTCGAAGGCGAAATGCTGTTATTAATCTTGAAGTTGAAGGTAATGAAGGTGTTGCAAGGCGTCATGTTCTTGTGAAAGAATTACAGGTTCATCCTGTTCAGGATTCATTGATTCATGCGGATTTTTATGAAATCGCGCTGGACAAGCCCAGCGTCTTTGCCGTTCCCGTTAAGTATGAAGGAAAGGCTATCGGTGTTGAACTTGGCGGCGAACTGTCAACACCTGTGACTGCCGTAAATATTGAAGGACTGCCCCTCGATATACCTGATTTGATCACTCTGAATGTTACCAAACTTAAACTTGGGAAGAAGCTTACCTGCGCAGATATGGTAATCCCCGGTAATGTTACTTTGCTTGAGGATCTTGATACTGTTTGTGTTGCTGTCGTTACTGCAACGATTATTCCTGATGAAGAGGAAGAGGAAGAAGCAGCTGCAGCAGAGGGCGAAGATGCTGCAGAAGGATCAGAAGAAGCCCCCGCAGCAGAATAGTTTTTTTAACATATTGATTTTTTAATGCCGAAGAAGGGAGACCTTTTTCGGCATTTTTGTTTGTTGAGGATAGTTATGTTTTTAATAGCTGGTTTAGGAAATCCAGGAAGTGAATATGAGAATACCCGGCATAATGTCGGATTTCTTTTTCTCGATCATCTTGCCGAGTTGTTAAAAGTGTCATTTACCCAGTCAAAATGGCAGGCTCTGGATGCAAGAACAACACTTTCTGGAGAACAGGTTCTTCTTTTGAAGCCTCAAACCTATATGAACAAAAGTGGTTTTTCTGTATCCGGGGCTGCTTCATATTATAAAGTGTCTTCCGATAATATCATTGTTGTGCATGACGACATTGATTTGCCATTTGGCAAACTTAAAATTACAGTTAATAGAGGTCCCGGCGGCCATAACGGTATTAAATCGATTATCAGTCATCTAGGGTCACAGGATTTTATACGGATAAGGGTTGGTATCGGGCGTCCTGAAACCCCAATTCCAGTTGACCGTTATGTGCTTTCTAAACTCAGCACGGATGAAATTGACCAGTTACAGGGAAAGTATAAACTGATAGATGACAGCCTGAATCATATTCTGACAAAGGGCGTTGTTCTGGCCATGAATAGGCTTCATAGCGTCAATCCATAAATTGAACGGGCTTGAATTTTAAAAATGTGTTACAATGCCTGCCACATGAAGAATAAAGTTAGAATAACAGGTCCTCAGGACATGAAACATAATAGGTATGTTTTTTGTGTCTTGGCCTGAAGGGGGCATGACGTGTTTAATAAAGGCGATATGGCAGTCTATCCAGCTCATGGTGTAGGCGAAATAAAAAATATTGAAAGCAGAAAGGTTGGAGGTTTTGAACAATCTTTTTATGTAATGCACATCCTTGACTCCAATATGACCGTAATGGTCCCCACTGCAAGCTGTAACACCGTTGGATTGCGTGGAATTATCGCTTCTGATCAGGTAGGCAGAGTTTTTGATATTTTGAAGGAAAGAGATATCGAAATAGAGGCTCGGCCCTGGAACCAGCGTTACCGCAAATATATGGAAAAGATCAAGAGCGGCTCACTCTTTGAAATTGCCGGTGTTCTCAGGGATCTCTATTTGCTCAGAGAAGACAAGGATCTCTCTTTTGGTGAAAGAAAGATGATGGATACAGCAAAGAATCTTTTGATGACCGAAATTGCACTTGCAAATGAGATGAAAGAAGAGCAGGTAGAAAAGGATATTGACAAAGTTTTCGCCTAAACAGGAACATTCCTGTCACATTTCTTCCCAGCATAAAGGTAAGCGTCTCGACCTCTTTGTAGCTGATCTCGAAGAATTCGATTCGTTTACCCGTTCAAGAATACAGAAACTTATTCGTTCTGGTAATATTCTGGTTAATACCCAGGCGAAAAAGAGCGGTTATCAGCTGCAGATCGATGACCAGGTGTCTATTGCTGTCCCTCCTCCTAAAGAGATCTCTCTTGCTCCGGAAAGTATTCCGCTGCAGGTTCTTTATGAAGATGATGATCTTATTTCTATTGTAAAGCCGCCCGGCTTGGTGGTCCATCCTGCAAACGGTCATGAATCCGGTACTCTTGTTCATGCGCTATTGCATCTCTGCACCAATCTGTCCGGTATCAACGGCGAACTCAGACCGGGTATTGTTCACAGGCTTGATAAGGATACATCCGGTGTTATGGTGGCTGCCAAGAATGATATGGCACATCATGGACTTGTAAAACAATTTCAAAATCGCTCTGTTAAGAAAATATACCATGCCATTCTGGCAGGTATTCCCAGAACGTCCGAAGGTCGCATTGAGTCTCCAATAGGTCGACACCCGATAAAAAGAAAAAAAATGGCTGTTTTGGAAAGTGGCGGAAGGCATGCCGTCACCCTGTGGGAAGTGAAAGAGGTTTTTGATTCCTATTCTTTTGTAAGGCTTCGCCTGGAAACCGGAAGGACCCATCAGATTCGAGTCCATATGGCTTCCATTGGCTGCCCTGTTGCCGGTGATTCCTTATATGGAAAAAAGAACACTGGTTCTCTTGAAATAGATCGCCAGTGTCTTCATTCTTCAATCCTTTCTATAACTCACCCCGTCTCAGGGGAAAAGCTTACCTTCACTGCTCCATTATGGCCTGATATGGAAGTCGTTCTTCAGTCTTTAAGAGGCTAAACCGCGTAGTTTTTTTGTCGCAAGGTGGCTTGTTGCCTCCAGAGTATTATCTTGCTGGAACTCTTCTTTTATGATGTTAATTATGGGGGAAGTATGCGTTAAGCATGTCCATGGCTCCCTGTGAATTCCAGGGCCGAGGTCCCAGGAATTTTTCGCGAAGTATTCCCTCTGGGTCAATGATGAAGGTCTCGGGGACTCCCGTAAGTCCATATTGGGTACCGGTTTCTGAATTAGGGTCAATAAGAACAGGGAAGGTGAGGCTTAATTTGTTAACGAGATTCTGGGCAAATGCCGGTTGGTCATTGTTAAGGATAGTCAGCATTTGAAAAGGGGCATTGGCCATTGCTGTATTAAGAGCCTGCATGGATGGCATTTCTTCCAAGCATGGCGGGCACCATGTGGCCCAGAAGTTAATAAAGACCACTTTTCCCCGCAGGCTGGAAAGTTGCCAGATTTTACCCTGCAGGTCTACCAGGGTGAAATCGGGCGCTGGTTTGTTTATCTCTGCCCGAGTGACGGCAGGTTCGTTGTCTTTTCCGCAGCCCATGAGCAGGATTATTATCAGGAGTAAAAGTACGCTGTTTTTTAAGTGTGTTGTAGTCAGTTTTTCTTTAATGTGATGTTCTGTCATTTTGGTTCTCATTTCTGTATCAAAGTTTTAAGGTGCCTTTAAATTGAAGGATGTTGCTTATCCTTTATTGTTCATGCCTGGTGAGATGGCGGTTGCGGTATTTAAATAATTGTGTGAATTACAGGCCACAGATTTCTCGGAAGTGTTCGCGCCAATTCCGTGGCGGCTTTTTTCGCCACCTCGAAAAAATGTTATTATGGCTGCCATTATAAGGGCGAGAGCTAATAGAATCAGCGGAATGTTGTCTTTATTCATTATTATCAGTTTCGTGCTCAACCTGACGCTCGATAAATATGTGTAGATTTTTTTTCTGGTCGGCGGATAATTCCATAAAGGTGGCGCCGCATTTGTTGCCGGCCTGGCCATAGCCATTATAGGAAATATGGTATCTCAATTCTATAGGGATATTTTTGATATGCATCATGTCGTCAATGAGTTCCATTGAGTATTGACGATTCTCATACTGTTCGTCACTTATATACAGAAAGCCCACACCTTCTTCGCTGACATCCAGAATAGCAGCAGAGAAGGCATATGCATATCCGGTGACATTGTCTGAAATGAAGGCAAGTGAGTGTGAAGAGGTTTGGATTCTCGTTTTTTTTCTGCGTTCCATGATCTTTCATTATGTATTTTTTGACAGGATGCAACCATACCATATTCCTGTTTGTTATTCTAAGTCAAATCAGTAAGGAATGATTTTCATATGCTTCTTATTTATCCACCTGTAGCCAAACCTTGCGAGCCGCCTGCAGGGATAGCCCGACTTGCGGGTGTTCTTCGAGAAAATAATATTGCCTGCAGTCTGGTGGATATGAATATGGAGTGTCTCTATTATTTGTTGAATCAGCCTCAGAACCCTGAAGATACCTGGGGGCGACGCGCGTATAAAAATGTTGCTGCAAACCTTGAGGTTATGAGAACCGCCCCTCTGTATGACTCATTAGATCGTTATAAAAGAGCTGCGGCTGACTTAAATCGTGTCATAGATACAGTGGGCAAAAGCCATGGTGTATCCATTAGTCTTGTAAATTATCAGGATCCCGAAATTTCGCCACTTATAAGTAAGGATCTTCTTCGTTGTGCATCGGTTCCTGAAAAAAATATTTATTACCCTTATTTTTCATCTCGTCTTGCTTCGCTTATAGAAACCCAATCTCCAAAAATGATCGGATTTTCTATAAATTATCTGAGTCAGGCTGCCAGTGCATTTTCAATGATTGGCTATGTTAAGAAGTTATATCCCCAATTGCCGATTGTTGCTGGAGGTGGATTGATTACTTCATGGATGAGGAACGACCACTGGGAAAATCCTTTTGAGGATATTGTTGACCATCTGGTAGCCGGGCCAGGTGAGGAAAAACTTCTGAGGCTTTATGGGGTGGAAAATTTTTCATTAGATAGTCCGCCTAGCTATGAGGGGCTGGAGTTGTCTCAATATCTTTCTCCTGGATTTATTCTTCCCTATGCTGCATCTTCAGGGTGTTACTGGAATAAATGTGCATTTTGCCCTGAAAAAGCAGAAGGCAATCCTTATATGTCAATTTCTCCTGATCGTGTCGGGACAGAGATTCAACATCTTTGTTCTCAAAATAATCCAGCATTGATTCATTTTCTGGATAATGCAATCAGTCCCGCTTTAATGCGCTATATGGCGGCTAATCCACCAGGTGCAGACTGGTATGGGTTTGCCCGGGTGGGGAGGGAGCTTGAAGATGAAGAATTCTGCCGTGATTTGCGAAAATCAGGCTGCCTGATGCTGAAACTTGGATTGGAATCAGGTGATCAGAATATATTGGATAAGATGTGCAAGGGTATCAGTCTTGAAATGGTCTCTAGGGCATTAATTGCTCTGCGAAAAGCCGGCATAGCAACATATGTGTATATTCTTTTTGGGACTCCTTCAGAATCAATTGATGAAGCCAGACGTACTTTGGAATTTATTGTCCGCCATAAGGATGAGATAGGTTTTCTCAATCTTGCGGTCTTTAATATGCCAATTAATAGTCCAGAAGCTGGAATGATGGCGCTTAATAGTTTCTATGAAGGAGATCTTGGATTGTATACAGATTTTGATCATCCTCGAGGCTGGAATCGGCAGGAAATCAGAAAATTTCTGGATCAGGAAGTGAAAAGGCATCCTGCTGTGGCAGAAATTTTACGGAGAGACCCTCCCTTTTTTACATCAAATCACGCATCATTTTTTGTTAACACTTTCTTGAAATAAAAAAAAAGGAGCAGGATCTTGCAGATCCGCTCCTTTTTTAATGAATAAAATACCGTTGAGTGGTTTGTCTTTTAAATTTTAGTTTTTTATTATGTTAAACCCTCTCAGTTTTTATTCTTGCTTTAGTAATATTGCAACTGGTATGCCGTATTGTATATTTTGCAGGGGGTTTTAATATATAAAATCATAATATGTCGTAATCATTAGAAAAATAGCAAGATGTTGTTCTGGTGGGTATGGTGCAAGAAATAAAAAAGGCTATTAAATCTTTTAATAGTTTGTGGTTTTTGTTAAAAGATTTAACAGTTAGTGGGGCGGTGTATCGAGTAGGCGGCGGGGTCACCCCCGCTGCCTCTCACACCACCGGGCATACGGT
>JACNJZ010000157.1 GCA_014382295.1 Candidatus Desulfobia pelagia | reverse complement strand
AACCTTATGCAATTCCCAAATGTTGCTGTTTTGCGACACACAATTATTTACAACGGCTTACCCCCTACTAATACTCATGACCATTGCCGACATAAGTCAGCCTATACAAACTGTAGCCCAATTGCGACACCTTGCGCAAATTCATTGTCTTCTTCCATATGGAAGTCCTGCAGCGTCACTCCGCCATAGATAATTACTAAAAAAATCTTTCCAAAATTGCATCTATTTTTATATAATCCACCAAAGGCATTATCTTCACAACATATTGAAATAACAATAAATAAAACCATAGGATATTAAAAAAGAGAATATGCCTCTCAAAAAATTTGGCTCCTTTGCCTACGTTGGCATATCGATTGCTTAAGCATGAAATCAAAATATTCAATGGGACTATTGATAAGCCTTTCAGGCTGGTTCTTTTTTTATTGCGCCACCACACTATATCAAGTATATACGGAACAATTTGTCTACTATAAATAGTACAACTATAACTTCTACAAATATAAACATGAAATATATTTCTTTACGTAAATTTCTCCTCCTTCTTATAGCAACAATAAGTATCATTTCATTAACATCATCATTTTCACAAGCTGCCTCTGTTTCCTTCTCTTGGACACCTAATACTGAAACCAACCTTGCTGGATATAGAATTTATTTTGGAACTTCATCGGGTCAGTATTCCACCGCGGCAGACGTTGGGCTTCCAGAAATAATTGAAGGTATGACCTTTTCAACACTTATCGGGTTAACTGAGGGAATCACTTACTTTTTTGCGGCCACAGCATATGACTCTGATGGCTTTGAGAGTGATTTTTCCCAAGAAATTCAATGGACCGTACGGGAAACACTACCAATCAACTCGATTTCAAATGATTTTAATGGAGACAGCGTTGCAGATCTTCTTCTCCGCAATTCAGAAAATGGAGAAATGCTACTCTACGAAACAAATAGCAATACTGAGATCTTTGACGCTCCTATTGATGGCCCTATATTGACTTGGGATGTTGTTGGAGTTGATGATTTTAACGGTGACAAAAAAGCTGATATTCTTTTCCATAACTCTAGCACTGGCCAGATTTGGCTTTTTGAAATGGATGGCAACACCATTATCAATAGCAATAACGTCGGAAGTGTTAATTTAAGCTGGAATATTGCAAGCACTAATGACTTTAATGGTGATGGTAACGCAGACATACTCCTCTATAATTTTGACACTGGAATACTCTGGCTCTTTGAGATGAATGGCAGTGCTATCATCAATAGTAATCTAATTGCTTCTCCTGATCTCAGTTGGAATATTTCTAGTACTAATGACTTTAATGGTGATGGTAACGCAGACATACTCCTCAAAAACTACACCAACGGAATTCTCTGGCTTTATGAAATGAATGGTAGTGTTATCATTCATAGTAATCTAATTGCTTCTCCCGATCTCAGTTGGGATATTACTAGCACTAATGACTTTAATGGTGATGGTAACGCAGACATACTCCTCAAAAACTACACCAACGGAATTCTCTGGCTTTATGAAATGAATGGCAGTCTGATCATCAATCAGAACCCCATTCTTTCTCTTGATCCCTCTTCGGTTATTGCAAGCACTGATGACTTTAATGGTGACGGAAGTGCGGATATCCTTTCCAGGAACTATACCACCGGAAACATCTGGCTTTATGAAATGAATGGTAGTGCTATCATCAAGGAGAAGCTCATTGATTCGCTTGAATTAGAGTGGGCTATTGCAAACACCAATGACTTTAATGGTGATGGAAAGGCGGATATCCTTTTCATCAACTCAGCCACCAGCCAAATCTGGTTTTATATAATGGACGGAGATATTATCATCGACAACAGTTTAATTCTAGATATTGAACAAAATTGGGATATTCTTTAATTATAAATAATTGAATAGGAACCTGGCAAAAACTGTTGCCTAGTCAGGCCAACTGTAATTCCACACCTGAAAAAATTTAAATACCAAACAGCACATCAACAAACTCCAGCCTTGTTAAACTGCAGGCGATATTTATCCGCATCCACATCAACCCGGATCCGATCTCCCGGGACGAATGTTCCATCGAGGATTTCCATGGCAAGTCCATTCTGGATATGACGTTGAATTGCCCGTTTCAGGGGGCGTGCACCAAAGGCAGGATCATAACCAGCAGTGATAATGAAATCCCTGGCCGCATCAGTTAATTCAACTTCAAATTTCTGATCTGCGAGGCGTGCTTCAAGATGTTTGAACTGAATATCGACAATTCGGCTCAAATCATCCTTGGAAAGACCATGGAAGGTGATAATTTCATCGATTCGATTTAAAAATTCCGGCCGAAACTGCTGATGCATAATATCCTCGACCCGTCGCTTCATCTCCTCGCGATTCTCTTCGCCCAGCTCCATAATAAGCTGGCTTCCCAGGTTGGAAGTCATAATCAGGATGGTATTCTTAAAATCTACAGTCCTGCCATGGCCATCAGTCATTCTGCCGTCATCGAGAATCTGGAGAAGAATGTTAAACACATCAGGATGCGCCTTTTCGATCTCGTCAAACAATATGACGGAATATGGCCGCCGGCGCACCGCCTCGGTAAGATGACCGCCCTCTTCATAGCCAACATAGCCCGGAGGCGCACCTATTAATCGCGCCACAGAATGTTTCTCCATGAACTCTGACATATCAAGGCGGATCATTGCCTGCTCACTGTCAAAGAGAAAAGCGGCCAGAGCGCGGGCAAGCTCTGTCTTGCCAACACCGGTTGGTCCAAGAAATATGAATGACCCCAGGGGACGGTTTGGGTCCTGAAGCCCCGCCCGTGCCCTGCGCACGGCATTAGCAACGGCAGAGATAGCCTCTTCCTGCCCCACAACCCGTTCGGCAAGCTTAGCTTCCGCATGCACCAGCTTTTCCTTTTCGCCTTCCAGAAGGTTGTCTACCGGAATCCCTGTCCATTTGGCGACGACTGCTGCGATATCAGCCTCAGACACTTCCTCTTTAAGCATCTGCCTGTCTTTCTGAATATCAGTCAATTGCGCATTTTCTGCGACAAGATCCTTTTCCAACTGAGCTATGCGGCCGTATCGAATCTCTGCCACTTTGCTGAGATCACCTGCCCGCTCGGCCTGCTGCTCAGCAACCCTTGCCTCATCAATCTTCTCCTTTATTTTTCGAATCTTCTGGATGATATCTTTTTCCAACATCCAGTGTCCCTTCATACTGCTCAGCTGCTCATTGATATCCGCCAATTTAGCCTCAATGGTATTCAACCGCTCTTTGGAAGCAGCATCCTTTTCCTTCTTCAGGGCTTGCCGCTCAATCTCCAGTTTAATCCGATGTCGATCCACTTCATCTATTTCAGTAGGCATACTGTCAATCTCAATACGAAGCTTTGAAGCGGCCTCATCGATGAGATCGATAGCCTTATCCGGCAGGAAACGATCACTTATGTATCGCTTTGACAGGACAACTGCCGCTACGGTGGCCGTATCTTTAATACGCACACCATGATGCACTTCGTACTTTTCCTTAATTCCCCTCAGAATGGCAATGGCATCTTCTATAGAAGGCTCCTGGACCAGGACCTGCTGGAACCGACGCTCGAGAGCCGCATCTTTTTCTATGGTTCGATATTCCTTTAATGTGGTCGCGCCTACACAGTGCAGTTCACCTCGGGCAAGGGCGGGCTTGAGCATATTGGAGGCATCCATTGCACCTTCAGCAGCTCCTGCGCCCACCAGTGTGTGGATTTCATCAATAAAAAGAATAATCTCTCCCTGGCGCTTTTCCACCTCTTTTAATACAGCCTTCAGACGGTCCTCGAATTCTCCCCTGTATTTGGCACCGGCAATCAGCGCCCCCATATCAAGGGAGACCACCTGCTTGCCATGCAGGGTCTCTGGGATATCACCAGAAATAATTCTCTGGGCAAGTCCTTCAACAATAGCCGTCTTACCAACTCCAGGCTCACCTATGAGTACAGGGTTATTCTTAGTACGTCGACTGAGCACCTGGATAACACGTCGGACTTCGTCATCCCGGCCAATTACAGGATCCAGCTTGCCCTGCTTGGCCAAATCGGTCAGATTTCGTGCATACTTTTCCAGGGCCTGATATTTCTCCTCTGGATTTTGATCGGTGACGCGCTGACTACCGCGAATATCGGCAAGGGATTTCAGGAACTGATCCTTGCTCACACCCTTTGCCTTCAACACACCTGCTCCCTTGGATCCACTTTCACCCAAGAGGGCCAGAAAAAGATGTTCCTGGCTGACATACTCATCCCGCATACTGCCAGCCTCCTGAAACGCCTGATCAAGAATCTTTTTCAGGCGGGGAGAGGCATATACCTGGCCAAACCCACTGCCGCTGACTTTGGGAAGCTGAGACAGGATGCTCCCTGTTTCACTGCTGAGCGCAGCCGGATCTACTCCTATTTTCTGCAGGACAGGTATGACGACTCCGTCCACCTGACCGAGAAGAACCTGAAGAAGATGCTCCGGAACTATCTCCTGATTGGAGTTCTTTTCAGCCAGCGCTTGGGCCTGCTGAATAGCCTCCTGGGATTTCACTGTAAATTTGTCAAATTGCATTTGAGTCTCCTTAACTCTTTTGCCTTCCTGGTATCGACAGGCAAAAAATCTTCGAAAAAATTGGCTCTATTTTCTGAAAGTGTTCAATAAGCCTGGGGTGGCGGCACCCAGACGTATATTCATTTAGAGGTATGAGAAAAAACTGAAGAAAAGAAATTCTGAGGTGTTGTTATAGAAATTTTTAAGCACGAGGAAACAGCTTGTCAAGAGACCAACCCTGTTGAGACGAAAATATTGTCAAAAAATTGACGAAAAAAAAGGATGCCTCTCAATCAGGAGATACATCCTTTGAAAATCACCTTTTCTTCATGGTGATATTTTTTTGATATCCGTTACATCCAGACCATGTTTCTTCCATGCTCTTTTGCCTGGTACAGAAGGGTATCGACCTCTTTAAGCCAGGCCTCCTTACCCATATCCGGTGACCACTGGCATCCCCCTATACTGACTCCCAGTTTACAGCTTGGACCTGAATAGATACCCAGATCACTTACCGAAGCACGAAGCCGTTCACCGAGCCTTTTGGCCGCATTATGGTCGGTATTTGGAAGAACAAGTAAAAATTCATCACCTCCCATCCGCACGAGGAGATCACCGCTGCGAACATGGGAGGCAAATGTCTGGGCCACTCTCTGTAAAACGGAATCACCCACGGCATGGCCAAGATTGTCATTCACCTGCTTGAACCTGTCAAGATCCATACTGATAATACTTAAAGGGGACCCATGCCTCCTGGCATTATCAAGCATTGAGCCAATACGCTCATCAAAAACGCGCCTGTTGTCAAGCCCTGTCAGGGGATCTTTTCGCGCAGCTACAAAAAGGTCTTCATAATCCAAAGCCCGCTGCAGAGGTTCCTTTAAAACATCGAGAGCATCGGCAATCAATTTGCTCTCCACATCGGTCAAGACCCTATCATTTCTAAAAACAAGAAGAAGGCCGCTCTCTTCCATGGCGCCCAGGTGCCAGTTCTGCACATAATATCCATCATCAGACCATTTCTCAGAAATTTTATGCGGCTGCAGCTGGAATATTTTTTCAGCGACAGTGACCACCTTTTCACGATCAGGGCCATGACAGGAACAGTAAATATATTGCCGCTCCTTATCCGGATTATTATAAGCGACAAGATCATGCTCCACCCGGGGCATGAGCCATACTGAAAACCCTTCAATCATGGAAGAGAGGTCAATTGACGCCGCAAGACGGGCATGGAGTTCATTGAGGTAAAGCAGGCGGGCATTCTTTTTTCGGAAGCGGTCCAGTTCAGCCATCAACATGGACATTTCTTCAGAACTATTTGCACTGTCGCCTTTATTTTTCTGGGCAAAAGAGACGAGACCAGTCATCTTATTTTCTCCTTATCACATAAAGAAATTTTACTTTTGCTCAGTGTATTTGCTATTTCCATGCCACAGACAGTATCCTCTGCATGTCTTACATGCCTGCATCCCTCCTATTCAACGTTTCCAAGGAACACGAAGTCTACCTTTTCTTTACGAAATCAGGCGATTGGGACCTCTTCCTCCTGTGTATTTTTTTCCCAGCACTGCATTTTTTTCCTTTCCCAGGAGGTCGTGAATAAAAGGCCGGAACAGAAAAAGTGTCATTTTATTGTCACAACACAACATGCTCCCGCGTCTCAAACGC
Source organism: Candidatus Desulfobia pelagia (assembly GCA_014382295.1). Classification (GTDB taxonomy): domain Bacteria; phylum Desulfobacterota; class Desulfobulbia; order Desulfobulbales; family SURF-16; genus Desulfobia; species Desulfobia pelagia. The sequence continues at coordinate 1,380 of JACNJZ010000157.1, read as the reverse complement.
CAATAAAAAAGGCGCAGCCGGGAAAGCTGCGCCTCAAGAATCTTTCAAAATTAATGTACTCGTGAAAAATCAGGAAAATGTCAAAATTGTATTTCTAATATTTCAGCCCGACTCTCTCCCGCACCATATCAAGGGTCCCTGCCGCTTTCTCCCTGGCCTTAACGGCTCCTTCGGCAAGGACATACTTTAAATACCCCTTATCCTGGATAAGCTGAGAACGCTTTTCCCGGGCTTCACGAAAATACTCCCAGAGGATATCAACCAGTTCCAACTTCAAATACCCGTAAGCCGCTCCGCCATTCACATAGAGATCATGGACTTCTTTCATGCGGGCTTCGGGGGCAAAGAGCTTGAAAATATTATACAGATTGCACTTCTCTGGATCTTTGGACTGCTCAACAGGAGCAGAGTCAGTGACGATGGACATCACACTTTTTTTCAACGCTTTTTCATCGAGGAATATCCCGATGGTATTGCCGTAGGACTTAGACATTTTCTGGCCATCAACCCCTGGAACTGTTGCCACATTGGTGTCAATTTCAGACTCAGGCAAAACAAACGTATCACCAAATGTATTATTAAATTTAATGGCGATGTCCCTTGCCACCTCAATATGCTGCTTCTGATCCTTTCCGACCGGAACCAGTTCTGACTGGTAAAGAAGAATATCAGCCGCCATGAGGACAGGATAGGAAAAAAGTCCATGACTGGCGGTAACGCCCTTGGCAACCTTATCTTTATAGGAATGGCAACGCTCCAGTAATCCCATGGGCGTCAGTGTAGAGAGGATCCAGGTAAGCTCCGTAACTTCGGGAACATCAGACTGCACCCAGAAAACACATCGCTCCGGCTCCAGGCCAAGAGCAAGAAAATCTGCTGCCGCCTCTAGAGTTTCACGCGCCAATGCCTCTTTATCATGAACCGAGGTCATGGCATGAAGATTGACAATAAAGGCATAAAGTTCGCCGCGATCCATGTTGGATATCATTGGCTTCATCATGCCGAAATAATTACCTATATGCAGCTTGCCGGAAGGCTGTATACCTGAGAGAATTCGCATTGTTGAGTTTGTTTGAAAGTTTTAAGTTAAAAGTATTAAGTTTTAAGTTGGCGGATGTGACTCATTCATTTTTTCTGATGCAAAATGAGACTTTCTTGCTTCGTTGTGCCCGCTCGCTGGAATGGGCGTTATTGAGCTATGAGCGAGGAATACCATGTTCCAGGTGTGCGAACAATAAAAAAAGGGGACGATATCGTCCCCTTTTTTTGAAAAACAGCTGGTATGCTGTGATGAGATTACTTTACTTCTTCATAATCAGCATCAACCACATCATCGTCATCTTTCTTCTCAGTTCCACCGCCTTCGGATCCTCCATCAGC
>JACNJZ010000032.1 GCA_014382295.1 Candidatus Desulfobia pelagia | reverse complement strand
AACAGTTTTATGCTTCCCCAATAGTAAATTTTCTGAGCAAGATATTTCTTTTCTGAATCGAACAAGGAAAATCTTGCCTGCCAGAATCTTTTTATCCTGATTTTTCCCCGTATGCTTCTCTTGTTGTGAACAATATTATCATAAGAAAATTTGTTTAACTGTCTAATGTTGCGACTATTTTGTTTTTAAATCCTGATTGGTTTTTTTTTGAAGAGTGTTGGCATTTTGATTGCTAATAGAACTGATATGCTCTTGCGTAAAATATGAGCAGAACAGTTTTTATATTTCCAACAGGGAGAAAGATCCGTGACACCCATGATTCATCCGGTCATCCAGAGAGTAACACCCGATATAGATTTTGATTCTTCACGTCGGCAAAATCTGCATGATGTAACTTTCGCTGACCACTTTGATCGACAGCTTGAGCAGAAAAGGATTCAAGGAAAAGATACGTTTGGAGTGCAGACCTCGAAAAAATCTGATTCTGATGATGTTGCACGTAATCTTGTGGGCCAAGAGGATCATGTTGAGAAAGCAAAAGATGTATTCTCTTTTTTAATTCCATCCATAATAGTCAATCCTGAGCAGCAGATTCAACAAGGACCTGAAATTTCCCGGCAATCAGTGGCAAATGTGTTGGGGCAATTTATGGATGATTTGCAGAAGACGGCAACTCAGAAGGATATCGCTCCGGGGGAGTGGGTAGCTGTGCTTCCGGATCCTTCAGCTCTTCATAAATTGGCTGCTGCAGCTGGTATGGCGGAATCCGAAATGTCTCTTCTTCAGCAGCAAATGGCCGCGCAGGGAGGAGAGCTGAATCTGCCTGAGTTTTTAGGTGTTTTAGAGCAGCACTTTACTACTATGCAGGATGTCCCCGAGATAACCGTTCCGGAAACGGAATTGCCTCTCCTTGAAACGTTGCTCGCTAAAATGGGTTTCAATTCTGAGGAGTTGGCGGAAATAACTCAGCATGCAGTAAAAAGTGAAGGAAAGCTAGATCTGATTTTGCTTCTTGAGGGGTTACAGCAGATAACTCCGGGTGGTGAACTGGAAAATATTCAACTCACGGACTGGGAATTAGAACAGCTGCAAAATATTCTGGCTCAGGCCGGAGTACGCCAAAGTTTGCAAACAGCACTATTTCCGGAAAGATACCTGGAAAATATTTTTGGTGAAGACAGGAAGGGTTTCGATCTTTCCTTCGAAAGACTTCAGGATATGCTGGCCAAGGCTATAACAGATGTCAGCCAGAATAGACCACAACCTCAGTTTACTGCTTTCCTGAAAGAACTGGAGCAGGTTCTTTCCCAGACAAAATTCAGTGACGAAAGTGTTGGCTGGACTCCGGTCATACAGCAATCTCTCACTGCTGTATTCCGTGAAATGCAGGATGCTGTCGAACTTGCCGGGAAAAGGTTTACCGAGGAGATGATTCTTGAGGGAAGTACGGGTATTGAAGAAGATCAACCTGTGTTTCAGAGGGCGATGACGGCAGGACAGGTTGAATCAGTTGTTGAGGATTTTTATGTCAATAAATCCTTGGACGACCATTTTTATCCAATCGGCCAGACTGTTCCATTCAATGTTTCTTCGAAAAGATTCAATGACGAGATGTTTGCTGAGAACAGGGGAATTGACGAAGAGCTGCAGGCTATGCAGCCGTTGCTGTTTGAAGGGAAAACAATTTCCGTTGCTGAGTATTTTTCAAGATCTTCATTTGAAAGTCTCACCAATAGGCAGAACCCGATTCCTTCGCGAAATGATGCAGGCACTGCTTTCAGTACGTTTCCCCTGGCGTCCGATGTTCTTCCAGGCACTCTGGAAATAGCCAGCGCCCAGGAGAGTCATACAATTCCCCGGACCCCGCAGCAGCTTCAACTTCAAGTGTCCCAGCAGATTTCAGCGGCTGTTATGCATGGCATTCGAAATCAGGAGCATCATCTGGTGTTGCGGCTGTATCCCCAGGAACTTGGTGAAGTGAAGGTCGATATGATTGTTAAAGATGATCAGATATCAATCACTTTTAATATGGAAAACAGCAGGGTTAAGGAAATGCTGGAAAGTAATATGGAGCAATTTCGGCAAAATATGGAGCAGAAGGGGTTTTCACTTGGTGAGTGCAATGTGTCTGTTGGTCAGCAAGATGATTTCGATAATGAATGGCGTCGTTTTATGATGTCCGGCAGCACAATGAGGCACCAAGGGGAAGCCTCGGGTGAACTGTCGGATGATGTATACTATCTACGGGGTAATATGCACGAGAATGGTGGCAGAGAGGGCGCATTAAACCTGTTCGTCTAATTGTGCTCCTGCAGAATAGAACTTTTCGATAATTATTAAAGATATTCATTCACGAGGATAAAGAAATGGCCGTATCTAATGTAAGTACTTCAATTCCGATGGTTCAGGAAACGTCTTTGTATGAGCCGGTGGGGAAAAGCGAACTTGATAGGCAGGATTTTATGACCCTGTTTATTACTCAGCTTCAGTACCAGGACCCGATGAAACCAATGGACAGTTATGAAATGGCTTCACAGCTTGCCCAGTTCAGTAATATGGAAGCCACTATGAAGATGGCTGACAATATGGAAGCACTGCTGGATTACCAGACTTCACAGAACAATCTGCAGCTTCTCACCTTATTGGATAAGGATGTCCGAATATTGGGCAATGAGATAGGGGTTAATGGCGAGGAACATGGAATTGGTGAATTTACCCTTGAGGACAATGCAGATACTTGTGTCGTTGATATTTATGATTCCGGCCAGCATCTTGTCCGCACCCTGGATTTAGGATCAATGTCGGCAGATACGTATACCCTCGATTGGGATGGTCAGGATTCTCTTGGTGAAGATGTTGCTGACGGAGCATATGGCTATGTGGTGAAAGCTTATGACATATCAGGTCAGGAGATTGGTGTTGAGTATCAGACGGTTGGCAAGGTGACAGGGCTTGATTTTAACAGCGGCAAAGCACGACTTGTCATGGATAATTATATAAGTACAGATGTCGGCGCAGTTGTTGGCGTTAATTAGTTTCTATGAGGCAGCACTGGCAGTGCAATGGCTTTTTTTACGAGTTTATCAAGATTAGAAAAAACGAAAACGCTCATTATACATTCTGAGTTTTAATTCAAGGGAGGAAAATAGATGGCTATTTCCAGTTCACTTTATTCAAGTATCAGCGGTCTCAGCACAATGGGAGATGCAATGGCAGTTCTCGGGGATAATGTGGCCAATACAAACACGTTGTCATTCAAGGCAAGCCGGACAACATTTCAGGACGTTCTGGCCCAGTCTATTTCAACAGCATCGGGCTCTGCTCAGGTAGGTCGTGGTGTGACAATGAGCACGGTAGATGGCCTTTTCGCCCAGGGTTCTTTTGAGACATCTTCAACGCCAACGGATATGGCGATCGGTGGCCAAGGATTTTTCATGCTTCGTGCAGCCGGAAGTGCCGAGTCTGATATGTATACACGAGCTGGTGAGTTTCGGTTTGACCAGGAAGGTTTTCTTGTCAACCCTACAGGACATTTTGTTCAGGGCTGGGCTATTGATCAGCAGACTGAGGAGCGGGCTGGTACCATTGGCGACCTTCGACTTGACACGACAACACCGCCTGTTGAAACACTTGATGTCGAAGTAATTGCCAATCTTGACTCCCGGGAGGACAATGAATCGGTTGAAGTTCGGTTGTTTGAGTCGTGGAATGGAACAAATGCTGCAGCTGTGAATCCAACAGCTCCCATTAATCCCCAGCTTTATGAATATACCAGTTCGATTAAAGTATATGATGCCAAAGGTGCCAGTCATGATATTGCCATTTATTTCGACCGAACTACTCAGGATAACCAATGGGAGTTTCTCGTAACATGCGATCCTTCGGAAGATATGAGAACACTCTCTGCCGTTGAGCAGCAGATCTATGCCCCGGACACAACCTATAATTATGAAGAGCATGCAGGGGCAGGAGCGCTCTTGTATGGCATAATCCAGTTTGATACTTCTGGTAATATAAGTGCAATTACTGCGTATGATGTGCCACCGGATGGAGAAGTGAATCCGGCCAGGTCCGAAAATAGGGTTATTCTTGAAAATACAGAGTCTTACTACAGCTTTGACGCTAACTTCACAGGAGCTGACGTTAATCAGCAGATACGACTAAGTCTTGGTGCGCAGTATAATGGTTCGGTAACAGATATTCGCCAGGTAATTGTCAGTGAGCTTGGAGCCCTGGACAGTGATGGAGCTGGGGCCAATTATATAACAGCAGAAACTTATTGGCGCGATGTTTATGACCAGAGTGGCTTGCAGCTTTCCGGTGATTCGACCTCAGGCGATACTATTACAATCTCAGGATTTGCCCATGACGGAACACGTGTCGCGTCAACATACCAGGTTAACAGTGATGAAAAGGTCCAGGTTTTTTTAAACCAGTTGGAAAATGATTTTGGGTGTTCGGCAAGTATTGATGCATCTGGCCGGTTAAAAATGACTGACCTCATTGCTGGAAACAGTGGAATGCATGTAACATCAGTAATAGTTGATGGAACGATAGATCAGCCTTTTTTTGGCACCCATGATCTGGCAAACCCGTTTGGTGCTACTGGGACCAATGGTGATACTGTTCTTAATATCACCACGCCAAAATTGAAAATTTTATCTCAGGGGCAGGGGTTAAGTGCTGGAGGGTCCGTTCCTGTTGTTACCGCCAATACGTCCTGGACAAATGTTTTTGATGCGTCAGGTGTAGCTATTGCTGATGGAACCACCTTTACCTTTGTTGGAGCGAAAGGGGATGGTGCCATTGTTAATGTTCCGCCTTTTTTGCCCGCGGGTGAAAATGTGTTTACCGTTAGCACAACAGTAACATCAACAAATACCGGCACAGTATCGGATTTGCTTATGTGGCTGGAGGATACATTTGAATGTGATGCGGAGATAGATTTTGCCGGTCGTCTTGTCCTTACTGACAGGATAGCTGATGAGGCGGCGACCACAGGTTATCAGAGTCAGCTGGCAATATCCTCTCTGGTAAGCAGTGGCGCAAATCCTTGGGATGATGCAGGAGTTCCAGCACCTTTTACTCCAAGTGCAGGCTCGGGGTTCCTTACTCTTAGTCCTAATATCAGCGGTGAGGATGGCAGTCAGCAGGGAGATGTGATCAGTTCTTCCTTTTCTCCAGAGGCTTTGTCCAGCACGCAATATGCCAATAGCTCAACGACTATTTTTCAGGATCAAAACGGCTTTGCTTCCGGATTCCTGCAGTCAGTTTCTGTTGACACGGAAGGTGTAATTACCGGTAATTACTCAAATGGTCAGGTGTTGAAGAAAGCCCAGGTTGCTCTTGCAAACTTTGCCAGTCTCGCAGGACTGCATAAGCAGGGCGGCAATGTATACAGGGAGACAACAGACTCAGGCGCCCCAGTGAGCGGGGTCCCCGGGACAAATGGCTTGGGAACTATTGCTCCTAATGCCCTGGAACAGTCAAATGTCGACCTGGGAACGGAGTTTGTGAAGCTGATTACCGTACAGAGAGCCTTTCAGGCCAACTCAAAGATCATCACCACAACCGATGAGATGCTGAACGATCTGATCAATATCAAGAGGTAAGATTTAGCAGTTGAAAATTAGAAAGAACCACGAAGAGCACGAAGGACACGAAGTTGTTGTGTTGAAAATATAAAAATGGCTCTTCGTGAACTTCGTGGTTTTAAGACTGTTTGCTGTTATGCAAATATTTTATCAAAAGCGGCAAAAGCTGTTTTGACAACCGGTACATCACTGCCTAGTTGCAGGTATGATGTGCCGGTTATTTCCTGGTGCACCAGCTCATTGCTTGCCGGGAAGATGCCCCCCAGGGGGAGATCACTTTCTTTGACCGCTTCATTGATCTTGGCTTCAAGTTCCGGTGTCATTGGTTCCGGTGCCCGGTTGACGATAAGGTGCTTGCTTTTAACCTCCAAACCCAGCGGCTCCGTTATTTCAGCAATTCGGCGCGCCGTGAGAATCCCACGGGCTGACGGATCAGAGACTATCAATAGGTAGTCAATAGACCGCAGGTTCATTCTGCTCAGGTGCTCCATTCCGGCCTCATTATCTACCAGGATGTATTGGTAATTCCCTGCCAGATGTTCCATGGTCATGGCAAGGTATTGATTGGCTGAACAATAGCATCCCGGTCCGTCAGGCTGTCCCATGACCAGAAGATCAAAACCGCTTTCTTCAATAATTGCCTGCTGGATTTTCATGTTCATGAACTGATCCCTGGTCATTCCCGAAGGCATGTCCCCTTTGAGATCCTTGCGAATTTCACCGATGGTCATATCGACATTGAGTTCCAGCAGTTCATTGAGGTTTGCGTTGGAGTCGGCATCAACGGCGAGGATCGGCGTCATTTTCCTTTCGAGAAGATATTTTATCAAGAGGGCGGATGTGGTGGTCTTTCCTGTTCCACCTTTTCCTGCCATGGCGATTACTTTTGGTGTCATTACTTTTTCTCCTTAAGTGGTTTGTCAATGTTGACAACACTATATTGTCTCCCCATAATGCTGTCAATACAGGGAGCAGAATAACTCGGCTGACAGGCGATTGGCTTCATTTTCACTTGCAAGTTAGGGCTAACTTGGTATTGTAGCGCTCTCATTAGTATATCTGTAATCGTTCACCAGCACCCCATCTTCGCACGATCAGGTTGGCTCACATAGACAGGCTATAGATTCGCCATCCTGCTTGCGCGAATCTTGCGCACTGGTAAACGATTACGGAGCTGAGGGTCCTGAAAGTCAGTAGCTTCGGCGAACAGAGATACATACCAAAAATAAACGACAGATCTGGAGTGAGCTGTGGACTATAAAGAGACGCTTAATCTTCCTCAAACAAGTTTTAAAATGAAGGCAAATCTTTCCCAGAAAGAGCCTCAGATGCTGAGTGCCTGGGAAAAAGAGGGGTTGTATGCCAAGGTGCAGAAAGAGACAGAAGGTCGACCTCTCTACCTTCTTCATGATGGCCCTCCGTATGCAAACGGTCATATTCATCTGGGAACAGCGTTCAACAAGGTTCTGAAGGATATTATCCTTAAATCAAAACGCATGGCCGGTTTCCACTGTCCCTATATTCCCGGCTGGGATTGTCATGGTTTACCAATAGAGCATAACGTTGACAAGGAACTGGGGGCGAAGAAAAAGACTATCCCCAAGCTTTCTTTTCGAAATGCCTGTCGTCAATATGCAGGGAAATGGATAAAAATCCAGAAGGAAGAGTTTAAAAGGCTCGGGGTGCTGGGTGCCTGGGACGATCCCTATCTTACCATCAATAATAAATATGAAGCATCAATTGCCCGGGAGTTTAATCGCTTTCTGTCAAACGGCTCAGTGACCCGGAGCAAGAAGCCTGTCTACTGGTGTTCATCATGTGTTACTGCATTGGCCGAGGCCGAGGTGGAATATGATGATCATTCGTCAGCCTCTATTTTTGTAAAATTTCCTGTGATTGATGATCTGGGTGATAGTATCCCGGAACTCAAAGGGAAAAAAGTGGCAGCGGTTATTTGGACGACAACTCCATGGACGCTTCCAGCCAATCTTGCAGTGGCCCTTCATCCTGATTTTACCTACGCTGCCGTCGAGGTAGAAGGAGAGGTGCTCATTCTCGCGGAAGGACTGATTGAAAAGGCTCTTGAAGCCTGCCATGTGAGTGAATATAAGACTCTCACCACATTTTCCGCTGCACTGCTGGAAGGCAGAAAATGCAGGCATCCATTTATTGAGCGTGAATCCCTGATCGTTCTTGCCGATTACGTTACCCTTGAAAGCGGTACCGGCTGTGTCCATACAGCACCCGGCCATGGGCGGGAGGATTATCTGACCGGACTTCGTTATGACCTGCCGGTACTTTCGCCTGTGGATAATCATGGGCGATTTACCGAGGATGGTGGTCAGTATGAGGGAATGCATATCACAGAGGCAAATCCTGTCATATGCGAGGACATGAAAAAGAGCGGCGCACTTCTTGGAATGGGCCATCTTTCCCATAGTTATCCCCACTGCTGGCGATGCAAGAAACCGGTCATTTTCCGGGCCACGGAGCAGTGGTTTATTTCCATGGATAAGAATGAGCTGCGCAGTAAAGCTCTTGATGCTATTAAAACTGTATCCTGGACTCCGGGATGGGGTATGGACCGGATATATGGAATGGTTGAGGGGCGGCCTGACTGGTGTCTGTCCCGGCAGCGCGCCTGGGGAGTTCCCATTACGGCCATTATGTGTTCCAAGTGCGGTTATATTCAGAATAATGACGCAATTAATGCAAAAATCGACGAATTATTCCTCAAGGAAGGGGCTGATGCCTGGTTTTCCCATGAACTGGAAGAATTTCTGGGGGCTGACTCTACCTGCTCGAGCTGCGGGTCCACTGATTTTGAAAAAGAGGAAGATATCCTCGATGTCTGGTTTGATTCAGGGGTGAGTTATGCCGCTGTTTTAGAAGAGCGTGGACTGGAGACGCCTGCCGATCTTTACCTGGAAGGAAGTGATCAGCATCGTGGCTGGTTTCAGAGCTCTCTGCTGGCGTCCATAGGGACCCGAGGGATTCCACCATATAAAGGTGTATTGACCCATGGCTTTGTTGTTGATGCCCGTGGGAAAAAGATGTCGAAAAGTATAGGGAATGTCATTGCGCCGGAGGAAATTATTAAAAAATATGGCGCTGAGATTCTGCGGCTCTGGGTTTCGTCGGAAGATTATCGTGATGATATTAAGATTTCTGATGAGATTCTGAATCGTCTTTCCGATGCCTATCGGAAAATCAGGAATACTACTCGCTATATACTCGGTAATTTAAGTGATTTTGATCCGGCCAGAGACTCCATTGCATACAGTGAGATGGGGGAGCTTGATCGTTGGGCTCTGTCGCAGTTTGAGGTGTTAAAACGTAAAATTATCAAAGCATATGAAGATTTTGATTTTCATACGGTATTTCAGATAGTCCCTTATTTCTGCAATGTCACCATGAGTGCCTTTTATCTTGATATTCTCAAGGACAGATTATATACGGAATACGCGGTGTCTCCTGAGAGGAGAGCTTCCCAGACCGTATTGTATGAAATTCTTGACGGTCTCCTGCGTCTCATGAGTCCGGTGCTTTCATTTACCGCTGCAGAGGCATGGCCATTTTTGCCTGCAGACTCCCGCAGGGAGGAAAATATCTTTGTGGCTCGATTCCCATCCTTAAAAGATGAGTATTTAGATGAAAAATTAAATACTACATGGGGAAAACTTCAGGGAGTCAGAACTGAAATAACCAAGGTGTTGGAAGGTGCCCGCAGGGAAAAAATTATCGGTCATTCTCTAGAGGCTGAAGTTGGTGTGACTGTATCCGGTGAACTGCAGGATTTTCTGGCTGACAAGTGGGAGACACTGACGATGATCTGCATTGTCTCTTCACTGCGGAATATGGATAATGCAGGTGCGGATGCTGTTGCCAGTGAATTGTATCCGGAGATGTCTATCAGTGTTAAGGCGGCCGCAAGTCCTAAATGCGAGCGCTGCTGGATGCGCAGTGATACGGTTGGGCAGGATTTGGGTCACCCGCAGATATGTCAAAGATGTTCAGCAGTAATGTCGCAGATTGAAAAGCAGGGATGAGAAAGCCTGATTCGTACTCTGTCCTGATTTTTGTCGCAGCAGCAGTAATTGTTGCGGATCAGTTGACAAAATGGTGGATTCTGGCGCAGTTTTCCCTGTATGAAACCCGAATAATCATACCAGGTTTCTTTAACCTTACCAGTATTCGGAATACCGGGGCGGCCTTTGGTTTCCTGGCTGGCAATGAAAGTGGCTGGCGGCCATGGTTTTTTGGCATAATTGCATTGGTCGCCCTTGTGGCTATTGTTTTTCTTTTTAGACAGTACCGGGACAAGGGAAGCCTGTATGCCTATGCCCTTGCCAGTATTGCTGGTGGGGCAATAGGAAATTTGATAGATCGGGTCAGATTTGGCGCGGTGGTTGATTTTCTTGATTTTTATATCGGGCGTTACCACTGGCCGGCTTTTAATGTGGCGGATTCAGCCATTGTCGTTGGCGTAGGACTGTTTTTGCTCGCTGGTTTTGTTTATCCTGAGCCAGAAGAAGGCGGTAGCCACACCAGGTAAGTTGGAGGTCTGCCTATTGTCATATAAATCACCATACCCGCTGGCGGGAACAACGAGATAAGCGCAGACTTCGAGCATGAAAGTTAAAATCAAGCAGAAAAAATGAATAAGTTACATCCACCAACTTAAAACTTAAAACTTAAAACTTCCAACTATCTTATAAACCATAAATTTTTCGGATAAAAAAATGGACGCATCTCGTACAGCATTGCTTTTTCCCGGTCAGGGGTCGCAGTTTATAGGTATGGGGCAGGAATTTCTTGATTCAGACAGTGATGCCAGGCAGTTAATGGAAATGGCGGAGGAGCGGAGCGGTTTTCTTTTGCAGGAATTGTCCATAGACGGTCCCATGGATGAATTAACGCGAACGGCACATCTCCAGCCGGCCATGACGGTTATGAATATTATCTGCTGGCAGGCCTTAAAAAAGGCTGGTGTCGATGCTGCCTATTTTGCCGGCCACAGCCTGGGCGAGTATTCAGCCCTGGTGGCCTCCGGTGTCTTGATGCCGGAGGAGGCTATTACCCTTGTGACAGAGCGCGGTCGTCTTATGTGCAGGGAAAGCAAGGCTAACCCGGGCGCCATGAGTGCCATATTGAAACTTGAGCTGGCTGATGTTGAGGATGTTGTGTCGTCTTCTTCCGATAAAGGTATTGTTGTAGTGGCTAACCATAATTCAGCCCAGCAGGTCGTTATTTCCGGCGAGGAGGCCGCAGTATCTGCGGCAGCAGCGCTTGCCGAGGAGAGAGGCGGAAGGGCTGTTTCCCTGCCGGTGAGTGCGGCCATGCACAGCCCGCTTATGGCTGGAGCTGTGGAGGATTTTAGCAGGTTTCTTGAAAAAATCCCCTTTAACGAGCCTTCAGGGACAATATTGTTTAATGTCACGGCTAAAAGAGAAATAGACCCTGCTGTTATTAAAGATATTATGAGCCGGCAGATTGCTTCCATGGTGAAATGGTACGATATTATCACCCGGATGCGTGAGAACGGCGTGACTCAGTTTATTGAAGTTGGGCCTAAAAAAGTGCTCACCGGTTTGATGAAGAAGATTTTGCCTAAAGACAGTGGATGCTCCTGTTTTCAGGTTGATAGCCCGCAAACGTTATCTCATTGCCTGGAAGCCCTTCGCTAGGAGCTAGGAAAGAGAAAAAAAGAGCAGAAGAAGCAAATAGTTGACATTTTAATTTTATTAAATTAACTTTACCTGTTCAATTTTGAAAATCTGCGTCAATTGGTCTGTCTGAAGAGATGCCTTTGGCCCGAAGATATAGAGAGTAAGCAGGAGATGTTTGACAATCTTTCTGATAGATTAAATAAAGTTTTCAAGGACCTGCGTGGTCATGGCAAGCTTTCTGATAAAAACATTCAGGATGCATTGCGTGAAGTGCGTATGGCCCTTCTGGAAGCTGATGTCAACTTCAAGGTTGTAAAGGATTTTGTTGCGACTATTGCTGAGAAGGCAGTGGGGCAGCAAGTTCATTCCAGCCTGTCTCCTGGGCAGCAGGTTATTAAACTTGTCCAGGAAGAACTGATATCTCTTCTTGGCGAGTCAACGAAATATCTTGAGCTGCAGGGGAAAAGTCCGGCTGTTCTCATGATGGTCGGTCTGCAGGGTTCCGGCAAGACAACGTCTTCCGCGAAACTTGCCGTGCTGTTAAAGAAACAGGGTCGTCGTCCTTATCTTGTGCCGGCAGATGTCTATCGTCCTGCGGCAATTGAACAGCTCCAGATATTAGGTGAGTCAATAGGAGTTCCTGTTCACCCGTCACAGACGGAACAGGACCCGGTGACGATCTGTAAAAATGCAGTTATTGTCGCTCAGAATAGCGATTATGATACTCTTCTTATAGATACTGCGGGTCGTCTTCATGTAGATGAAGAGCTGATGGGCGAGCTTGGCAATATCAAGTCTGCCGTCCAGCCGGCCGAGATACTGTTTGTGGCCGACGCCATGACTGGCCAGGATGCAGTTACGGTTGCCGACAAGTTTAATCAGGACCTGAATATCAGTGGTGTTATTCTCACCAAGATGGAGGGTGACGCCCGGGGTGGTGCTGCGCTGTCCATTGCCAGGGTAGCAGGACGGCCGATTAAATTTATTGGAACCGGCGAAGGTCTTGATGCGCTGGAAGTTTTTCATCCCGATCGTATGGCTTCCCGAATTCTCGGCATGGGAGATGTTCTTACCCTGATTGAGAAGGCTGAGGAGGTTGTTGATAAGAAAAAAGCTGATAAGCTTGCCCAAAAGCTCAAGAAGTCAACTTTTACTCTGGAGGATTTTCTTGATCAGATACAGCAGATTAAGAAAATGGGGAGCCTTGAACAGATCATGGGCATGATTCCGGGGCTTAATCGAATGAAGCAGCTCAAGGATGTACCCAAGCCGGATGAGAAGGAGCTTGGTAAAGTTGAGGCAATAATTCGTTCCATGACAGCTCAGGAACGAAGAAAGTATCAGATTATTGATGCTAGCAGAAGACAGCGAATTGCAAAAGGCAGCGGCACCCAGGTTCAGGATGTGAACAAGGTGATTAAAAGTTACAGTGAAATGCTGAAAATGATGAAGAAAATGCAGGGTAAGGCCGGACCAGGCACGGTCTTTAAAGGGAAAACAAAGCGAAAACGTCCTAAAGGGTTATCCCGGCGATAACAAAGGGTGTTTGCAGTGCTAGATTTCAGGGTGTCTTGAATTCTCATTTTTTGAGAGCAAGGCACCTGGTAACGAGATATATATTACTTATCCATCTATCAGGAGGAATAAACACATCATGGCAGTAAAGATTCGTTTAACAAGAATGGGAAGAAAGAAAAAACCCTTCTATCGTATTATAGCGGCAAATTCAGAGGCACCAAGAGATGGAAAATTTCTGGAGGTAGTAGGAACATATGATCCTATGCTGGAGCCGGCCGGAATTACAATTCATCAGGAAAAACTGCAGTACTGGCTTGACCAGGGTGCAACGCCTACTGATACTGTTAAGAGTCTTATTTCCCGTTCATCAGTAGAATAACGGGAATACAGTCTTTAAGGTGTCTTGACTGTATTTGAGGCGTGCTGGAGAGAAAGGTATGAAAGAGCTGGTTGGGTTCATAGCAACTTCACTTGTGGACCAGGCTGATGCAGTCGTGGTCGATGAAGTTGAGCAGGATGATGTCATTGTTATAGAACTTCGTGTTGCCAAGGAAGACTTGGGGAAGGTCATCGGGAAACAGGGCCGGACTGCCAGGGCTATTCGTTCTCTTCTCACTGCTGCGGCCGGTAAAGTCAATAAAAGGGCCCGGCTGGAAATTCTGGAATAAAACAGTCCTGTTATGACGAGGATGGATTTTGATCTGACCCATCACGTTTTGGTTGCAAAGGTTACCAAGCCTCATGGCATCAAGGGTGAGATAAAAGTATATTCCTATTCAGACGATCCGGAAAGTTTTGAGGTATACAGCAGTCTGGTTTTTGTTGATACTGTTTCTGGAAGTGCTCAGGAAATAAAGCTTTCCCGCAGTCGTGTTCAGGGTAGTTCAGCGGTTTTGATTCTTGCCGGAGTCAGCAATCGAAATGATGCTGAAGATTTAGTCAACTGTGAAGTCTGGGTTGCAGAGGACCAGTTGCCTGAGCTGGCGGACGATGAATTCTACTGGAACGACTATAAGGGGATGGATGTTTACACCGACAAGGGCTTCCATCTTGGCCAGGTCGTGAGTCTGATGGCAACAGGTGCTCACGATATTCTCGTAGTGTCCGGAAGGGGCCACGAATATATGATTCCTGTGAAAGAAGAGTTTCTTGTCGAAGTAAATGATGCGGAGGGCAAAATTGTTATTGATCCGCCCGAGGGATTGCTCGAAATAAACAGGAATACAAAGTAGTTTTTGATTTATAATGCGTTTCAGTATCTTGACTATTTTCCCAGAATTGCTGGAATCTCCTCTCCAGGAAGGAATTATTCGTCGGGCAATACAGGCCGAAACCATTGAGGTCAGTATTACAAATATCCGGGATTTTGCTGTTGACAGGCAATCCATGACCGATGATCGTCCCTTTGGCGGTCGGGAGGGCATGGTTATGAAACCCGAGCCTCTTGCTGCAGCCATAAGGCAGACAGGGGGCGGAGAAGAAAAAGGGCATGTTGTTCTGTTGTCACCCCAGGGGAGAACGTATACCCAGGAAGTTGCTGAAGAGCTGGCGGCAAGAAAGCACTTGGTGCTTGTCTGCGGTCGCTATGAAGGAATTGATGAAAGGGTCAGGGCCTATTTCATAGATGAGGAAATATCCCTCGGGGATTATATCCTTACCGGCGGCGAACTTGCTGCCATGGTTATCATCGATTCTGTAACACGTTTGTTGCCGGGAGTTCTCGGCTGTTCTGATTCTGCAGAAAAGGATACCTTTAGCCGGGGAGGATTGAAATATCCTCAATATACCCGGCCGCGTATTTTTGAAGGGCATGAGGTTCCTGAAGTTCTTCTGTCCGGTGATCATGCCCGGATAGCTGAATGGCGGTTGATAGAATCTGTAAAAGTGACCAGGGAAAGAAGACCTGATTTGCTGAGTAAGATGATCTTCTCCGAGGCGGAGATGAAGATTCTGAAAAAGCAGGGGCTTATGTGAGTATCGTCTGAATGGCTCAAGTTGATCTGGCCCTGATACATTATCCGGTCCTGAATAAAAATAAGGAAATTATTGGTGCTGCTGTCACCAACCTCGATATCCATGATATTGCCAGGGCAGGCCGAACATATGGTGTCGGTTCTTTTTATATTGTAACTCCATATGAAGACCAGCAGCAACTTGTCCAGGAAATTGTCAGTCATTGGCGGTCCGGCTATGGGGCCACATATAATTCTGACAGGAAAGAGGCCCTGGGGGGAGTGCATGTATGTACTGATCTGCAGGCGCTTTATGAGCAGATTGCAGTAGATGGGAAAAGGCCTGTTGTCCTGGCGACAAGTGCTCAGAGCAGTGAGTGCACCATGTGGACATATTCACAGGTTAAAGAAAGAATAAATCAGGGCGAACGCATTCTGGTTTTATTCGGGACAGCCTGGGGGCTGGCCAGTGAGGTAATGGCAGAAGTTGATGCAGTACTGCCACCCATATCCGGAGGCGGGGATTATAATCATCTCTCTGTGAGATCTGCTGTCTCCATTGTACTTGATAGACTGCTGAGCGTGGATAGAGGTTAGGTGAATATACGTAAAATAGTATTATTTTTTACGTTCTTTATTGTGAAAAGAATGTTTTAGGATTAGACTGCTTTATTCTTTGGTCCAAAAACTTACAATCGTAAATTCAAAATAGAAAGAGTTACTGCTATGAACATGTTAGAGAAGATTGAAAGAGAAAATATGCGTTATGACTTTCCTGACTTTCGTCCCGGCGATACAGTAAAAGTGCATATCCGTATTATTGAAGGAGCCAAGGAGAGGGTTCAGATTTTCCAGGGCGTCGTCATCAAGAGGAAAAGAGGTACAATGGGTGCTAGCTTCACTGTCCGGAAAATTTCCAATGGTGTAGGTGTCGAGAAAACGATTCCCATGCATTCACCCCGTATTGAGAAAGTAGAGATTGTTACACGTGGTCGAGTGCGTCGCTCCAGACTCTTTTATCTCCGCGATCTGCGTGGTAAGGCTGCAAGGATCAGGGAGAAAGGAATTCGATAGACTGGTTGCGTTGTCTACAGCCTGTTTATGTTTGCCAGCACTTGACTGCTGACAAACATGGTGTCGTTCGGAATTACAAAGGCCGGTGAAAAGGATTTCCTTCATCGGCCTTTTTTCGTATCTTTTTTCGCCCTGTTTCTTCCTTGTACATTATGACAGAACTTCACGATCCTTTTTTTTATGAAAGGCAGCTGGCGGGTCAAGGTCACTGTCTCATTGCCGGTGTTGACGAGGCAGGAAGAGGGCCATTGGCCGGGCCGGTGGTTGCAGCGGCAGTCATTCTGCCAGATGATTGTGACTACATCCGGTTCAAGGATTCCAAAAAACTTACCCCTGCAAGACGGGAAAAACTCTATCAGGTGTTATATGATATGGGTATTCCCATTGGAGTTGGAAGTGCAGGTCCTGAAGAAATAGATGATATCAATATTCTGCAGGCATCTCTTTTGGCAATGAGAAGAGCCGTTGAAAGTCTTTCTGGTATCCCCGATTATATCCTTGTTGACGGCAAATTCCCTGTTCCTGTATCTATTCCGCAAAAGGCTTTGATTAAAGGTGAACAGAAGAGCGCTTCAATTGCTGCTGCGTCCATTATTGCTAAAGTTACCCGGGACCGGCTGATGTGTGAATTGGATGAACAGTTTCCACAGTATAATTTCTGTAAACATAAAGGTTATCCAACAAAAGAACACAAGCAGCTCATTATGCAACATGGCCCCTGTCCCATTCATAGAAAATCGTTTAGGGGCGTTCGTGAGGATCTATGACCACTCAGAGACTGTCGCTTGGGAAGAAGGGAGAGAAGGAAGCCAGGGTTTTTCTCGAAAAGTCCGGGTATAAGATTGTTGCAAGCAACTATCGAACCCGTTCAGGGGAAATAGATCTTATTGCGCGGGACAGAGAGGTCCTTGTTTTTGTGGAAGTAAAAACCCGGTCAAATACCATGTTTGGGTCCGCTCTGGAGGCGATAACACCCAGAAAGCAGAGGCAGATTTCAAAAGTGGCGGCTGAATACCTGGCACGATACGGTTTTACAGACTCTCCAGCCCGGTTTGATGTGGTCGCTGTTACTATTGAGCACTCTTCTCCCCATGTGGAACTGGTAAAAAATGCCTTTGAATTCTCCTATGGATAAATCTCTCCCTCTTGCTATTACCATGGGCTGTCCCGTTGGCATAGGCCCTGAGATCATACTTAAATTCTTCGGATCAGAGCGATCCAGGGACTTACTGCCGTTTCCTGTTGTTGTCATTGGGAGCAGGGCTGTGCTTGAATGGTCTAACCGCCTACTGGATATCCCCGTGTCAATTGTGGACTGGAATCCTGGTGATGCCGTCAGGGATGATGCCGTGTGTGTTTTTGAGCCGGATAAAGGTTCAGGGCTCAATTGTGCATCTCTCAAATGGGGCTGTCCTGATCGCCATACCGGAAAAGCCATGGCCGGATATATTGAAGCGGCAGTTGGTTTGATACAGGACAATTGTCTGCAGGGCATGGTTACCTGTCCCATTGCCAAAAGCACGCTAAATGCCGCAGGGTATTCCTTTCCAGGGCATACTGAGATGCTGGCGTCTCTGTGCGGAAATTCCAGTTATGCAATGATGATGGCCGGCGAAAAGCTGCGGGTTACATTGGTGACTATCCATGCGGCACTGGCCCAGGTTTCCCATGATTTGTCTGTTGAAAAGATTGTCCATTTGATACGTTTGACTGCCGAATCATTGAAAAACGATTTTGGAATAAAGTCACCACGCATTGCTGTAGCAGGTTTTAATCCACATGCCGGTGAAGGCGGAATGTTCGGGGATGAGGAGAAAACGTTAATAGGGCCGGCCGTTGAGGATATGCAGAAAGTCGGGTTTGATGTGAATGGTCCGTACCCCCCGGATACGGTATTTTATAAGGCAGCAGGCGGAATGTTTGATGCTGTGGTCTGTATGTATCATGATCAGGGACTTATTCCCTTTAAGCTGCTTCATTTTGCAGATGGGGTAAATGTGACAATAGGTCTGCCGATTGTCAGAACATCTGTTGATCATGGAACGGCGTATGATATAGCCGGTCAGGGTAAAGCTGATCCTGCAAGTCTTGTTGCAGCTGTCCATATGGCATCTTCAATTGTGATGCATCGAATATAGAGAAAAGGTAACTGTTCAGTAGCACCCCATCTTCGCTTATTTTGTCCTTCTCGAATAGCACGAGTATGCTTCGAAGTCCCAAATAAACTAATATGAGGCACTCCTAAACATTTACCCTACTGAGTTTAGGTAGTTTGTTGCCCTACCTGAACATTTACGAGAAAAAATGAATAAGAAAGGTATAGGACTCTGCGGCAGCCATCGCACTGGTAAGACAACTCTGGCAAAGGAAATTTCAGAAAAGACAGGGGTGGAATTTATTCAGACGTCCACCAGTGAAGTTTTTTCACAGAATGGCTTGCATCCTTCTGAACCTATGGATTTCACCACCAGAATCTGGATCCAGAATAAGGTTGTGTCGGCAGCGGAAAAAGTGTGGAGTGAGGCACAGGAACGATTTATCACGGACAGGACTCCTATCGATATGATGGCATATACTCTGGCCGATATTGACGGTGCGTCTTCTGTTGATTTTTCGGCCCTTGAAGAGTATCTGGGTCATTGTTTCCGGGTCACTGACAGCCTTTTTTCTCATCTGTTCATCCTGCAGCCGGCTATTCCCCTTGTTCATGAAGAGGGTAAGGCCGCGCTCAACAGAGCGTATATGGAGCATCTTAATATCCTGATGCAGGGTTTATGTTGTGACCAGCGTCTTCACTGTCCGGTTGTGACTGTTCCCAGACATATAATTCCTCTGGATGACCGGGTGGAAGTCATAGTGGATATAGTGTCAGAAAAAGAGAAAAAAGCAAAGCTGTAGAAATAAGACTGCAGGAGTGGTAAGATGCCCGTGTAGCAGATTCGTTCTTTTTAAGATATGTGAGGGAGATCTGTATTTTCGTTCAAGCAGGCTTGATGAATTTTTCTAGAGGTTCATAGTGTTTACTGTAAATAAAATAATCGCTGACAAACTGAAAATAAAGACAAAGGTGTTCCTGCTGAACCTGCTTATGACGGTTCTCTGTCTCTCGTTTTTCCTGACAGGCTGTATACGGCCGGATTACGGTGGTATGGCCATGGATATAGAGCTTGGCATATACGATGAAACTGTGGACAGCGGCTGTTCTTATTTTTATTTCATGTGGGGTAAGTCCGCCGAACTGGAAGAAAAATATGATGAAGCCAGGGAAGCTTATGAGAAAGCACTGGTATGCGACCCTGAAGCCGATTATGTGAGTCGAAAACTGGCAATTCTGCTGGTGAATATGCGGCAAACTGAACCGGCAGTGCTTCTTCTTGAAAAGATGATAACTGATGATGCAGAGGATCTTGAAGTCAGATCGCTTCTGGCAAATCTCTATACCAATCTGGAGCGTTATGATGACGCTGTGAAGGTTTACCAGGATATCCTCGCGCTGAAACCGGATGACCAGCATACTCTGCTATTGCTTGGTTCGCTCTATGCACGAAACCGGGATTATGCCCATGCTCAGGAAATGCTGGAAAAACTGGTATCTATAAATCAGGAGTCGTTTATGGGGTACAGCTATCTCGCCAAGCTGTATAGAGAACTCCATTATTATGACAAGGCTTTTGCCGCATATGAGAAAGCTCTTGAGTTGAACTGGGTAACTATTCTCGCCTACGAAGCTGCTGAGTTATACGAATACCGGAATAAATTTGATGAGGCGGTCGAAATATATCTTCGTCTTCTTGATGAAGATGAATCGAATGTTAAATTGCGAGGCCGTCTTTCCGCGTTATATCTTGAACTGGGTATGGCGGACGAATCCATTGCCCAGCTGCAGGAATTGAAAAATTACAGCCCGGATATTACAAAAATTGATCTGACAATCGGCAGGCTGCTGATGGATGAAAAACGATATGCCGAGGCCATTGCTCATTTTCAGGCAATGATCGATGAGAGCAGCGAACATGAAATGGTTCGTACATTTCTTGCCATGGCACACCTGGAGTCCGGGGATAAGAAAACGGCAAAAAAAGTGCTTCTTGCTGTTTCCTCCAAGGCCGACAGCTATGAAGATTCTATCCTGATGCTTGCCCAGATTTACGAGGATGAGGATAATTATTCGGAAGCTGTTAATATCCTGAAGAATGTTATCGCGTCTGAGGAAACCCGACGCCCTGTTTTTTATTTTTATCTAGCATCACTGTATCGGAAGCAGGACAAGGTAGATGTGGGAATGAGTGTTTTTGATCAGGCTGTGCAGCAATTTCCTGATGATCCAAGAGTTTTGTATGAGTATGGTCTTTATCTTGAACAGACCGGAAAAACAGATGAGGCCCTGGAGAAGATGGAACAGGTGCTGGCCATCAATGCCGATGACCCTTATGCTCTCAATTATGTCGGCTATACGTGGGCTGACAGGGGAGTGAATCTCGATCAGGCGCTTGTATATCTTAAGAAAGCTGTGGCGGCCAAACCGGATGACGGCTTTATTCGCGATTCGCTGGGCTGGGTGTTGTATAAGCTTGGTGAGTATCAGCAGGCGGTGAAAGAGTTGAATGCTGCAGTTTCAAAGCAGCCGCATGATCCGACCATCAATGAACATCTTGGTGATGCTTATCTCAAGGCTGGTGATTTGCAGAATGCTCTTGTCTTTTATGATAAAGCCGTAAAATTATATAAAGACAAGGTGAAACAGGAAATTCTGCGTCTAAAAATGAAAGAGATTGAAAAAGACAATCAGGCTACAGATGTTCAGAGCCAATAAAATGAAGCACGTTGGAGAAAGAGTATAAATGAAAGGTGTCAAATTCTTCTTTGCATCCTTTTGCCTTTTGCCCTTTGCCTTTTGCCTTCTCCTAAACGGCTGTTCATCGCTGCCGTCCTCGGTTCCGGTAACACAACCGGAGTCTGTGAGTGTTACGGAACTTTTCAAGCAGATGGTTACAAAGCAGAGTGAATGCCATTGCTGCCTGGATGCCAGGGCAGTTGTCTCTTTTAAGTCTATCTGGGACAGCGGTACCATCAACGGGTATCTGCAGGCAATGTCTCCTTCCTTCCTGAAATTTGTCGGTGTGAACCCTTTTGGAATGCCATTGGTAATTCTTGCCACCAATGGCGATACATTCCGGTATGTCGCGATTCCTGAAAAAAAAGGATACGAAGGTGATGTGAGCGGAGTAACCTTTACTAAATACGCACCGGAAGGCTTTTTGCCTGAGTACGGGTTTTACTGGATTATCGGTCGTCTCTACCCCGGAAAGATGACAATAACTGATGTACGCAGGGACGAGGAAGGCGAGGG
This sequence comes from Candidatus Desulfobia pelagia, assembly GCA_014382295.1. Lineage (GTDB taxonomy): Bacteria > Desulfobacterota > Desulfobulbia > Desulfobulbales > SURF-16 > Desulfobia > Desulfobia pelagia. Next base: position 15,360 of record JACNJZ010000032.1, on the reverse strand, counting down.
CTACTGGTTTGAACTTGATTATGGTCGTGGTGCAACGAGCCTGGTTCTTTTCGATGCCGCACAGGGCGTGTTGATGAGGCATATCATTGTTAATGAACAGCAGGAAAAGATCCTGGATATCTCTTATGGTGCTTATCAGCCCGGTTCCTGTCCAACGCCTGGAGAAATTACTGTACGTTCGCTTATTCACGGCAGCACTCTCACGATTAAGATGAGCGACTGGCTTCCTGAACCCGTTTTCACCCCACAGGACTTTCATTATGCAATACCTGCCGGTTTTGAGAGGATGGGTGTTCAGTGACCCCTGATCAGTTGTTGCCGCTTGTTCGCAGGCCGAGCAGATATAGCGGTAATGAATTCAATATTATCATTAAGGAATGGGATTCCGTCAAGCTCCGGATAGCTCTTGCTTTTCCTGACCTCTATGAAATCGGAATGTCCCACCAAGGGCTGCAGATTCTCTATCATCTGGTAAATGAACGTCAGGATCTTCTTGCTGAACGGGTTTATGCTCCTGATGTAGATATGGAAGAACTCCTTCGCTCGGAGAAGGTCCCTCTTTTTTCGCTGGAATCCAGGCATTCCATAATCGATTTCGATATCCTCGGCATTACTCTTCCCTATGAGCTCTGTTATACAAATATTCTCACTATTCTCGATCGCGCCGGGATCGCCTTTTATGCAACTAAAAGGGATGAAAACGCCCCTCTTGTTATAGGCGGAGGACCATGCGCTTTTCATCCGGAGCCGGTTGCTGAATTTTTTGATGCCATTCTGCTTGGAGACGGTGAAGAAGCTCTTCTTGAATTGGCGGATTGTCTCATTGAGGCAAAAAACAAGAAACTGTCTCGAAACGAGACTGTGCGCTCTCTTGCTTCTGTGGAAGGTGTGTATGTTCCGCAATTATATAATCCGTTGTATACCCCTGATGGCGATTTTGCCGGAGTAGAATCGCTGCACGGTGCATCGCCTTCTGTTCGACGGAGAGTGCTTCCAGATCTGGATAGTGTATTGTCTCATTCTCCCCTTGTTCCCCTGAATAAAATAGTCCATGACAGGATGGGGATTGAAGTGGCGCGGGGCTGCACCCGGGGCTGCCGTTTCTGTCAGGCTGGTATCATTTATCGCCCGGTAAGGGAAAAAAGTCCGCAGACTATTCTTGAGAGCGCCAAAAAAGGTATTGATGAGACAGGTTTTGAGGAACTGGCCCTGTTGTCATTAAGTACGGGAGATTATTCCTGTATGGGGCCGTTGTTGAAGGACCTGATGGATATGTTTTCCCGTGAGCGCGTTTCTGTGTCCATGCCTTCAATGCGGGTTGGGACTTTGACCTCTGACATTATGAATCAGATTAAAAGGGTGCGGAAAACAGGATTTACAGTTGCGCCTGAAGCTGGAACAGAGAGGTTGCGCAGAGTTATCAATAAAGGGATAACCGAAGAGGATCTCCTTGATACCTGCCGTTCTGCTTTTGAGCTTGGCTGGAAACTGATCAAATTTTATTTCATGTTTGGCTTACCGACTGAAACCTGGGAGGATATTGAAGCCATCCCTGAACTGGCCAGGCGGGCGCTGCATGTTTTACCTGGAGGCGGGCGTCGAATTACAGTGAGCGCCGGCACCTTTGTTCCCAAACCCCATACCCCTTTTCAGTGGGAACCGCAGCTCAGTATTGAAGAAGGATTTGAGCGCATCGATTTTCTGAAATCAAAACTGGGCAGCAAGCAGCTTCAGCTTCGCTGGTCCGATCCCCGGATGAGTTTTCTTGAAGGAGTGATGTCCCGCGGTGATCGGAAATTGTCGCAACTGATTATTGCTGCCTGGAAGATGGGTGCCCGGCTGGATGGCTGGAGCGAGCATTTTCGGATCGATACATGGAAGCAGGCTGCTGAAAAAACAGGTGTTGACCTGGCTCATTATCTGCGACGCAGGGAGTTCAGTGAACCATTACCATGGGCGCATCTTGATGCCGGCGTTGATTCCGACTTTTTCGTTAAGGAATACGAAAAGGGTCTGGATGAAAAATACACTCCGGATTGCAGGTATCATGGCTGCCAGAAATGCGGGCTGTGTGATTTTAAAAAAATCAAGCCTGTTGTTTTTCAGGATGCTGAATGGGAGCATTTCAAAACGGAATCACTTTCAGAAGAAACAGTCGTCCCGGCTTCTCACTATTATTATCGGCTGGAGTATAATCGCCTGAACCGTGCACGTTTCCTCGGTCATCTGGAGTTGATTCAGGTGTTTTTCCGTGCGTTTCGCCGGGCAGGATTGCCGCTTCATTTTTCCCAGGGTTACAATCCGTCACCGAAGGTTTCATTCAGTCCGGCATTACCCCTCGGCACAGAAAGTCTGGCGGAGTTTCTTTTTGTGGATCTGTATTCTCCTCTCTCCGAGGTTGAAAGCGGGATGATTGAGATGAACAGGCAACTCCCTGCTGGTCTTTCTGTGACAAATGTACTACAGTGTGACAAAATTTTTATGCCGCAAAGGACCGAAAACATTTATCTTGTTGATATCCAGGGTGAAGTTGACTTGCAAGTGCTGGATGGTTTTATGGCTGGAGAATCCTGTGTTGTTTCAGTACTCCGAAAAAATAAGATGAGAAAGATAGATGCCAGGAAAGAGGTTTCTTTTATTGGTCTTGAGCCTGACGGGCGAATTCGACTTGTAATGATAAGTGAAGCAGGAAAGGTCAGTCTTAAACCTCTGGAGATTCTTACCGCTGTTTTCAGTTTGTCTAAAGAACAGGTGCTGCAAACCCGTATTATCAAAATCGAAAGCCTGCCACTTGAAAATTCAGTTGACGCTTCCTGACTCACAATTCAAAACCTAAAACGTATAGCTGTGATCTGCAATTCCAGCTTTCAAAACTCATATATATAATGGCTACTGATTTAGTTATAAACGCAACATCATTTGAAATTCGTATTGCTTTGGTTGAACACGGCAATCTTGTCGAGTTTTTCCTTGAAAGGCCCATGGAAAAGGGACTTGTCGGTAATATTTATAAGGGAAAAGTTGTTCGGGTACTTCCGGGCATGCAGGCCGCTTTTGTTGATATTGGTCTCGAAAGAACAGGGTTCCTGTATGTGGATGATATTCACATTCTGAGCGATGAATTTGAGCAGAGATTCTATTCATGCGATAACAAGCCCTGTTGTGACCATAATGACTCCACAAACGGTTTTATTGGCAGAATCCCAGGTAAGAATATCGAAGATCTTCTTACCGAGGGCCAGGATCTGCTCGTTCAGATATGTAAAGAACCTATTGGCACCAAAGGGGCAAGGTTGACAAGCCATATTACTCTTCCATGCCGTAATTTAGTGTTTATGCCGATGACAGATCATATCGGGATTTCACGAAAAATTGAGGAAGATGAAATACGTCAGCAATTACGCAACGAAATTGAGAATCTTCGTCCTGCCGGCACGGGATTTATCGTCAGGACCGTGGCGGAAAGTGCTACCCGTGAGGATCTTGAAGCTGATATGGAATTTCTTCTCCATCTCTGGAGTGAAATCCAGGATCTGGCCGCAAAAGCGTCCTGTCGTGATCTGGTTTATGAAGATCTTGACATAATCCTGCGTGTGGTTCGTGATGTGTTCTCTCCTGATGTCGACAGGGTTGTTGTCGATGACAGGAAAACATATGAGCGTGTTCTGCGTTTCCTTGAAACTTTTGTGCCCCATCTAAGCGGTAAGGTCCACCATTATAAGGATTCGAAGCCTATTTTTGATGTGTATGGTGTAGAGGTTGAAATCAACAGGGCCCTTGATAAAAAAATATGGTTGCGGTGCGGCGGATATATCATTATTGAGGCCACCGAGGCTCTTACTGTTGTTGATGTCAATACCGGACGTTATGTAGGGAAAAATGATCTTGAAGAAACCATATTCAAGACAAATATGGAGGCTGTAAAGGAAATTGCCTATCAGCTCCGTCTGCGGAATATCGGCGGAATTATTATAGTCGATTTTATTGACATGGAAAGCGAGGAGCACCGTGAAGAGGTGTTCAGGGCGCTTACTGAAGCAGTGAAGAAGGATAAAAGCAGGATAAATATCTTGAAGGTCTCCGAGTTTGGTCTTGTTCAGATAACCAGAAAGCGCAGTCGGGAAGATCTCACCCGGATAATGTGTGAACCATGCTGTTATTGTAATGGTGAGGGCATGCTGAAGTCGAGTCCTACACTCTGCTATGAGATTTTTAGAAAGATTGTGCGTAATGCCTCAGGTGTTCATGGTAACAAGGTAACTGTAAAGGTTCATCCCAAGGTGGCAGACATGATGCTCAAGGAAGAGGCTGTAACTATTAACAACCTTGAGGATGAATTTGGGAAAAGTATTACCATTATTCCATGCCGGGATCTTCACATGGAAAGATATGATATTACCTGGGAAGATTAAGGCTGTTTTATAAAGGGACCTTGAAACCGGAGTGTATACGGTCAGTATAAAGAGGTTTGAGGTTTCCGAATAAATAGATACAAGCAGAATTTATATTCTTCACCAAAAGTAATGGTGGTTTGTCTTGACAAATTATTTTCCCGTGGTATTTATCACTGTTTCAGTTTGCAAATTATAGACATTCTCGTATAAAGGTTTTGGAGGAAAATATGTACGCAATAATCCGTACCGGTGGTAAGCAATACCAGGTGGCAGCCGGAGACAGACTTCGTGTTGAAAAACTTGCCGGAGATATAGGGGACACTGTTGAGATAGATGATGTTCTTCTGGTTGCTGATGGGGAAAATGTAAAAATCGGCCAGCCTGTTGTCGACAGTGCGAAAGTAACAGCACAGATTGTTGAGCAGGGTAAAGAGAAGAAAATCGTCGTTTTTAAGAAAAAACGACGCAAAGGCTACAGGCTCAAACAGGGCCATCGTCAGCAGTTTACTGCTTTGGAAATTAAAGAGATCTCAGCGTAACTTAAATAGGTTTGTATCATGGCACATAAGAAAGCAGGCGGTAGTTCAAAGAACGGTAGAGACAGTAATTCCCAGCGACGGGGTGTAAAAAGATTTGGCGGCCAGGTAGTTCGGGCCGGCAATATCCTCGTTCGTCAGCTTGGCACAAAAATTCACCCTGGCAGCAATGTTGGTCTGGGGCGTGACTATACCCTCTTTGCAAAGGTGGATGGTGTAGTTACATATGAGGACTTTGGCCAGAAGAAAAAAAGGGTGAGTGTTTATCCTGTCGATGCAGTCAATGCATAAGTAGTTCGTTCTCAAATACGAACTTCTAATAACTCATTACGAGCATACAATGGCTTTTATTGATGAAGCCAAGTTTTTTGTAAAAGCTGGCGACGGTGGAAAAGGCTGTGTCAGCTTTCTGCGTGAAAAATTTGTTCCCAAAGGAGGGCCGGACGGCGGCGACGGAGGTCGCGGTGGTTCGGTCATCATCCGTGTTTCCAAGCGTCTTCACTCCCTTATGGACTTTCGTTATCGGTCTCACTTTATTGCCAAGAATGGTTCCCATGGTCTGGGGAAAAAGAAACACGGCAAGAAGGGTGAAGACTTTGTTCTCCATGTTCCCGTTGGTTCTATTATTAAAGATGCGGAAACCGGGGAAGTACTTGCCGACCTCCTTCACGAGGATGACAGCTTCATCGCTGCCCGGGGAGGTCAAGGTGGTGGTGGAAATGTCCATTATGCCACTTCCAGGCATCGCGCTCCCCGAATAGCCGGAAAGGGCAAGCCAGGTGAAGAACTTTGGCTGAAGATAGAACTTAAGCTCCTGGCGGATGTCGGTCTTGTCGGCCTCCCCAATGCCGGAAAATCAACTCTGCTCTCCAAACTTTCTGCTGCGAATCCTAAAGTGGCGGCCTATCCTTTTACTACTCTGGAACCGCAACTTGGTGTCCTGCAATTCGATTCTTTTGATCAATGTATCATAGCCGATATTCCCGGTCTTATTGAAGGAGCCCATGAAGGTCTTGGGTTAGGGCATAAATTTTTGCGTCATATCGAACGGACCAGGATTCTGATTCATGTTATTGACGGATCAGGACTTGAAGAAGATCCCCTGGAGCAGTATCATATTCTCGAGAAAGAGCTGGAACGCTATAAAGAAGAGCTGGTTTCACGGCCGAGAATCGTTCTGTTAAATAAAATTGATGTTTTTTCCTCGCAAGCGGAACTCGATACTCTTATAGAGAAGTTTCGCAGTGAAGGGATTGATCCTCTGCCTGTTTCTGCACTTACGGGACAGGGGCTGGATGATTTGAAAGACAAAATGGAATCTATTCTTGAAGAAATGATTGAGGAAAAAGATGTGATTCCCGAAGAATATTCTAAGAGCTTGGATACAGAAGAACCATTATAGATCAGTTTACTGAGAGAGAAAAAATGGCCTTTCAGATTGCTAAAGAAAAAGGACTGGTACTCAGGCAGGAATATCTTGAAATGGTTCGGCGTGTGGTTGTTAAAGTTGGCAGTGCCGTCTTAACCACCAGCAAGGGACTTAATTTTACGGTTCTTGATAATCTGGCTGAAGAGTTGACTTTTTTGAGTAAAAGCGGCCGCGAGGTTATTCTGGTCAGCTCCGGAGCGGTTGCAGCTGGTCGAAAAAAACTGGAACTCACTTCACCGTCATTAACCTTGAGGGAAAAACAGGCCGCAGCAGCAGTCGGTCAGTCCAGCCTCATGGGATCCTATGAAGATGTATTCGAGCAGCGTGGCCAGAAAGTCGCCCAGGTGCTTCTTACCCATGATGACCTTTCCCACCGTGATCGATATCTGAATATTCGAAACACCATGTTCACCCTCTTTGAATGGGGGATTCTGCCAATCATTAACGAAAACGATACGGTATCTGTAAAAGAGCTGCGTTTTGGAGATAATGATACACTTGGCGCCATGGTAACCAATCTCATTGATGCTGATATGCTGATCTGCCTGACTGATGTAGACGGCCTGTATACCGGCAATCCCTGTAATGATCCCGCAGCAAGTCTTGTGAACACCATTGTCAATGTTGATGACACCGTTGAAAAAATGGCGGGCAATCTCTGTGGCTCGAGCCTGGGAACGGGGGGGATGCGCAGTAAGATTCTGGCCGCAAAAATGGTGTCTGCCCGGGGCGGCTGTTCTTTTATTGGTCCTGGCCGCGAGCCCGGAATTCTCCGGAGGCTTTTTGCTGGTGAGCCCGTTGGGACTTTTTTCCTTCCTAATCAGGAAAAATTACAGAACAGAAAACATTGGATAGCTTATACTTTGAGGCCCAAGGGGTTTCTTGTTCTCGATAATGGCGCCTGCCAGGCCCTTACAACGAAAGGGAAAAGTTTGTTGCCCTCGGGCATAACTGAGGTTCGGGGAAGGTTTGGAGTCGGTGATCCTGTCCACTGTCTGGATGGCGATGGACGCGTCATTGCCGCTGGTCTCGTGAATTATGATTCTGTAGAAATTACCCGCATCCAGGGAGTACATACTTCCAAGATTGAAAGTGTTATTGGGTATAAGGACAGTGACGAGGTGATCCACAGGGATAATCTTGTGATACTGTGATTTGGTATTTTGGATTGACGATTTTCCATTAAGGGCAGCACCCTTTGTGAGGATAAAGAGAATAGGAGTAGACGATGAGTATTCAGGAAACTGTTAAAGATATGGCAATTCAGGCCAAGAGGGCTTCCCGCGGCATGGCGAGTCTTTCGACCCGACAGAAAAACAGTGTACTTTTACGGATGGCCAAGGCACTGGAAGATCAGAAAGAGTTTATTGCCCAGGAAAATGAGAAGGATCTCGCAGCCGGGCGTGAAAAAGGACTGTCTTCGGCAATGCTTGATCGTCTGCATCTCTCTGAAAAAGTGATGTCCTCCATGATAGCCGGACTTAAAGAGGTTGCCGCCCTTCCTGATCCTGTTGGTGAAGTGACTGAAATGAACAAGATGCCGAGTGGAATTGTTGTCGGCAGAATGCGTATTCCTCTGGGTGTTATAGGGATGATCTATGAATCCCGGCCAAATGTAACCGTTGATGCCGCCGCCCTCTGTCTTAAAGCAGGAAATGCAATTCTGCTGCGAGGCGGATCTGAGGCTATTCACTCCAATCTTGCTCTGTCCAAAGTTCTCCAAGATGCCTTGTCCGCAGAAAATATTGATGCTGCTGCTATTCAGGTTATTCCAGTAACAGATAGAGAGGCGGTTACCTATCTGCTTGGGCTGGAAGAGCAGATTGATCTTATAATTCCGCGGGGTGGGGAAGGGTTAATCCGGTTTGTTGCCGAGAATTCTCGGATTCCTGTACTGAAGCATTACAAGGGAGTCTGTCATGTCTTTGTCGATGAAAGTGCAGACCTTGAAATGGCAACTAATATTGTCATGAATTCCAAGGTGCAGCGCCCTGGCGTCTGTAATGCCCTGGAAACGTTGTTGGTCCATGAGGCTGCAGCCCCTGAGTTTTTACCGCAAGTCGGCGCAGAGCTTATGAAGGCAGGCGTTGAAATCCGCGGTTGCGGGAAAACATGCGCGCTCCTTGCAGATGCCGTGAAAGCAGCAGATGAAGATTGGGGCATGGAATTCCTGGATCTCATCCTGGCAGTGAAAGTTGTAAAAGATCTTGACGAGGCTATGGATCATATTGTTTTGCATGGCTCTCAGCATACAGAATCAATAATTACATCGAGTTATCCTAACTCTCAGCGTTTCCTTCGAGAGGTGGATGCGTCGGCTGTGATGATTAATGCCTCTACCCGGTTCAGTGATGGCGGCCAGTTTGGACTTGGCGCTGAGATCGGCATCAGTACGACCAAATTGCATGCTTATGGCCCAATGGGCTTGAAAGAGCTGACCACGAAGAAATTTATTGTCTTTGGTGAAGGCCAGGTGAGGGAATAAGTGCAGAAGATCGGCCTGTTCGGCGGCACATTTGACCCTGTTCACTATGGTCATCTGGCCGTAGGAAAGGCTGCTCTGGAACAGCTTGATCTCGATAGCCTCATATTTATCCCGGCTCCATCACCTCCCCATAAACAAAGCGACAAAATCACCCCATTTTATCACCGGTTGGCAATGCTGGAATTAGCCATTGGTGAGGATCATGGCTTCTCTGTTTCTCCGATTGAAGCAGAGCTGCAAGGGCTATCCTATACCATTGACACCCTCACTATTCTTCGCCGCCGTTTTAAAGGTGATGTGACCTTCTTCTATGTTATTGGTCTTGACGCCTTTGCCGAAATTTCCACCTGGAAACAATATCAACTGCTTCTGAGCGAAGTATCTTTTGTTGTTATTGACAGGCCCTCCCATGATAATAAAACCTGCGAAGAGATTGTCTGCACAGAACTTCATGGCTATAGCGCTTCAGGGGAAGGGTGCTGGAGGAACGAAAACGGATCGACAGTATATCGTCTGGTAATGGATCCGGTTGCTGTTTCATCAACAGAAATCAGGGAACTCTTGCGTAACGGCAAAGCTGTTGAGGAGATGGTACCTCCAGCTGTGATAGAGTATATCCAGGCGAAGAGTTTGTATGCCCGGGATATTTTATAGGGAGTAGGTTAGAAAAATTATCGGGATTATGAATCCCAATAAAGTTAGGATGATCCCTCGTGTTTTAACTTTGCCGCGAATCATGAGAAATCCAGTAATGGCAAGAAGTCCCAGTAATACACAATAGATATCGGCAAGATACGTCCAGACACCTTTGGCTTTGTTGAGATGCAGATAGTTGACTTCAAAGAGCAAGGGTCGCCTGGTTACCTTTTCCTGCAGGGTTTTCCCGGTCGCAAGCTGAACATCCAGAGTGTTTCCTTCAACAAATATCCGTATATTTCCCGGTGAGAGCATCGCAACATTTTTGAATGCGCCTGTTTCATTAAGTTGGGAAAGAATATCGTCAACAAGAGTCATGTCGGGCTCTGTGCCGGCAGGAAATGGTTTTATGTACGTCTCGGATTTTTTAATATTATAGCTGGGATTAAACTGATGACTTATGTGATTTAATACCACCCCGCTGATGGCATAGATCAATGTCAGGCCGATACAGAGATACCCGATATCTCTGTGCAGAACGTAATTGATCCTTCGCCATTTCATTTATTTAATTACCGCTCCGAGGCCCCTGATCCTGTATATTTTGGTCGGCCCAGTAACCTGGGAAGGATCAAATTCTTTGCCCTGTTCATCTGCTTTGTGGCGAGCATAGGCAAGTGACTGGGCATGGCTCAGTTCCAGTTTTTCCACCAGACCTTCAACGGCTGCGGTTCTTCCTTTTGCCTCCATGGGGAAAATAATTTCACCGTCAACAACTTTCACTTGGATTTTTTGAAAAGGCACATCACTTGATATTTCAACCCAGCAGCCGCGGGCGGCACATACTTCAATAATAATCCCTTCTATCCGGACCCGCTTTCCAAGATACTTTTCAGGTTCGTCATTGATCTCGGAAACAAGTGTTTTCTTATCTAGAATTAATTTTTCACCAAGGCTGATATCATTTGCCAGGACAGGATGGCATATCAGTAAAAATAAAAGGGTAAAGGGCAGTAGTTTTTTCATAATGTTTTCCAAAGGATTATTTTGATTGAGAAGGGGCCTTTGACGCAAAGATTGATTATTGATTACTGATTTCGCTCTTGATAGCGATGGTAGTTTGATGGGATTGGGAATGAGTGTGGACATTTACATGTCATCGCTGTCAACTAAGGCATAGGCGCTGTGTTTATGGATTGATTCGAAACTTTCAGCACCAACAGAGAACCAGGTGATGTCAGGGTGCTGCTGGGCCAGTTCGGCGACTTTGCGCACGACATCCTCAACAAACATGGGATTTTCGTAGGCCTTTTCGGTAACGTATTTCTCGTCGGGTCTTTTGAGCAGTGAGTATACTTCGCAGGAGGCGCCTGTTTCCACAAGATTAATAACGTCTTCGGCCCAGATAAAACCATTGAATTTGACATTGAGGTTAATTTCCGCGCGTTGGTTATGGGCGCCAAAATCACTGATTTCCCTTGAGCATGGACAGAGTGTGGTACCTGGAACCCAGACGGACAGGATAAAACTTCCCCCCTCGCCAATCTCACCGGTAAAGCGGCAGGTATATTCCATGAGTCCGGCAGTGCCTGTGACAGGAGCTTTTTTCTCAATAAAATAGGGGAAGGTCATCTCAAGAAGGGCGGAGTGAGCCTGCATTCTCTCTTTAACTTCTTTCAGTAGTTCCGAGAATATTTCGGCGCTCATGTCATCCTGGTATCTGTTGAGGACCGTCAGGAATGTATTGACGCATGTCTCCCGATATTTCCGGGGAAGGTTAACCTGGACGTTAATGCTTGCAACAGTTGCCTGGAGACCGCCAGATTTTTCACGGACCTGGACCGGATAGCGAATGTTTTTTATGCCTACGGTTTTCAGCTTCATGGCCGGGAATGTACCTTTTTTTGGCCTAATCGCCAACAGGTTTCTTGCCACCTTTACCTCTTTGCGGAAGGCAAGAATTATGGTAATGAAGAGTGCAGGTTATCATGGAGAATCAAGTTGATACAAAGGTCCGAATTGACAAGTGGCTCTGGGCCGCCCGTTTCTTTAAAACACGATCGATGGCGGCTAAGGCTGTCGCAGGTGGGCATGTCCATTTGAATGGAGCCAGAGTCAAGGCTGCCAGGGGAGTCGTGGTTGGAGATCAACTGCGTATCACTCGTAATGAAACTGAGTTTACCGTTATTATTCAGGCTTTGTCAGAACGTCGCGGGCCGGCAGTTGTGGCCCAGACTCTTTACGAAGAAACACCGGAAAGTATTGCGGCTCGCGATACGAAACGGGAAGAAAATCGTCTGGTCAGGATGGGACAAGCTCTTGCCCCACCTAAAAGGCCCGGGAAAAGAGACCGGCGACTGATTCGCAGTTTTACACGGAAAAAGTGATACATAGCATGGTGAAAAAGTTTCAAGTTTCAAGTTTCAAGTTTGGGGATGTTACGAATTCATTTATATTTTAGATTAGCCAGGAGAAATCATGAAAAAAGCAGAAAGAGCTGTAATCAGTTTGACTGATAAGTCAGGAATTGAAGGATTTGCCAAAGAGCTTGAGGCACTTGGAATCGAAATACTGTCCACCGGCGGCACAGCAAAAAAAATGCGTGAGAGCGGTATTGCTGTAAAAGATGTATCCGAATTTACCGGGTTTCCAGAGATGCTCGACGGCAGGGTGAAAACACTGCACCCGAAAGTACACGGTGGTATTCTTGCCCAGAAAACAAATCCGGATCATGTTGCCCAGATGAAGCAGCATGGTTTGGAAGCTATTGATATTGTTGCTGTCAACCTCTATGCCTTTGAGAAGACAGTGGCCGATCCGTCCTGCACCCTGGGAAATGCCATTGAGAATATTGATATAGGTGGACCGACAATGCTGCGTTCGTCAGCAAAGAACTTTCAGGATGTCACCGTCATTGTTGATCCGGCTGATTATCCGACAGTAATTGCCGAACTGAAGGAGCATGGCCATACAACATTGAAGACCCGTTTTCGTCTTGCCGTCAAAGTTTTTGAACTTACCAGTACGTATGATACAACAATAGCCGCATGGCTTAACAAGGTTGATGTTGATTCTGATCCGTATTTTAAATAAAGACAGGTTTATAAGTAACAAAAACACTTTTTTGACCACGAAGAACACGAAGGGCACGAAGTTTTAAAAAGAGTATTAATCTTTTCTTCGTGGTCCATTTTTAATGGATATGAGCCCATTCATTTTCAATTTCACCAGATGATCGAGGTTTTATTATGAAAATGGCAGTATTGCTGTCCGGCACCGGTCGAACCCTGGATAATTTTTATGAGAGAATTCAAGCAGGATCCATGCAGGGTTCTATTGAGGTCGTCATTTCCAACGTTGAGGGAGTGCTTGGCCTGGAAAAGGCAAAGAAATATGGCTATCAGGCTTTTTATGCACCAGACAATGATGCCATTAACAGGATTCTTGCTGACTATGATGTCGACCTCGTGCTTTTGGCAGGGTATCTCAAACTGTATACCCCTCCTGAAAACTTGAAAAAGTGTGTTCTTAATATTCATCCGGCCCTGATTCCTTCATTCTGCGGTGATGGTTTTTATGGAATGCGTGTTCACCGGGCAGCCCATGCCAAGGGTGTGAAAGTTAGCGGCTGTACGGTTCATTTTGCTAACGAGATTTATGATGACGGTCCCATTGTTGTCCAGAAATGTGTTTCACTGGCTGATACCGATACCCCTGATGATATTGCCCATAAGGTTTTTGATGCTGAATGTGAGGCTTTTCCGGATGCCATTAATAAGATTCATGAGAAAGGAATAGATTATTTCTGGAAATAAAGGAATTGTTCAGTTTGCTGCCGGGTTTACTCTTCGGCCTCAACTGTATAGTCGATAAAATTTAAAGGATACAGCAGTGACTACTCAGCGAAATATCGTTATGACGGCTCAGGATATTGAACGGTCGTTAACCCGTATGGCTCTCCAGATTATGGAAGACAACAGGGATGTGAAAAAACTCGGCCTTGTTGGCATTCATACCGGCGGGGGTCACCTGGCTGAACGTCTGCGAAGAATTATTCATACCCCTGCAGGGGGTGATCTTCCTGTTGGATCCCTTGATATTACTCTTTATCGTGATGACTGGAGCCTGGCCTCGCAGAATCCCATCGTCAAAACGACATCGATCCCTTTTTCTGTTGAGGATGTCACTCTGGTTCTCGTTGATGATGTTCTTTACACCGGTCGAACTATTCGTTCCGCCCTGGATGCCATCATGGATATGGGTCGGCCTCGATCCATTCAGCTCGCGGTGCTCATTAATCGGGGATGCGGCCGTGAACTGCCCATTATGCCAAATTATATGGGCATGGATATCCTGGAGAGTATTACTGACCATATCCATGTCCTTCTGGCGGAAAAAAATGGGGAAGATGAAGTCATTATCGAGTCATAATTTTTTGTGTGGAACCTATCATCCCTATAACAGCAATATGTACAGTGATATTATAAAGTGATGCTGGTTCGATAGTGTTTTCCCGGGGAGGTGCAGATGTCTGTTTCGAAAAATAATAAATGCGGACTGGATCTGGAAAAAATAAAGCAGCGTGTTGAACAAAAACAGGCTGATTACCGGAGGTATGACTTTACTCCTCTTCAGAATGATATGCTGAAGACCTTTTTTGATTTGTCCCAGGAATATGATTCTCTTGACAGTTTTTATCGTATATGTGTAACGGTTCCATGTGCTTTCATGAATGTAGAGGTCCGGCTTTATCTTCTGGGTCAGGCGGAAGAAGGTCTCGAGTTGATTTGTGACAGCACAAGAGGGTTGCTGGAATCGCCAGAAATCCCGCCTGCATATATTGTTTTACTGGGAAAAATGTACGAGGCGGGGAAGTCATTTGTTGCGCCTATTTGTTCAAAGAAGGCAACAATCAGTGAGTCTGGTGTATACGAGAATACAGTACGGGGAATGCTTGAAATTATTCCTCTAGCGCCCTTATCCGATCAGGAGAAATTTTTCCTGAACAAATTCGCCAGCCGTATCGGCTATAATCTCCATAATCGCATAATTTTTCGCCAACACAGATCTCATCTCAAGTTTATTCAAAATCTTGTTGTCGATATTGAGCACAACGTAATTGTGCCGAATATGTATTTTCGGCATCTTTTCAATAAATTGCGAAAGAGAATACGCATACTCAGTGAGCTTGAGGAAACACTCCGTTTTATCAGAAAAGAAACAGGGAATAATGAGACCTTGTTTGAGATGATGTTTCATCAGCTTTCCAGTCTGCACCAGTCCCTTCTTGAGATCCATGAGGAGATGTTGAAACATCACAGGAACAGCAGTCTTTTTCTGGAAAGCCTGTTTCGCCGTGATCATTTTGAAAAGGGGCATCTGGTCCTGCGGCCTAAAAAATGTCTGGTGGACAAAGAGATTATCGCTCCACAGCTAGCCCATTATGCAAGCCGTCTCGCTTCCAAAGGTATAGTCATTGAGAGGCCTGCAGATATGCTCGAGGAGGAGATTCCTTTAAGTGTTGATGTGGGACTTCTCTCCCAGGTGTATGCCAACCTGTTTTCCAATGCTGTAAGGTATACTACTGATACCATTACTCCGGATGGCCAACATCGCAAGTTTGTCGCCTATGGTCGGGAAGTGATTGACAATCATTTCAGTCCCGGTCATCACGGTATAAAGCTCAATGTCTTTTCAAGTGGTCCTCATCTCAGTGAGTCCGAAGCAGAAGCTGTTTTTACTGAAGGATATCGTGGTAAAAATAGTGCGCAGCAGCCGGGCACAGGACATGGCTTGAGTTTTGTCAAACAGGTCATCGAAATCCATGGCGGGCAAGTAGGATATGAAGCTACCGCAGCAGGAAATAATTTCTATATTATC
>JACNJZ010000155.1 GCA_014382295.1 Candidatus Desulfobia pelagia | reverse complement strand
AAGGAGATGAATGAATTCCTGGAGAATTTACTGCAACTTGGAATATTTTTTTACGCCGGCCAAGACCTGAAGGGGTTCCTGGTGGAGTTCTGAAGTCAGTTTCGCTATAGCTGCGGCAGTATCGTCATGGGTATCTTTTTGCATTGCCGGCCTTGCGGATGCAAGTCTCTGCTGCTTTGCAAACCCGTATTCAACAAGGCGACTTATGTCATCCCACATGGTTTCACTGCCCATAATAGCCACAACAAGCTCATCATCATCCCGGCCGAACTTCCCGACATAGGTCTGGCGTGCAGCACTGGTATAGCCGGTCTTTCCACCCATTGCGCCCTTAATCCTCCAGAGAGCCTTGTTGTGATTCCGAAGAGTTTTGCCATAACTGGTCTGTGTTTTTGTTTTGGCAATACGGGCGGCAAATTCCCGGTTTGTCATTGCCTTATTAAAGATAATTGCCAAATCCCGTGCCGTTGACTTCTGACCACGGGCGGTCAATCCTGATGCCGTTTTGCACACGGTATTACCCGCTCCGAGTTCTCTGGCTTTATTTGTCATCAGTTGGGCAAAATTCTTTTCAGACCCTGCCACCTTCTCTGCCAAAGCGACACTGGCATCATTTGCAGAAGCGAGCAGAACCGCATTAATCAGATCATTAGCCCTGTATGATTTCCCCTGCTTCAAATCAATTTTGGATCGTGGCATCCTGGCTGCATTTTTACTGGCAAACACATATTCTTTATTCTGCAGGGCCTGGATGGACAATAAACCCGTCAAAACCTTAATGGTGCTGGCAGGCTGAGCAGGACGATCAGGATCATGGGCATACAGAATCTCTCCTGTCCGGGAATCCATGACCAGGGCGCTCCGGGAGGATAACTTCTTCCGCAATTTCGCAACAGAAGGTAGTGACACCCGCTGGCGTGCAGGTTTTCGCTTGATAGATGGAGAAGAGGTAATAAGTGTCTGGGTATTGCTTACCGAACGTGTCACCGTTTTTTCTGTTTTTTCTTCTTTACCCGGCGCACACTTATGAGTGGTTGCTATAATCGATGAATGAGAACTTTTTTTTGCCTGGACAGGCTGAATAGCGGTAAAAAATGGTAGCAGGAAAAGCAGTAGCATCATCACTGTGAGAACTGATCTTTTGTGAAATGCTGCAGCTAGTTGGGTCATCTGGTAAATCCTTTTCTTATGCAAATATCTGTATTATTACTTCCCCATCAAAAAATGATATTAAACTACCAGAAAAAATGCAACCATATTATCATGTTAGACGTAAACGCCCTCTTTTCCGCCAAAGACTCTAGCCCCGAAACACCACATCAACCACAAAGATTCCGCATAACTACAGAAGAGACAACTATCTGTTTTTACGTTATTATGTCGAAAAATATGACGTGGCACATGACCTTTGACTTCACCAGACACCAACAGGCAGTAAACCATATAGGTAGTAAAAAATTATGCCTGCAGCAGTTTATAGACATAACAATTTCACTCAATGACCTGAAAAAGATACTGGCCTCCAAAGCCATTATGCCGGAATTCTCCCCTTCTCCCTTTCTTTCACAGGGAACAACTTTCCAGAAGCAGGTATGGAGACTTATCGCGCAAATTCCCTTTGGGGCCAGGCTCACGTATGGCGACCTGGCCAAGAAACTCGGGAATACCAATTATGCAAGAGCAGTAGGCGGCGCCTGTAACAGCAACCCGGTAGCTCTGCTTATCCCCTGCCATAGGGTCGTCGGGAAAAATACTCTGGGGGGATTTGCTGGAGGGGAAGTGATAAAAGAGATGCTGCTGGAACTGGAGAAATAATTACGAATTACGAATTACGAATTACGAATTACGAATTACGAATTACGAATTACGAATTAAATGTACTGACTGAATAATTTTCCTGCATCAATTTCTCGTTCATAATTCGTAATTTCTAATTGCATTATCAGAGCATATCTAGAATCGCCTGGCTGATGTCCTGGAGGGGGACAACTTTATCAACACCGCCGGCGGCGATTGCTTCTTTGGGCATACCGAACACCACGCAGCTCTTTTCGTCCTGGGCTATGGTTTTGGCCCCGGCATCATGCATTTTCAGCATGCCCTCGGCACCATCCCTGCCCATACCGGTGAGGATTACCCCCAGGGCATTGGCCCCGGCAAAGGCCGCGACAGAATTAAAAAGGACATCCACAGCAGGCCGCTGGTGACAGACAAGCGGGCCATTTTTAACGTTGACATAATACCTTGCGCCGCTGCGACGCATAACCATGTGAAAATTTCCTGGTGCAAGCAGCGCATGGCCGGGAAGAACGGCATCGCCATCTTCAGCTTCTTTAACCCGAATCCGGCACAGGCTATCCAGCCTTTTCGCGAAGCTGGTGGTAAAATTCGGGGGCATATGCTGAACAATCATGATTCCAGGAGTGGAAGGCGGGAGTTTGATCAACACTTCCTTCAAGGCTTCTGTTCCACCGGTTGACGAACCAATAGCTATAACCTTGTTGGTGGTTTCAGTCAGGGAACGTTTAGCGACAAGAGGAGCCTGTTTTGCTATCTTTTTCCCCCGCGTCTTCAGGTCTGTGACATTTACCTTAGCCGCACCCCGAATTTTCTCAGCAAGCTGGACACTCATATCACCGACCGAATAGGCCTCACTCGGCTTGGAGATGACATCGACAGCACCGAGATCCATGGCCTCAAGGGCCAGCTCTCCACCTTCCCGGGTAAGGGAACTGACGATAATAACCGGAATTGGAAAATGATTCATCAGCTTGCCCAGGAAGGTCAGCCCATCCATCCTCGGCATTTCAATATCCAGAGTGATGACATCAGGCTTCAGGGCCACAATTTTTTCCCGGGCCACATAGGGATCAGGTGCAGTCCCTATGATCTCAATATCCCCTTCCCGGGACAGCTCTTCACTGAAGACCTTGCGGACAACTGCCGAGTCATCGACAATCAGTACTCTAATTTTCTTCATGATTTTTACTCATCACTAGAGATTCAACATCTCCTCAGCCTTATCCATTTCTTCAAGAAGATCCATCATGCACACCTGCAGCATTGCCGGCGAAACTCCAATCTTTTTCAAACCCTCTCCCTGCATCTCAGCGGCAAGACCGTCGGCTCCAACACCAATACCCATGGAGACAACTAGACTGTTACTTAAAGAAATAAGTGCTGTCAGCGGTGCCTGTTCCAGCGCTCTGGGGTCATGATGTTCCCTTACAGCATCAACCAGATCCCGGGGAAACTCCCATCTCTCCAGAATAACCCCTCCAAGTTCGGCATGATCCATGCCGAGGAGGGCTTTTTCAGCCTCAACAAAACTGCATTGTGCGTCATCAACCTTTTCCATGATTTCCTGGAACTCATCGGACACAAAGGCACTGAGAAACCGTTTGCCGATATCATGAAGAAGGCCGCAGGTGAAGGCGCTTCCGGGATCAACGTCTTTTATATGACGGACTAGGAGTTTTGCCATAATCCCAACAGCCACAGAGTGTTTCCACATCTCGCCCTGTTCAAGCTGATATCCGGCTCCAACCTTTCCCACATAGAATTTGGCACTGCTGCTGGCAATAATAATATCTTTCAGGGTGTCATGGCCGAGGATAACAAGGGCATCATCCAGAGAGGTCACTTTACGCGGCAACCCGAAATATGAAGCATTACACATCTTGAGAACATTAGCGGTAATGGCCTGATCATACTGAATGACTTCGGCAAGCTGGGCGGCATTGACATCATCCTCCTTGAGGAGATCCATGACACGCTGGGCAACCTTCGGAAACGGAGGAACATGTTTTACCAGGGCCAAAATTTCATCTAACCGACTCATAGCTCAAACTCTCCCTTTCCTGACACTTTCAGCAATATCCGCCCGGTTTTCACATCCAGGCTGATGGTCCTGTTCACTGTCCCGCCGATATCTTCCCTGGCAACAGCAACTTTATTTCTTTCAAACAGCTTTTTCATAATCGCATAATTTCTTTTGCCAATATTAAATACGCCGGCAGTGTCAAGAAGCTGCGAGCCTCCTACAGCCGTGACAATAAGTCTGCTTTTGACGGCTCCAAGCTCATATGCCGCCTTGAACAGTGCCGGTATCCCGGTATCTCCAAACATGTGCGGCCTCTTCTGGGCCCTGTCTTTATCAAGCTTGGACTCCGGCAGCATATAATGAAGAAGACCACCGACTTTGACCTGCGGATCCCATATTACCAGGCCGATGCATGACCCCAGGGAATAGGTAATCAGAACCTCTCCGGGTGTATTGCTGACCTTCATATCTGAAATGCCAACTATAATTTTCATATTACCTCTAAAATAAACTCTACCCTTATTTCTGGTAAACCGTTGTTGCTGCCGGCTTGAATTTGCTTTTGATATTCCCCAGACTTTCAGAGTGTCCTATAAAAAGGAATCCTCCTGGTGACAGACAGTCATAAAACTTGCGGACAAGCTCGTCCTGCGTTTCCTTATTAAAATAAATCATAACATTACGACAGAAGATGACATCAATCTCGCCCTGCCAGGGGAACTGGTCCATGAGGTTGAATCTCTTGAAAGTCACAAGATCTCTGATATTCGGTTTCACCTTCACATAGCCGCTGCACTGGCCAACACCTCTCTGAAAATAGGTGTGCAGAAAATTCTTGGGCATTTTTTCGACCCTTTCCAGAGGATACACACCCTTCTCAGCCGCCCCCAAAACCTTTGTGGAAATATCCGTTGCCATTATCGAGCAGGAAACACCCGGAGAAGATCGCATAAACTGGTCAATGACCATGGCCAGAGTATAGGGTTCTTCCCCAGAGGAACAGGCAGAAGACCAGACAGTAAGATTGCGGGGATTTCTCCCACCGGAATTAACAAACTTCGGCAAAACATCTGAGGTCAAAAAATCGAAGTGGGCTTTTTCCCTGAAAAAGCTGGTGAAATTTGTGGATACAGAATTAATGAGATGCACCAGCTCACTACCGCTGGAATCATTCATAACGATGTCGTAATATTGCTGGTAAGAATTAACCTGGCGTGCCCTGAGGCGTTTCCCGAGCCTGGCATTCAACAGTTCTTTCTTCTCCGACTTTAAATGAATACCCGTTTTATCGAAGATCAGAATGCTGAATTTTTCAAATTCCTTATCTGTTAAGCGAAGAAGCTGCAAATTAATACCGAATGCCTGCTAGTCGTTTTGAAAATGTTCCAGCATGCCTTCACTGACGACATGCTCCACATCCAGTAATATCTTGACTTCCCCTTTCATTTTGGCCATTCCAAGGATATTGGACGTATCTACCGAAGCCCCTCCAAATACTGGGGGAGGTTCAATATCTTCCTGCCTCACATTCAAAACCTCTGAAACAGAATCCACTATCATACCCACCTGGATCTGCCCGGAACCACCCTGAACTTCAGAGACAATAATGCAGGTTCTGTCGTCATATTCCTTTATTGGCATGCCGAATTTTGTTCTCAATTCCAGGACGGGAATAACACTGCCCCGCAAATTAATAACCCCTTTGACAAAAGCAGGGGTCTGGGGAACTGCGGTAATTTCCATCATACCGATAATTTCTTTCACCTTAAGGATGCCGATACCATATTCCTCCTTGCCCAGGGCAAAGGTAAGATATTTCCCGGCCAGATTCTGGGTATTAAGAGAAACTTCCTGTTGTTCATGCTCTGCTGCTTCCATCAATTTGCCCCCTGCTCATTCCTTGTTTTCAAGTAACTGTTCAGCAGCACCCCATCTACACACGATCAGGCCTTCTCACATAGAGTTACTATAGTTCGACGACCTGCTTGTGCGCACCTGGAGCACTGCTGAACCGTTACAGTTCCGTGGTTTTCGAAGCTATAAGCTTTTTCGCTGAATAGTTACGTTTTCGCTTTCAGTGACTTTTCATCTCTGACACCCATGGCCTCTTCCCCCTTCTCCGGAATTACGGGAATAGTCGATCCCTTCCTCTCGCAGACCGTGATCAGGCCGGCAAGGTCAAGAATCAATCCCACTCTGCCATCTCCAAGAATAGTTCCGCCGGCGACCCCCTCAACATCTGTCATATAGGCGCCAAGACTTTTTATCACAACTTCCTGCTTGTCAAGCAACTCGTCAACCATTAACGCCCGCAGGCGACCTTCGTTCTCAACAACCACGATGATACTTTCACAGATGTCCCTGCATTCCGACTCCACGTCAAAAATTTGACAAAGACGAATGACCGGAATCAGGGTATCACGTATCAATAGAGCCTCACCTTTGCCCTGTACCGTTTTATACTGTTCAGGCGTGGGCCGCATTGACTCATGAATGGCAATGGTTGGAATGATATATCTCTCACTGCCGACACGAACGATTATGCCGTCAATAATAGCAAGGGTGAGAGGCAGCCGGATAAGAAATTGTGAGCCTTCTCCCGGAGTCGAATTCAACTCCACCTTACCCCGCAATTTCTCCACGCCTTTCTTAACCACATCCATGCCCACACCCCGACCGGAGACATCGGTAATCTGGTCCGCAGTGGAAAAACCGGGAAGAAATATGAGATTATTGATATCATGAGCGCTGAGATTATCGCTTTTCTTGATCAACCCGCGATCAATTGCCTTTTCCCTGATCTTTTCAGTATTCACCCCTAGACCGTCATCATGGATCTCGATGACGATATTGCCACCTTTCTGATAAGCACTGAGTTTCACAGTTCCGATGGGAGGCTTTCCGGCCTTTTCCCGTTCTTCAGGGGACTGCACACCATGATCCACGGAATTGCGCATCATGTGAACAAGAGGGTCATAGATGGAATCAACCATGTTGCGATCGATTTCCGTCTCCTCACCGTCCATAACCAGATCAACCACCTTGCCTGTTTTCTTGGAAAGATCCCTGACAAGACGCGTCATCTTCTGGAAAGTCTGTCGGATAGGAACCATCCGCATAGACATGGCTGTTTTCTGGAGCTCTGTTGTTATTCTTCCCAGCTGGGCAAAATCTTTATTGAGCTTAGGGTCTGATATGGTGGTAATCTGCGGATTATGCCTGACCATGGCCTGCATAATGACAAGCTCCCCAACTGCATTGACAAGATCATCCAATTTTTCGACATTAACCTTGATAGATGCCTCGACCTGCGATTTTCTGGTGCGTGCAGGAGCTGAAACCGGCGAGGACGAAGCGGCAGACTGAGGGGTTTTCTTCGCAACAGCCCTGGGGGGTACTTCGGCTTTTTTGTCTCCCTTTTCTTGAGGGACAGGAGTTTTCAGAACGGCAACGTCAGTATCAATATCTGCAACTGGAACGCTTTCTCCCGACCGTATGGCCTGGGTTCGCGTCAAAAAATCACTGATATCATACTTTTTGTAAACTTCAGGGCCCTTCTCAACAACATCACTGAGATTCTGAATCATAGTCCGCAGATAATCACCGACTCCGAGAACGAGATCAACGATCTCATTGTTCATGGCAAGTTTGCCGCTTCGCACGTCATCAAGGAGATTTTCTGTGCTGTGGGCAAGGGCATTTATGGTTTTCAGATTCAGAAACCCCGACACACCCTTCACAGTATGAAACGGCCGGAAAATATTATTAATTATTTCCTCATCACCGGGATTTTGTTCCAAATCCAGAACATTTACTTCAATGGTTTCAAGATGCTCGAAAGCCTCACTGATAAAGCCGCTGAGCAGATCAAGATCCTGCAGAAAATCGAGACGCTCTGCCGGCGGTGCAGCTTTCTCCGGAGGCTCCTGAGCCTCAACAGGCTCTGCCGCAAGTGCAGGCTCAGGAACCGGTTCCGGCTCCTCATCGACCACTGCATCATCGGGAACAGCATGCAGAGCCTTTTCTCCAGCCTGCACGGCACGAACCTGTTCAACCTGATCGGCTATATCATGATAGCTGTATTGCTCCAGGCCATTTTCATACATATCCCTCACATTATGAACCATGGACTGCAACAAATCTGTCACCTGCAGGATCACTTCAGAGACTTCGGCATCCATAGCGTGACGGCCGGTCCTGACATCATCAAGAAGGTTCTCGGTTGCATGGGAAAGAACAGCAATATCTTCAAGATATACACTGCCTGAAGTCCCCTTAATAGTATGGAAGGCTCTGAAGATGGTATTGATACTTTCCGTATCATCCGGAGACTTCTCAAGGGCCAGGATATTACTCTCAATAGAACCGAGATGATCCTCTGCCTCCTCAAGAAAACATTCCAGGAGTTCTTTGTCCCTGAGAAAGCGGGTATCCAGCTCCAGGTCAACAGCCTCAGAAGATTCAGCATCAAAGCCAAAAAGGTCGGCCGCATCTATTGCACAGCCGACCTTTTTCATGTTTTCACAAAACGATTGAATCACATCGGGGCCGGCCTCTCCATCCCGCAGAATCTCCTGCATAGAAGAGACGGCCTGTCCCAGGTGATCATAGGTTTCTGCTGAATCAGCAAACTCCCCCATAATCATCTTCTCAACCGTTGTTTTGAGCGTTGTCACCATCTGGGGCAGACCGGGAAACGACCCGATCAGCTCATCAGAATGCAACTGTTCCAATATGTCAAGCAGATCGCCCACAGAAGAGAGATCGCCAGGCTCTATCAACAAAATTTTCACTGCCAGATCATCCAGCAGTTTTACTATATTTCCTGTTTCAGCCATCCCTGATGCCAATTTTTTATTGAGTTGTTACACTATTGCTAAGTAACAGTTATTGTAAACAGCCTGTCAAAACTCTTTCCCTTCTCCACTTCCTTTTATATCCTGCTCAGATTCAAGCCCTTTTTGCAAGTTTTTTCGTCGGCATCTTCGACGATCGACCTTCCTTCTTAAGGAAAAACATCAAGAAGAGACGGGTCAAGATTATAGATCTCTTCCTCTATAACCTGCAGGTTGACAACAACCTTATCAATGACTTTCGCTTCCGGATAGCGAAGAATAATATCTTTTAAAACTGACCGCGACTCAAGCAGCAGCGCTGATTTTTTTTCAACACCATTCACCCTGCGAGATTTGGAAAAAAGAAAGGCGGCTTTTTTTCTCATATCCGCAGCAGCAAGTTCCGCAGCCTTATCGATCTGCCTGATGGCCTTTTTGCGATATTCAGAGTTCATGAGTTCCCTGAAGAGATCAATCGCTTTATCATATTCTTTCTGGTCAAAAAACAGATTTGCCTGCTGCCATTTTGCCTCAATGGATTCCTCAAGAAGCCGCTGCTGCATGATCTTTTCTGCAGACTCGGCCTGCTTTATATCTTCCCCCGCACTTGCGACAAGCCCCTCAGATTCCCCTGGGCTTTTCAACTGCCTCAATGAGTCGATAATGGCCTGAGCCTTATTGAATTCTTTTTCTGCAATGAGCGCTTCGACTTCATCGAGCCCGCCAAGCACATAGGCGTGCACACTGTTTTCCACCTGAATGCGAAGCCTCTCAGCCTCTACAGCGTAGATCGTCCCACTATATTTCCTCTCCAGAAGGCTGGTGTTTTCGAGCAGAACAGCAGGAACCTCCTTTCCATCTCCAGTCATCCAGGCGTGCAGTGCCTGGGCGTAGAGCGAAAGGGCCTCATTCTGCCGGGAATCACCATCCTGCAGTAATTCCATCCGGGCGTTCACTGTCTCATCAAAGGTGCTCCAGGAGGAAAAAATCTCTGCAACTTTCGCGGACTCTTCCAGAGCCCTGCCAAAATCACCCATGGCAATGAGAATCTCAGCGGCATGAAGACGAAGTTTCCAGTTGTATGCATCTTTTCTGGAATCTGCGACAGCGAGCAGGACATCTGCAGCTTCTGACAGCCTCCCGGCGCGCTGCAGGGCATGCCCATACATCTCCCGGACTTGATAGTCAGCGTTTCTATCGGAGGAGCCGATCAGGATTCGATAATTCGAGATAACGCTTTCATAATCCTCCATCCCGTCATAATAACTGACCACTTTTTCAGCCTGTCCCGCTGCCAACTCTGAATAGTGCTTCGTTTTCCCGGAGACAGAATCAACAGTATCCGCAAAAATCAATTCACATCGATTTTCAGAAAAAGAAATATCGCGATGGAGTACCGCGGATTGAAAATCTGTTATTCCAGGCATGCCTTTGGCAATCGCCTCATAACCGGACAGGATATTCCCCATCTCATCGATACAGTTCTGCCACAAGTCCAGCTCATCAAGAGTCATATCAAGAGAATCGGCAGTTGTCTTAAGTGTCTGCCATCGGTTGATTTTGTCGCTGTACGTTTTCCTTCGCAAAGAGGCAAATTCCAGATCCGTTCGGTCTGTAGAAAAAATTTCCGCCAAAGACTTCCTCTCAGGCAGGGGTTCTGTTTCCGGAGTTACCTCAGCAACAAACGTATTTTCCTCTCCTGTTTTTTCTTTGCCGTCGACCTCAACAACAGGATCAAGGACTTCAACAGCTTGTATCTGGGGGAATTCCTGCCGGGGAGGAGAGTACGACACCTCTTCAGGGGGAAGATGTACCGCCACCATGGGTTTTTGACATGCTGCCAAAAGAACACAACAGGAGAGGAAAAAAAAGATTGGGATGCGAATGGGCAATTTCATAGAGTTGTTACCGGGTGTTGTTAACAAATTTACTGGGAAACGGATGGCTGTTCATTACTGATAGTGGCGTTATGGTGCCAGAAAGGTCTGAAATGCCGTGTCAACTCCAATCTTCCTCCTGTTTTGAATTCACCAAAAGACAGGACTTTTGCATACTTCGATTCTGCAGACAGCTCCTTTTGACCTGTACCGGCCGCAACCCCTCCCTCACGAACAGCTATGGGGATTTCCACCTGTCCAATCTCCGGATACACCAGGGGCATTTCATCTCTGCCGCTGAAAATGAGGTCTACCAGATCCACAGTACCACCATAATTTTTTTCAAATATAAGCCCATTGACAAGTTTTGTCCATACAGGCAGAGCTCCGCTGGCACCAGTTATGTGAGTCGTCGTTCTCTCCATCTTCCTGTTGTCATCAAAACCGACATAAGAAGCTATGACATACCCGCCCTGCAGGCTGACACCCTGCCCGTTGATAACCGGAACAGGAACGGCTCCGGCAAAAGCAGAGTTGGTAAAACGATTGGCAGTTCCCGTTTTTCCAATAACAGGAACCCTGAGATCCAGATCAATAAGCTGTTTCTGTACTTCCGGATCACTGCTGCGAAGACGGATATTCCTTTTTGCATACCGGCCGGTACCATATTCGACAACATTGCGCAAAATATCAGAAACCGCCAGTGCAGTCTGTTCATCGATAACTCTCTTTTCCTGAATATTGGCCTGATAGATACTCTTTCCGTCACTGTCTTCAATGCGGTCAATAAGCAGCAGGCCAGGTTCATTACTTTCAGGTGAGAAATATGCCTTGCCGCTGGTAAGGGCCTCATATATCTGAGCAACCTCCAGCAGACTCAGGACATTGGAACCCAGCGGGAATGAAAGAACAGGCTCCAGGGTACTGGTCACACCAATTTCCCGAGACAGGGCGATAAGGTATTTCAGCCCGGCCAGGGTCCTGAAATCCTTTATTGAGTGAAGGACTTCCGGCTCATATGCCGGCAGCCGGCTCAATCTTTTATACTCTGTGGTAAAATAGGTATTAACGAGATCTACTGTTTCAATTGTAAGAAGATTATCGAGCTTTATCCTTCCCAAAAAATCCTTTCGTTCACTGTCGGTCAGGTCTCCCAGATATTCTGCCAGATCTTCCTTGTTAACAGGATGCCATCCTCCACCTGGATATACAACAGAAAAAAGAAGGGAAGCTTTCTTCAGGATACCTGCCGGCGAAGGCCTCAGGAATGTCCTTTCAACGGCAGGAAGATAATACAACACAGCCTTGTCCTCCAAGGTTTCCGGGCCTTCTTTTCCCTGCTCTATACTGACACGCAGCTCATTGCGAAGCTTGACGATTCTCTCATAGCTGCGGGCAACAATCTCTTTCTGTAGTTCCGCTTCCTTGGTCTTGGCATCACCGGAGTCTTCTTCCTCATCAGTTTCCGGGGTTGTGTCTTCATAGTGGAAGAGGCGCAGCATATCAAGTTCTGCCTGTTTTCCAGAAAAGATAAGATCAATCTCACTGAGTTCCACCGCCTTTTCAAAAGCAGCTCTTTCCAACACCGGTCTGTCAACCAGAATACCCATCTCATCACGGACTTTCCGCTTGTAATAACTGTATGATTCTCCAGGCATTCGCGCCATGTCAAGATGGACAAGTAATTCCTTGAATTCAGCCGGAGTCAATCGGTCACAGAGATGATAGAGCAGCCACACGGACGCGACATTTTCGGAATGGACACCGGCCCAGCTCATGGACACTTTATCATTGGCAATTTCATGATCCGGCCTCGGCATATAAAATGTGTCCTGGAACACGAACATATCTCTGGTATTATTCAAAAGATCGAGACTATTCCAGCCTAATTGAATTGCCGCCGCATACAACAGGGGCTTCACAACAGAGCCCATTGGCCGTTTGGCCATCACCGCACGGTTGAAATAGAAATTATCCACACCGCCGACAAGTGACTGTATCATCCCGTTTTGCATGGTGAGGGCGCCGCCCTGCAATTCCGGATATTTCTGCAGCTGAAAGGAGTATACGGAAGTTAATGGATCAAAATCGGCAACAGAGACATAAACGAGATCGCCCACTTTGATTTCTCCGAGAAGTTTTTCCATATCCCGACTTTCAGGCTCACTCCATCGCTGTCTCTGGTATTTTACAAAAGCAGACAACAAAGGCCGCAAACCCTTTTCAGTTATTACACCTGAGGTTTCCTGCCTTTTACCATTCCGATTGAAGCCGACACTTATTTCCGGCTGCGGAGTTCCCTTAACATCAAGCACCTTGCCAACAAAAAACTGGCCTCTTTCAGGTTCGCCACCACTTCCAAACGGTAAAGACCCATATATTTTCTGGACAGTATCACGGCTATAGCCATTAAGCCGGACATCCAAGATGGAAAGCTCACTGCGAAGGGAAGAAAGGCTGTTGGCCTGCAGTTTCTGATCAATTGATGTTATCACCCGGATTCCAGACGTAGCCACATTTTCAATACCATAGGCTGCCAGTTTCTCTTCAATAACCGGCTCGTTCAGACTATCCCGGACCATATCCATAAGGGTATTGAGCTGAAACTGCATTTCACCCTGCTGAAAAGGAATTTCCCTATCAATAGACTGCTGATAATCAACCGAATCGATCATCGCCAGTTCGTACATCCGACCCAGTACATAGGCAGTTCGATCTTTCGCACTGCTTCTTGCCTTCTGAGCACTTGCCGCGTCTTTTTTTATAAATGGATTGTAATAATTGGGGCGTTTAACGCTGCCGACAATAAACGCACATTCAAGGAGATTGAGATCATGGGGTTCCTTGTCAAAATAATAACGAGCAGCTACTCCCAGACCATGTCCATTGCCACTCACATAAAACTGGTTTGCGTAAAATTCGAGTATTTTTTCTTTCGGATAATGATATTCGAGCCTCAGGGCATAGAGAAGTTCGTACAGTTTTGCCTTGATCGATCTCCCCTCACGCTTGAAAAGATTTTTCGCAGTCTGCTGAGTAATGGTGCTGCCGCCCTGGACAACCCTTCTTGCCTTCAAATTGGCAAAAACGGCGCGGGTAAAACTTGAAAAATCGACACCGTAATGGTTGAAGAAATCATGATCTTCTGACGCCACCAGCCCGTTGACAAAATAGGGGGGAAGCTTTTTGTAGGGGACGTATTGCCGATGTGATTCCTGAAAGAAAACCCCTATTTTTGTCTCTCCATCCGAGTAATAGACGGGGCTCTCCATTGACAGGGTTTTCTCGATATTTTCCTGCTTGATAGCCTCTCCGGGACGGTAGACGACCAGCCAGAAATAAGCGGCCACAGTGGCTATAATGGCCACACAAACCAATGCAATGATAAAGACAATAAACTTTTTAAACATTTTATGGAAATTTGCTCTATATGTATTTGTCTGTTAAAATAATTTGCTATAAACTATGAAATTGTCTATGACTTGCAATTTTAGCGCCTGACTTTTTTTACACATGAACCTCAATTGCAGAATTGCCCCACAGGCTAAAGAGAATCGGGCATTCATAGAGAAACTATATATACACCAGGCAACTCACATCTCATAGAACTTTGAGATGGTATTCTTATTGCATAACAAAAAAACATACATTCAACACGATATCACTACTAATGTTAAATAAAAATTACAACTACCACACATCTCTTTTGATTTTTTCGCTGGTGCTCCTCACTTCTCTCTGGGGATGTGCTTCTTCTGAGCACAGGACCACGCAATCAGGCAGCTCTCTTTCCACAAAACCACTTTCAGCACTCCACACCCCGGAAGACCATACTCCGGAGCTGGAGACCGTTCTGGAAGAGCTGACTGTGCCAGAACCGGAAATCACCGTTGCCGAAGAAGTCGAAAAGCTCGGCAACCTTGGGACATGGGAAGAAGGCACCCCGGAAAAAATCCTGACTAAACCGGAAATCACCTATGATTTCCCCGTTACCATGAACAAACAGGTAGAATTCTATCTCGACTTTTTCCAAAACAAACAGAGATCCACCTTTACCCGCTGGCTCGAGCGGTCAGGCCGCTATCTGCCCATGATGAAGGAGCATCTCAAACAGGCTGGACTGCCCCTGGATCTTGTGTATCTTCCCATGATTGAAAGCGGATACAGCCTGACGGCATACTCAAGTGCCCACGCCGCAGGACCATGGCAGTTCATACGCTCAACCGGCAAAATGTACGGCCTTGAAATAAATTCCTATATCGACGAAAGACGGAACCCGGTCAAGGCAACCCAGTCAGCCATATCATTCCTGTCTGACCTCTACGACCAGTTTGGAGACTGGCATTTAGCCGTGGCTGCCTATAATGCCGGAGGCAGAAAAATAAGCAGGGGTCTCAAACGATACAACACCGATAACTTCTGGGAACTCGCCCAGGAACCCTATCTTGCCCTTGAAACAAAAAGATATGTCCCAAAACTCATAGCAGCAATTCTTATTGCCAAAGATCCTGAAAAATACGGATTTGTCGACATCAACTATGCATCACCAATGGCCTACGAAACTCTGGAGGTGCCTCGCTGGACATCCCTCCGTGCCGTTGCAGTGGCATGCGACTCCGACCTGAAAGAGATCCAGGACCTGAACAGAGAGCTACGCAAACTTATCACCCCCCCTGACAACGCGTCTTATGCGCTAAAAGTTCCGGCAGGAAAGAAAGATCTGGCAGCAATCAATCTGCCCAAGGTCCATACTTCCATCAACACCAGCTACCAGACCCATATCGTGCAGAAAAATGAAACACTGACCATGATCTGCAGAAAATACAACCTGAACAAAACCACTCTGCTGAAAGCAAACAACCTGCGGAAATCAAAACTGGAGATCGGCCAGAGACTCAGAATCCCATACCAGACCACAACATATGCATTATGGGACAAAGAAGCTCCCCGCCATGCGGGCAGCGGTTCTTCACATCTCATCCTCCACAAGGTCAAGCCCGGCGAGACAGTATCACTTATCGCCCACCGCTATAATGTGCCAGTGCACCTGATTGCCGGCTGGAACGATCTCCAGAATATTCACACTATCAAAGCCGGCCAGCAGATAGCCCTGTACCTTGCCGATTCAAACGGTGCCGTGTCAACTCTTGCCCAGACACGCACCAGCCCGACAGAGAGAACCGCTTCGGCTCCGAGGCATTATGATGTCCGGCCCGGAGACAGTCTCTGGTCTATCGGACGCCGCTTTAATGTAGACCCCGCAACAATCAGACTTTGGAATAACATCAAAGACAACCTGATCCACCCTGGAACCCGACTGCTGCTGACCGATCCTGAAGCCATAGGCCCCATATCCATGGCCGACAAAAACAGCCTCCATTAATTATGAATATCCGGGGAAAAACAGCCCTGGTTCTGGGTGCGGCCCAGGGAATTGGAAAAGCCGTTGGAATGGCCCTTGCACAAGCCGGGGCCCGTGTTGTTCTCACCTATTATGATTGGCCTGAAGCATCGGAGCAGATGCAGCAGGACTTCGCCTCCCTTGACTGCGAGCACCTTGCCGTCAAAACGGACTTAAGAAATCCGGAACAGATCAGGTCCCTCTTTTCCAAAATCATACATCAATTCGGTTCCCTTGATATCCTGATCAATAATATTGAACGGGGTGGAATGCCCATAGTCCACGGGCCGTACACATCTGAACAGTGGGACCTGGAAATGGAGACAACCCTCAAGGCCAAGTGGTTTGTTTTCAATGAGGCGCTTCCCCTGCTGAAGGCTTCCGGTGACGGTGCAGTCATCACCTTTTCTTCAATTGCAGGAATTGTGGGACGCAACGGCCCGGCCGGGATGATTTTCAATGATGGCTACAGCGCAGCCAACAGGGCTGTCTCATCTTTCACTGAGACATGGGCAAGACAGGGAGCTCCAGAGGTAAGGGTAAACGAACTGATGCTGGGTTTTTTCAAAAGCCGCCATGCTGAAGGAACACGGGGATGGCCACTGCTTTCCAGGGAGGAACAGCAGGAGATCCTGGATTACACCCTTCTTGGACGCACCGGCTCCCATGAAGACATAGTAAAAGCCGTCTTCTTTCTCATCCAGGACGCTCCATTCATGACAGGAAGCGTTGTGAAGCTTGATGGTGGCTTCACCCTTGGCCCCGACAGGATTCCGGTTATGCCAAAGGGAGTGTTATAAATTATTTTTGGATTTTAGATTTCGGATTGCGGATTAAGGCCACAAACGACTAATCACTGCAGCTGCATTTGAGGCCGGGGCCGTCAGAGCTCTCCATTTTTTTCAAAGCAGCCTCTGCCGCCCACTCCGGAATCTGGCGCAAAATAACCTCTACTGCGGCCTGCTTAACATCCTCGCTTTCCCGCATTTTTCCTTCCTGCCGCACTTCGGCAAGTATTTCCTCGGCATCATACCAGCAGATTTCATTACCCTGCTTATCATACACTGTCAGAATCCTGCGGTTTTTTTCATGAAGATGCTCTTCCTCAATAACGTTGCCAACTATCTTCAGAGCTTTCTGATACGGGATACATTTCACTTCATCTGTCATTTTTCACATCCTCTTATACAAAAGTTTCTCGCAGAAACACAGAATTCACAGAGTTTTCTCTCTCTATGCGGCCTGCCGACTCTGCGTTTTTTTATAATACAAACAAAAACACCATGTTACGCCAGGGATTTGGGCCAGAAAAAACGTTCATACATATTCTGGGCGTATCGATCCGTCATACTGGCAATAAAGTCGCAAACCCGCCTTTCAGGAGAGCTGCTGGGGGCAAAAGATCCTATTTCCTTCTCCATGGTCTCCCGATCTGACAATAAATGGCCATATAATTCCCGAAGCATCTTGCTTGCCTTGACAAATTCATTATGCACCTCAGGAGAACGGTAGACATTATGATACAAAAACTCCCGGAGCTGCTGCATGGCCGTGCCGATGACAGGATCAACACCGAACACCAACACACCATCGCAGGGTTTTGTTGCCGACAGGACTCCCTGTATCATCCTAACAATGTGCCGGGAATGCCCTTTCCCCAGAACTTTATGGCACTCAGACGGAATATCGCTTTTTTTAATGACGGAACTGCGAATAGCATCATCAAGATCATGACCCAGATACGCTATAATATCGGCATACCGCACGACACATCCTTCAGCCGTTGTCGGCAGCCCATGACCGCTGCTCGGTATCACTTCCCCGTATCCTTTGGAATGCTTGGCAATGCCATTTCTGACTTCAAAGGTCAGGTTAAGCCCTTTCCCGCCGTTCTCCAGAACATCAACCACCCGGACACTCTGCCGGTAATGGGAAAACCCACCGGGAACGAGCTCATTCAGGACAGCCTCACCGGCATGACCAAAAGGCGTATGGCCAAGATCATGACCAAGGGCAATAGCCTCAATAAGATCTTCATTCAGATACAATGCCCGGCCGATGGTCCTTGCTATCTCTGAAACCTCCAAAGTATGGGTGAGCCGTGTTCGACAATGGTCTCCACTGGGAGAAAGAAATACCTG
The DNA here is from genome assembly GCA_014382295.1 of Candidatus Desulfobia pelagia. GTDB lineage: Bacteria > Desulfobacterota > Desulfobulbia > Desulfobulbales > SURF-16 > Desulfobia > Desulfobia pelagia. Next base: position 18,558 of record JACNJZ010000155.1, on the reverse strand, counting down.
GGTTTTATGCTTCAGCCTCCGGAATGCCTTGGAATAAACAATCCGATCCCTGTCCCTTTGAAACTCACTCCGGATCGGGCATGGCTTAACCGGCTTAAATCGACCTTTTGTCCTGACACTGGGACAGGCATAAGGCGACAAATAGGTAAGTTCTCTTTTTTCAATTTCCTCTCGTACCGACATGGTGTTCATATAAATGGATTTCGCCTCAATTTCAACACTATGTAACCAATAAAGTAAAAAAAACACCTTTTTCCTGGTTGACGCAGGTTGTCTGTTGTTACTATGATGTGCTTCCTGTTTTCAGATTACTCTTATTCCTTGGAGACAACATGGCAGAACGTCATGAACACTATATGAAGATCGCCCTGGAGCAGGCAGAAACAGCTCTGAACAATGGAGAGTTTCCTGTTGGCTGCATCCTGGTTCATGACAACACTATTGTCGGCCAGGGCTGCAGGGAGCACAGCCTGCTTGTTGACAGAAACGAACTCGACCATGCCGAGATACTGGCTATTCGGGACATGAACAGTCGTTTTCCGGACCTCGACCCGTCCGGGATAACAGCCTATACAACCCTTGAGCCCTGTCTCATGTGTTATGGCGCCCTCCTGATAAACCAGATCAGCGCCATCGTGTATGCCTTTGAAGACGCCATGGGCGGCGGAATCAATCTGCCCCTGGCCCATCTCACTCCGCTCTACCGCAATATGGAGGTCTCCATATTCCCTAATGTCATGAGGAGAGAAAGCCTGAATCTTTTCAAGGCGTTCTTCCAGAGTCCTTCCTGCTCATACCTGCAGAACACCTATCTTGCCGAATACACCCTGTCCCAGGAGTAACCAAACCTGACCATGCCTCATTTCGAAAACAGAACAGTGGGCTTCAAGCCCAGAGAACGCAACATCTTTTTCCATATACTCACCGCCTGCAACCTTTCCTGCCGCCATTGTTACATCAACCCGGAACAGCACGGCACCCAGACACTTGACAGGGAAACAATAGACACATGGCTCCAGCTTTTTTACAGCCCGACCAAAGAGACAAACGTCATCTTCCTGGGCGGTGAACCCACCCTGCATAAAGATCTGGCCCACGCAATTCAAACGGCACATTCCCTAGGATATCATTCTGTCACTGTGGACAGCAACGGCTTTCTCTTCCACGACATCCTTGAAACTATCGGTCCCGAAGATGCCGTGCTCAGTTTCAGCCTGGATGGACCTACTGCCGGGATAAATGATCCCATCCGGGGTGAAGGGGTCTACGCCACCTGTATCGAAAACCTTGAAAAAGCGGTGAAAAAAGGATTTGATGTCAGTGTTATCTACACAGTGAGCCAGATGAATATCGCGGCACTTTCTGCCATGCCGGAGCTTCTTCACTCTCTTGGAGTCAAGCGCTTTTTCATCCAGGTCATCGGCATCAGAGGGAAATCCGCCACCAGTGAAACAACCCTCCAGGTCTCCCCGGAACAATGGCTCACCAGTATTCCCCCGGTAGCAGAGAAGGCTGCCAGTCTTGGCATGCATGTCATCTACCCGAAAGTCTTTCTGGATCCTGACGAAAAATTTGAATGCGCCGGCCTGGCTGCTGAAAATTACTTCATTTTCCCAAACGGCAGGGTATACCAATGCCCCCTGTGTGAGGATTTTCCTGTTAACGCCTATCGCATAGAGAACAATCAGCTGATTAACAACGAAGGGCTGTGTGAAGACCGTTTTTTCACACTCAACATTGCCGAGGGCTGCGTCATGAACAAACTGCTGCAGCCCGGCAATATCAGTTACGACGAAACAGGAAAGCCATTACACCGGATCTCCTGCTGCCTCCTCAAGCAGGAAATCATAGCAGCCAAAGGCTAAACAGACACTATTTCCGCCACAAAAATATTTTCATCACGGCAATACCAAGCTCGTAAAGACCGAAAAGAGGTATGGCCAGCAGCATGGCAGAAAAGAGGTCTCCGGCTGTTAAGAGAAAAGAAAGCACCAGGATCGCCAGATAAAAATAGACTCTCTGGCGAATAAAATAATCCTGGGCCACCAGATTCATCTTGCCGGCAGCAACCATAAGAAAAGGTATCTCGAACGACAACCCGAAGGCCAGGGATGTCCTTACGATAAAAGTCAAATAGGAATCCAGCTTTGGGAGAGCTTCCAGATTTTCACCGGAAAAGCTCATAAGAAACATCAGCGCCCGCGGCATAACAACAAAATAGGCGAAACAGACCCCAAAGATAAAAAGAGTTGTTGCCCAGAAGACAATTGTCAGTACCAGTTTTTTCTCCTGCTTATGTAATCCCGGCATAACAAACATCCACGCCTGATACAAAATAACAGGAAAGGCCCCTATCAGGCCAACGAGTATTGATATTTTTAGATAGGCGATAAAGGCTTCGGTAAGATTGGTATAGACAAGCCCTGTCAGATCAGGCGCGGCGGCAAAAAGAGGGACCATGAAGAGCTGTGAAAGGGGCCTGGAAAAAAAATAGGCCACTGCAGCAGCCAGAAAAACAGCGGCAAAGGCAATAAAAACCCGGCGCCGTAATTCTCGAAGATGAAGGCTGAAATGTGACGCCAGAGGACTCATCCGCTTTTTTCGCCAGAATCCTTATCTCCGGTGTCTTTTTCTTCATTTCCGGATTCAAACTCACCCCCTGAAGGCGTTTTTTCTCGTGATGCGTTAAAGCTCTCAGGGTCAAGCGGGGTCAGGTCTGCGGCAGCATCCTCTTTCAGGGACGGATAATGTGAAGTATCATCCGTGGAACTATATGTCTCAAGAAGGGGTTTCTCCTCCATACTTATTGAAGGGGTTCTTTTCCAATCCTGATCCTCATCATGCAATTCTTCCTGAAGGGACTCTTTCAGGGACTGTGCTGTTTTTTTCAACTCCAGTATCTGCTTGGCAATACTTTTTGCCAAATCAGGAAGTTTATCCGGGCCGACTACAATAAGAGCCAGCGCCATGATAAGAATGAGTTCAGGAAGACCTATACCAAACATTTTTCTTCTTGATATTCCTCAGATTAGAAGATAGAAAACGGTTTCAATGAATGAGTTTCGTGGCACTCTACGGTATTTGATTTTGGGTGTCAAGAACGTTAGCGCATTGACTTTTAAGGGTTCTTTCGCTATTGTGCCCGAGGATTTTCAAGAGGATGCGCTCTAACAACGCTTACCAAGTGGAGATAAGAATGGCCAATGTCGTAATAGTAGGTACCCAGTGGGGAGATGAAGGAAAAGGCAAAATCGTAGACCTGCTGACCCGTCATGCAGATTACATTGTTCGCTTTCAGGGAGGCAACAATGCCGGCCATACCTTGGTCGTCGATGGAAAACAATACATATTTCACCTGATCCCATCAGGTATCCTCTATGAAGACAAACTGTGTTTCATAGGCAACGGAGTCGTGCTTGACCCGGGAGTTCTGCTTGATGAAATGCAGGAGCTTTCAGACAGCGGCCTGCCAGTCACCCCGAAACGATTAGTTATCAGTGAACGGGCCCACCTGATTATGCCTTACCATAATGTCCTTGATGCCGGCAGCGAGGCGGCCAAAACCAAAGGCTCAAAAATCGGCACCACAGGCCGCGGCATCGGTCCATGCTATGGAGACAAAATCCTCCGATGCGGCATTAAGGCCGGAGACCTTCTCGACCCTGATCTTTTCAGGGAGAAGCTGGAAGAGAATGTCAAAAATAAAAACAGAATCATCACTGGTGAATTTAACGGCACCCCTCTTAAAGTCGATGATATCTATAGTCAGTTTCAGAAATATGCCGAAAAGCTTGCCCCCTTTATAGACAATGTCTCGGTCAAGCTCGACCAGGGCCGCAAGGCAGGAAAACATATTCTTTTTGAAGGGGCCCAGGGAACCCAGCTCGATATCGATCACGGCACATACCCGTTTGTCACCTCATCAAATGTTATTGCCGGCAATGCCTGCACGGGTTCCGGGTTTGGTCCTTCCCATATTGACGCCGTCATTGGTATCCTTAAAGCCTATACCACCCGTGTGGGCGAAGGACCGTTTCCAACAGAGCTTTTTGATGGAACAGGCGATGAGCTTCAGAAAAAAGGTGGCGAGTTTGGAGCAACGACAGGCAGAAAACGCCGCTGCGGATGGCTCGATGCTGTAGTTGCCAACGAAGCTGTACGTCTGAACGGTATTACCGGAATGGCAATTACCAAGCTTGACGTCTTAAGCGGACAGAAAACCCTGGAGATCGGAACCTCCTACCAGGCAGCAGGGAAAACATTCACAGCCATGCCCGGCAATATCCGCACTGCCCAGCAGCTTCAGCCTGTCTATGAAAAACTTGAAGGATGGACAGAAGACATTTCCGGAATGACGTCTATCGACGATCTTCCCAGGAAAGCAAAAGACTATGTAAAAAGGGTTGAAGAACTGACAGAAACTCCGGCCATGATTATCTCGGTTGGCCCTGGCAGAGAACAAACGATACTTCTTAAAAATCCTTTTGAGAAATAAACCACTATCGCCAACAGTCGATAGTGTGAGGCACAGAGGCAGAAGGCAGAAAGGCACAAAGTTTTTAAAAACAAGTTCCAAACAGACCGGCTACTTACATCATTGCTCCTGTTTTTTCTCCGGAGACGACATCAGCCATATCTGATGCCACCCGAACCAGCATGTTGGCAACAGCAGGAGCACCTCCGGAAGATCGGACCCGGGAAGGTGTGAAAATATCAACCAGCAGGGCAATGGCTGAGATATCCGGATAATCCACCGGCTGGTCCACTGTCTGTTCTATATACCAGACCGTATCACCGGTGTGGATATCCAGAATACGAAGGGAAACATCCAGGCGGCTGCCGCCAAGTTCTGTTCCGGCCAGGGCATAATGAACCTGTCCAGCAACAACAAGGTCTCCCCCTTTTTTCCGGCCAAGGGCCATCCCCTCCTCAAGAGTTCCATAATATTCATCTACAAGTCGTATTGTCTGAAACGTCTCCTTTGCCAGAAACACATCTCTGAAAACGGCAGCCACACCTCTCCCGTCTTCCCGGGCAGCACCCTCAGGCATCAGAAAAGGCAAGACCGCCACTTTGGCCCTGCTGAGGTCTGACGACAGCGGGTGGATATACACCATGGGCTCTCCTGATCGGACAGGAACCATATCGGATTTTTTTTCTCCGGATAAAGTCACACAGCCCGAAACCAGCACCAACAGCGCAACACATGCAACACATAATGAAAAAGAAAATCTCTTTTCTTTCATTTCTCTTCTCCCCATACCCTCACTCTACTCTTCTCAACGTTCATAAGCGGACAAAGGACCAACCACCAGCCCTTTTCTTTCTGAAAGCAGATAATTGATATTACTACTCCTCTCAATCTCCAGCCGGGCCACTGAAAGAACCTCCTCCGATTCCGCAGCCAGCATTTTGGCGTTTATGACTACGGTTGTTGGAGTAAGCGAATAGGTCCCGGCAATAATAGCCTGCACTTCCTGCTGCTGGGCGATAAGGGAGATATCCCTGGTCAGGGTCAATTCTCCGCCTCCAGCCTTCACATAAAGCCCGGGGGCTTTTCGGATTTCAGCTACCCGAAATCCTTTCTGAAAAAGTGCTGTCGACAGGGATTCCGTCAAAGCGCGCCCAAATCCCGAAGTGTGATACAAGTCATCGAGACTGACAAATGTTGTCAATATCAGCCTCTCTTCTCTGGTGGCACTGCTCCTTTTGTTGGCAACAAGCTGATCAGCAAGTGTATCGCCAAATACAAAAAAATCCGGAGCTATTGCCGTAAAATCGTTTTTGGCACCGGTACCAGCACACCCTGAAATAAAGAGCCCCCCCGCCAACAAACATAGCGCCATACAGCCCGCTAAAATACGTTTCATTTTCATACCCATTGCACTCTACCTTTAGGCAACCTTTTATAATCCATCATCGTCTTTCCATTATAATGCGATCAACACGACGTATCCCATCCACAGCATCTTCATAGAGTGTCTCGGACACAGCCGAAGCGGCAGCAAACGAAAACTGCTGTTTGGCCAATTCATAGCGGCCTTCCTGCATATAATCCCGCCCTCTTCCAAAACAATCCCAGGCATATGCATCCAGCTCCTGAAGACCACTGACAACCGGATCACTTTCCTTGGGCGGCAAAAGAGAACATCCCCCTGAAACAATAAAAATAAAGATCAGCCCCATAACGGCAAGGGCCATTCGATGTTTATTCTGCATGCCTGTTCCTTTATTTTTCTGGATCAATTTCAGCAAATGAACGAAGAGAAACCATACTCCCCGCCGAAGGTGGTTTCCCTGTATCCCTGAGGAGAGCCGCCACAAGATTATCTGTCGGAAAAACAATACTTGCCGAGGAGAGAACCGCACCATTTCCCTGGTTCAGCAGACGGGCGTTCACGGCAATTTCATCTGCGGCAACGCTGTATGTCCCAACGACAACAGCTTGGGCAGCATGCACATAACTGAGCTGATTCATATCCCTGGACAGGGCATATTCTCCGAACCCTTCACTGACCTGCAGAGACGTTGCTACTCTGGCATCAATAATTTCGACGCCTCGTTTCTGGAGTTCCCCCATCAGCTGCTCCGCCATCAGCCTGCCGAGACCTGAAGTTTCATAGAGGTCATTCAAATTGACAAATGTCGTAACAATAACCACTGACTCATTAAAACTGTCCTCTGTTACGTTATCAAGAAGCTGATGACTCAACTGCCGGATGCGAAGTTTGAGCTCCATGGCCATTTCGGCGGGAACCTCAGGCTTCCCTGCGGCTTTTCTCCAGACAAAAAGCTTCTGTACCTCCTCGAGCCAATCTATTCTCTCGGCTGGTACTACCTCTGAAGAATAGGAACGAAAGCGATAGTCAGCCTTTTTTGCCACCTCCTGATCCGCCCAGGACTCCTGCCACAGCAGGACCGCAAAAAAAATGACTACCATATAAAAAAAAGACATATTTTTCCATTTCACCATGGACATTCTCCCCTAAGAGTTGAACTCTTTGCCGCTCACTGTCAAATTCCTGTCATACAGGCAGGAAAATTTTACCCTTCTTCGGCCCATACTGCGTCACATTTTTATTGAAGACACAGCCATGCACGCTTCAGCGTGGATAACCCAAAAAATACATAATTTCAAAAAGTTACCGCAAAAATTTTACCCACCAAAGCCAACATCACTGTGCGCTGCTGCAACATGCTGTTTTTCTGACTATTCTTCCTTACCAGGATAATTAGCAGTAAACATGCCATCAGAATCTATCTTTTTTTATTGATAATTTTATTTTCACCTCAATACTGCCACTATCACCTCTATCCGGGGCTTAAAGGAAACCAACAAAAACAGTTGCTAAATCAGGCAAAAAGATTATATTCAGCCCGTTAAACCCCGTTAAATTAACAAAATTTGTATAACAGGAGGCGCTTGCACATTATGGCACGCATTACCGTTCAAGATTGTCTGAAGAAAATAGGAAACGAAAATCGTTTTAAACTTATCCACCTTGCCGTAGCCCGTGTCAAACAGCACAGGAAAGGACAGCCCTACCTGACAAAAGGAAAAAACAAAGAAATCGTCATGTCTCTACGGGAAATAGCTGCCGGTGTTGTCACTTTTGACAATCTCAACGAGCTTGATAAACCATCACCCGCAATTGAGACACCCGCAGAAACCCAGGATACAACAGTAGCGCAGTCATAAGCCATTGTTATAGAATTATTCCCCATGGAACAAGATTACTACACAACTCTCGGCGTCAGCAAAAATGCTTCCGCTGATGAAATAAAAAAGGCCTACCGCAAACTGGCCATGAAATACCATCCGGACCGTAATCCGGACAACAAAGAAGCCGAGGATAAATTTAAAGAAGCTGCAGAAGCCTATGAAGTCCTCGGAGATCTTGAAAAACGGAAAATATATGACCGGTATGGTGCCGAAGGCCTTCGAAGCAGTGGATACAGCGGTCCAGGAAACTTTGAAGATATCTTTTCAAGCTTCGGAGATATCTTTGGAGATCTTTTCGGCTTCGGCGGCGGCCGCCGCCAGCCCAGCCAAGGTCCCATTCCGGGGAATGACCTCAGGTATGACCTAACGATTTCCTTCATGGAAGCCGTTCACGGCATCGAAAAAGAAATTGACATAAACAAGAGGGACACCTGTTGGACCTGCGAAGGCAGCGGCATACGTCCTGGACATAAAAGCCAGACATGCCCACAGTGCCATGGGGCAGGACAGGTTACGAGAACCCAGGGTTTTTTCAGCGTCAGGACTCCATGCCCCCAATGCCAGGGACAGGGTGAAATAGTTACAGATCCCTGCGAGGACTGCAGCGGCTCAGGCCTTTTATCCAAAAGCAAAAAAGTCTCCCTGAAAATTCCTGCAGGTGTCGATACCGGAGCCCGAATGCGGCTTCGCAACGAAGGTGAAGGCGGTAGAAAGGGAGGCCCTCCAGGCGACCTGTATATTGTCATTCATGTTGAAACCCACGAGTTTTTCCAACGGGAAAACGACCTGATCTTTTGCCAGGTCCCCCTCGGCATGGCCCAGGCGGCTTTAGGATGCAAGCTTGAAGTTCCAACGATCCACGGAAAAAGCAGCCTGAATATTCCCAAGGGAACGCAGCCTGGAGAAACCTTTCGAATCAAAGGAGAGGGAGTTCCCAGCCTTCGTGGGCACGGCAAGGGAGACATGGTTATTGAGATACAGGTCATTGTCCCCAAAAAGTTCAACAAAAGACAGAAAGAACTTCTGGAGGAATTCGCAGAAATCGAATCCGGAGGTGAAGGCCTCCCCCATGAAAGCTTCCTCAAAAAGCTCTTGAAAGGCCTCGGAGTTGATGACTCTACGAAGGACAACTAATGACAGACGCTACCGAATTCAGCCATTTTGACGCTTCCGGAAATGCCCGGATGGTCGATGTCAGCACGAAGAATGACAGCACCAGAGAAGCAACCGCGGCCGGATCGATCAGTATGTCAAAGGAATGCTTTGAGCTCGTCAAAGCAGGGTCCATATCCAAAGGTGACGTCCTTGGCGTAGCCAGGATTGCCGGAATCATGGCCGCAAAAAAAGTTGATGCCCTGATTCCACTTACCCACCCCCTGCCAATAACTAAGGCTGATATCAACTTTACTTTGGACGAGGCACGTTGTAAAATAGACATACTTGCCACAGTTGGAATCACAGGAAAAACCGGCGTTGAAATGGAAGCGTTGACCGCTGTTTCAGTCGCGGCCTTAACCATATACGACATGAGTAAAGCTGTTGACAAGGGCATGACCATCAACAACATCCGCCTGATCAGAAAATCAGGGGGGAAAAGCGGAGAGTATATCCGCGACAATAGATAATAGGTACCTTGAAAAATTAGGATTTTTGTTTGATGATAAGGTTGCCTAATGATGCCCACAGGACCCAAATCATCATTTTAGAGCATTATCGGTAATATCACTTGATGCCAGAGGAGAACGCGGCTTCAAAGTCTTTTTTGAATCGGCAGAACCAGATGCAATGGCAATAAACGGAGAAATTCGCATGACAGATGAACAATTAGCCTATTTTAGAAAGAAGCTGGAGGACATGAGAAATGAACTCCTTTCAGAAGCACATAAAACCATTTCAGAAATGACTGATGGCGGGGGAAATTTCCCTGACCCAACAGATCGGGCTTCAGCGGAATCAGACCGCAACTTTGAACTGCGCATCCGCGACAGGGAAAGAAAACTTCTCTCCAAAATTACTGAGGCCATTGAGCGCATCGACGAGGAGAGCTACGGCGTCTGTGATGCCTGCGGTGAAGATATTGGAAAAGCGCGGCTTGAAGCCCGACCGGTAACTGCAATGTGCATTGACTGCAAAACAAAACAGGAAGACTTTGAAAAAGCTCAGACCGGCTGATTCGCCCTGTCCTTTTCCGCTAACTACCACTCCCTGAAATTATGCCTGAACTGCGCAAAGACCCAATTCTTGGCCGTTGGATAATTATAGCGAAGGAACGCGGCAAGAGACCAACCGACTTCATTTTGGAAGAAAGCCTTTCAATCGGCGGTTTCTGCCCACTCTGTCCCGGAAATGAAAAAACGACCCCTCCTGAAGTGCACCGCCTTGGAGATTCTCACCAGGCGCCCAACTCCCCGGGATGGCAGATACGCGTCGTCCCGAACAAATTCCCAGCCCTTGTCATAGAAGGCGATCTCAGCAAAGAGGGAGAAGGGCTCTACGACAAAATGAACGGTATCGGGGCCCATGAAGTGGTGATTGAGACACCAAACCACAACGAGGTGTTCAGCGAACTCCCCCCGGAAAAAATGATAAACGTCTTCTTTGCTTTTCGTGACCGAATCAACGACCTCAGCAAAGACCCCCGCTTCAAATACGTCATGGTCTTTAAAAATTTCGGCCGGGCAGCAGGCGCATCCCTGGAGCATTCTCACTCTCAGATTGTAGCCCTGCCAATTTTACCGAGAATGATCGTTTCCGAGTTGGCGGGAAGCCTTTCCTACTATAAATACAAAGAGCGCTGCGTTTTTTGTGACATAATTCGCCAGGAAATAAAAGAAAACACACGGATCGTCTGCCAGAACGATCACTTTATAACGATAACCCCGTATGCTCCCCGCTCACCATTTGAAATGTGGATTCTGCCGAAAAAACATTCATCGGCCTATCGAACCCAGGATGACGCATCATTTCATGCCCTGGCCGCCATTTTCTCCGAGACCATGTGGCGGCTGAACACCTGCATTCCCGGTGTTCCATATAACTTTGTCCTGCATACGTCACCTATTCGTTCCGAAGCCATGGAGCATTATCACTGGCATTTCGAAATCATGCCGAAACTGACTAAATTTGCCGGTTTTGAATGGGGATCCGGTTTTTATATCAACCCGACACCTCCAGAAGATGCTGCAAAATTCCTCAGGGAAGTGAAATAAAAAAATCCCAGAACACATGGTGCCTTATGAAAAAAATCCTGCTCGTTGATGACGAAGAAAGCATACATCTCCTCTACCGGGAAGAATTCGAAGAAGAGGGATATGAAGTTCACTCCGCCCTTTCAGGAGAAGAAGGCCTGGACAAACTCAGCATCCTCTCTCCCGACCTGGTAATCCTGGATATCAATATGCCTGGATTAAATGGAATTGATGTATTGCGGCGCATGAAAGAAACCCATCCTAATTTACCCATCATTCTCTGCTCAGCCTACCAGGAGTTCAAACAGGATCTTGCCTCATGGGCCTCTGATGCATATATCGTAAAATCAGCAAACCTTGAAGAACTGAAAGCTGCCGTCCAAAAACACCTTTCCTGAACTATTTCACGGACAATGGACTTCGAACCTGGACAACAATGAAGGATATTCAGAGTCAGCCTGACTATCGCCGCATCAGTATCAAAAAAGTGGGCGTAAAAGACATCTCCTACCCTGTTACTGTTCTTGACAGGGCCAAAAAGGTCCAGAAAACTGTGGCAAAGGTCAACATGTACGTCAACCTTCCGCACCAGTTCAAGGGAACCCACATGAGTCGTTTCGTGGAAATCCTCAACGATTTTCATGGCGAAATCAAACTGAAGAGTTTTCACCGCATCCTTGAGGAGATGAAGGAGAAACTCCAGGCTGAAGCAGCGCATATTGAAATAGAGTTCCCCTATTTTCTAAAGAAAAAGCGTGGTCCCGGAAGAACTGTCATGGGAGAATACCTGTGCAGAATGCATGGCTCCCTGCAAAAGGAAAACGACCTGATCCTGGAGATAGAGGTCCCGGTTGCGCCACCCGCCCCTGTCCAGACAGGATCGGGTCTTCCCGAATCCCTAGGGCTCTGGGGAGTCGTAACTACCAGTCTTCGCTTCCAGCATTTTATCTGGATAGAAGATATTATTTCCATGGTTGAAGAGATTACAAATCATGACCTTCAATGGTCCTCGGCCCTGGCAAAACCCCAGGACAACTCCCTCTCTGTGGAAGGAATTGCCAACGCTATCGGCAACACAATCACCAATCTTACCGACATAAGCTGGTTTTCTGTAAATGTAGAAAATTTCGCCAAAGGCTTCAGTACATTTGCATCACTCGAGTGGCCGGAAAATTATACACCGCCGCAATAGCTGGCAGCCTGAAACTCAAAAGAACAAAGGATACCCTGACTCACAATGCACCAGGAATTGCTACTTGAAATAGGCACAGAAGAGATCCCTGCGGGGTATATTGCTCCAGCTCTTTCATTTATGAAGGAAGCAATGGCAAAAAAACTGACCGAACTCTCACTTTCCTACGGAGAAATGAGAACCGTCGCCACCCCGCGCCGACTTGCGTTATGTGTTACCGAGCTGATAACCAGACAGCCGGACCGTATGGAAAAAGTCCTTGGTCCTCCCAAAAAGGCTGCCTATGATGCCGAAAACCAACCAACCAAAGCGGCCATTGGTTTTGCTGCATCACGGGGAGTGACTGTCGACCAGCTGAAAATTGAAACCACCCCAAAAGGTGAGTACCTGATGCTTGTCCAGGAGCTGAAGGGGAAATCCACTGCGGAGCTTCTTACTCTGTATATCCCTGAATTTATCCAGTCTATCCCCTTTCCCAAATCAATGCGATGGGGAACAAACCGCTCAACCTTTGCACGTCCAATCCAGTGGATGACGGCACTGTTCGGAGGAGAAATCGTTCCGGTAAAATACAACGATCTTCATTCCGGCCGCTCAACACGGGGCCATCGCTTCATGGATCAGGGCGAGTCAGACGTTACCGATTTCAGCCAGTACATCAGCATCCTTCGCGAAAAAAATGTTATTGTGAACATAGATGAGCGCCGCAAAATGGTAGAAGATGAAATTAATGCTGCCGCAGCCAGTGTAGGTGGGACAATTGTTCCTGACCCTGAACTTCTTGATACCGTAACCAACCTTATTGAGATCCCTATTGGCGTGTGCGGCTCCTTTGACCCGAAATTCCTGGAACTGCCCCGTGAAGTCCTTATAACCTCCATGCGTGTGCATCAAAAATATTTTACGATTGCCGACAAGGAAGGCAATCTGATGGCTCATTTTGTTGCCGCAAACAACACCAGGATAGCTGATACACATCTTGCGGCGGCAGGCCATGAAAGAGTTCTCCGCGCCCGACTGGAGGACGCCCTCTTCTTCTTCAGGGAAGACCGCCAGCACAGCCTTGAAGAAAGGCTGCAGACACTCTCAGGTGTTATCTTTCAAGCCAAACTGGGAACCATGCTCGAAAAAACAGCCCGGACAGAAAAACTGGCTGCCTTCCTGGCCGGCCTGACAGATGAAACGCTGAGCATGACTGTATCGCGGGCGGCCAGACTGGCCAAGGCAGATCTTGTCACAGATATGGTTGGAGAATTTCCTTCTCTGCAGGGAGTTATGGGTCAATACTATGCCCTGGCTGAAGGAGAAGACCCGTCAGTGGCCACGGCAATCCAGGAGCACTACCTCCCTCTGAGAGCAGGCAGCACCGTGCCGAAAACCCTTGCCGGAGCCCTTGTCAGTCTGGCAGACAGGCTTGACACCCTGGCCGGCTGCTTTGGCATCGGACAGAAACCGACAGGCACGACAGACCCATACGGTTTACGGCGCCACACCCTGGCTCTCATCAATATTATCTCCGGACATTCACTGCGGCTCCCCCTGACAGAGTGCATCGAAGAAGCAGTAAACCTCTATGGAGACAAACTGACACAGGGAAAAGAGCAAACCCGTGACGCTATTCTTGATTTTATAAAAGGAAGATACCTCAACGACCTCACCGCCCAGGGAATCCCGGCTGAAGCTGTGGAAGCAGTCACATCTGTTTCATTCAACGATATAGTTGACTGCCGCATGCGCATTGATGCCCTTCGAGCCATCAGCTCCAGGACAACATTCACTTTACTGGCAGGCTCCTTCAAGCGGGTTAACAACATCATCAAAGACCACCAGGAAGATACTGTCGACCAGGCACTGCTTTCGGAACCTGCCGAGAAAAAACTTTTTGAAGCCTTTGGGGATGTTTCAGGAAAAGTACGACCTCTGGTGGATGCGCAACACTATGAAAAGGCGCTCGTCCAGATACTGGAAATGAAAGAGCCCATTGACTCTTTTTTTGACGATGTAATGGTCATGGCTGAAAACAGTGACATCAGGCAGAACCGCTTGTCTCTCTTAAGAGCCATAGCACGCCTTTTCCTGCAGGTGGGAGATTTTTCAAAAATGCATGGAGCAGATCAGGAGGCCAGGTAGAACTCGCTTACCTTATCCAGTGCATTTTCAAAATAAAGAGGAAGATAGTCTTTATTCACGTTGAGCGCTTCTGATACGCGAGCAACCCATTTCCAGGCCCCGCGCTCATATGCCTTGGCAAGAAGGAGCACATTCCCCAGGGGCCCTGTCGGCATGCCGAGAAGAGTATCCGTTATATCCTCACTGAGATTTATCTCCTTGAGGATTGTCTCCATGGGCTGATCCAGCAACACATCAAGCAAGGAGAACATGCCGACGGTATAGCAGCTCCGCTTGAAATCAAGATCCGCTATCTGAGCACCGACCTGCTCACAGAATGCCGCCCTCTGGATTGACAGACGCAAAAGCTCTTCCGGTTTATTTTCAGCCAGATAGGAGAGCATAATCAAGCCCAGCCATTTACGAAGAGTCACCTCACCCACCATTGCCACTGCGCTCTGCAGTGATTTGATCTCCACCCGCCGCTGCATGCCTGCTGAATTGACATATTTCAGAAGTTTATAGGCCAGGGAAACATCCTGGGAGACAAGGTCGGCTATCTTGTCAAAATCATAATTATCATCCTGGATCATTTTCAGAACCTGAAGATACTGCAGCTGAGACCCCGCAATATCCTTGCCCTGGAGAATATTCGGCTTACTGAAGAAATACCCCTGAAAAAGAGAAAAACCCATTTCCCTGGTTTTTTCAAACTGCTCGTTGGTCTCAACCTTTTCTGCCAGCATCTTGACATCATATCTGGAAACAATCTCGACCTCTTTCTGCAGATCCTCCATGGACATTGCCAGAACATCAAATTTGACAATATCGGCAATTTCAAGAAGGGGGTCCATTTCCGGGCTGTATTCGAAATCATCCAGTGCCAGTGTATATCCTTTTTTCACCAGAGTGCGACATGCCGCGATTATTTCCGGGGTAACCTTTATGTCTTCAAGGACCTCAACAACGGTATATTTATTAGGAAATAAAAGGGGATATTCCCGAAGAAGCATATCTTCGGTGAAATTGATAAATGCCTTTTTCTGCTCGGTCATCTTATCGATGCCAATCAGTAAAAATGAATTGGTAATGACGTGAGAAGTTGCCTGATCGCCACCGAATGAGGGATCAAAAAAGCTGGAGAGACCTGACCGGAAAAGGAGCTCATAACCATACACTTGTAGATTCGACCGGAAAATGGGCTGCCTGGCGATAAAAATAGTGCTGCTCGGAGCTGAATTTTTCTCGTTTTCCATGAAATGAAATTACTCCGCAATCCTTCCAAGGCAGTTTGCTGTTGCCAAAAAGGACACTGCAGGCTTCAATTATAATGAACCCGTAACAAGTCGAAAAAAAGCTATCATTGGGAGGCTACGTTTACGACATATAAAATCACTGAATCCCTAACACATCTTTTGCTATTATAACAGAATTATGTATATAATACAGATATCATGATCAAAAAAATAACCATAGATCAGCTCAAGCCGGGAGTTTTCATTCATGATTTTGATTCCGGCTGGCATACGGAAAACCTCTTCATCAACCAGACCCTGGTTAAGAACGTAAAAACCATAGACATCATTCGTTCCTGGGGAATCAAAGAAGTCTATATTGATACGGAAAGGGGCCTCGATATTGATGCAGCGAAAACAGCCCGCGAGGTCCGGGATGAGACGGATAAAAGCCTGCACGAACTGGCAAAAGCTGACCCTTCCTCATCCTATTATATTCCGCTCAAAGAAGAAATTGCCATTGCCGAAAACATCAAAAAAGAAGCTGCCAGTGTTATTCAGCGGGCCACAGCGAACATACTGGCAGGAGAACCGCTGGAGACCGAAGACGCTTTTCAGCTCATCGAAAAAATGGGTGATTCTGTCACCCGCAATAAGGATGCCCTTATTCTGCTGACCCGAATTCGTCAAAAAGACGAATACACATTAATGCATTCCATCAGCGTCGGCTCTCTTGTCCTGTCTTTCTGCTACTTCGCCAAAATCCCCCATGAGATGACATTAAACCTTGCCGTGGGTGCTCTTTTCCATGATATCGGCAAAACCAGGATACCACTCGAAATCCTCAACAAGCCTGGGAAACTGACGGATTCCGAATTTGAAGAAATGAAGCGGCATGCCGAATATTCGGCAGAGGTTATGGTCAATGCCACCAACCTGCCCCACGAGGCTTTCGACATGGGACTGCACCACCATGAGCGCTACGACGGCACCGGGTATCCCGACGGCCTGAAAGGTGAGGAGATAGGATACGGCTCCCAGGTTGCCGCCATTTGTGACGTGTACGATGCCATCACCTCAGCCAGGTGCTACAAGGGGGGCATGGAAAGCATATTAGCCCTGAGAAAACTTTACGAATGGAGCAATTATCATTTCAACAAGGATCTGACCTATAAGTTTATCCGCTGTATTGGGGTCTACCCCATAGGAACATGCGTTCGGCTGGAAAGTGATCTTATCGGGGTGGTTGTCGGCTCGACGGATAATGTGCTGCAGCCCATCGTTCGCGTCTTTTACAATGACAAGAAAAAATCTGCCGTCCCCGTATACGACAGAGACCTCTTTAAAATCGGAGACAAGGTTGCCAGCTATGAGGATCCTGGCAAGTGGGATCTGGGCAAATTGAAAATCTTTGATGACCTGCCGGCAGGCATTTCACTCTTCACCTGAAGGCTGTCTCTACATTCCTTCCGTCACCCTTTCTTAAGGCTTTCAAGAAAAGGGTGAAACAGGGTCTCATGATCATGAAACCCTTTGCGCAAAATCACATTGATATTACCCAGGTCTTTTTCATTGATCACCAGATTGGCACTCAAGGTAAAGGCCTCAAGGTCATAGAGGGTTTGCAGGTCCGGCCCGACGAGAACGTAATAGATATATCGCCTCTTGGGCATGGGAAGCCACTTCATGTGGTGATGGACTCGGGACTCGGCCAACGACCCGCCCTCAAAACCTGTGTGCAGAACAACTCCGGCGTAGGAGGCAGAGACCATTTTTTCCATAGTCTCTCCAAGTGAGGCCGCATAATCTATCCTGTAATCCATCCTTTTAAAGGCCTCTGCAACCTGATTTTTCCCTTCTCCATCAGGCATGAGAATCAGGATTGTAGCATCATCGGGATTGTGTGCCTTTTCGCCGTACTCTCCTGTTTTCAGCCAGCTGATATCCGGAGGTTTAGGAGGCGGAGGCGCTGCACCTGCGACTTGCGGCCTGCGGTCAGGGACCTCCTCAGCGGGGGGGGCCGCCGCGGCCGGAGGAGACTCTGCAGGGATATCACCGTCCAGAAGACCCGGAAAAAAAGTCGAGGCATCCTTTCTTTCGGGCTGGACCTCTTTCTTCAGCTCTATAGGGACCTTGCAGTGCGGACATCCCATCTTGATGACCTGGCCGGGCTGGAGTCTGAAAAGAGCTTCCTCTATTTTCTCAAGCTGCGCCTCTGTGAAACTCAGCTTCTTCTTGCAATGCGGACAGTGGTTAATCATCTCTTTCCTGAGGATGAGGATTATGGATAAAAATTATTTGACCAGAATTCATCGAGTGAGAATAGTACTCTCAATAGCATTGATTTTCTTTTTTGATTATAGATGGCCATCGAAAAGGCGTCAAGCCGTGATTTAGAAAGTTCCACCACTGAAAGGAGCAGAATATGATTATTGGCGTTCCCAAAGAGATCAAAGACAAAGAATTTCGAGTCGGTATCGTTCCTGCCGGCGTAAAAAGTCTTTCGGCAGCCGGCCATTCAGTAATTATTGAAAAAAATGCTGGAACCGGAAGCAACATTTCCGACACCGAATATGCAGAGGCCGGAGCCGATATTCTTGCGGCAGCAGCTGATATATACAAGGATGCCGACATGATTATCAAGGTAAAAGAGCCGTTGCCTGAGGAGTATGAATACCTGAAGGAAGGCCTCATTCTTTACACGTATCTTCACCTTGCACCCCTTGCCGATCTTACCGATGTCCTGCTAAAGAAAAAAGTGACCGCCATTGGCTATGAGACGGTACAGCTTGACAACGGCTACCTTCCCCTGCTGGCACCAATGAGCGAGGTTGCCGGAAGGATGGCGGTCCAGGTTGGCGCCCATTTCCTGGAAAAGGAAGAAGGAGGTCGCGGCATTCTTCTCGGGGGAGTACCTGGTGTCGAACATGGCCATGTCACCATTATCGGTGGGGGAACTGTCGGCAGCAATGCCGGCCGGGTGGCCGTAGCCCTTGGCGCACAAGTGACAGTACTCGACACGGACCTCCGTCGTCTCGCAGAACTCGACAACCTGTTTGGAAGCAGAATCAATACCCTTATGTCCAATTTTCATAACATTGAAAAGGAACT
>JACNJZ010000133.1 GCA_014382295.1 Candidatus Desulfobia pelagia | reverse complement strand
TAGCCGTAGCCGGAGATCCGGTAAAGATTGCCAGGGCCTTTGCCAAGGCTGTTGAGGCTGGGCGGGATGCGTATGAGTCAGGCCTGGGCCAGCAGCAGAAAGTCGCAAAAGCATCTTCTCCCCAGGAAGGTCTTGATTTCATAAGGTAATGCTTTCAAGCAACACAAATTGATAACACCCATGTTTACACTTCCAGACTTCGGTCAACTACAGACATATATTGATGCCAGTTCTGCACTGGATGTGGAGCAGGCTCTGCTGGAACCCAATTGCGGCCTGGCAGGTCTGGCAGCACTGCTGTCGCCGGCTGCGGAAGACTATCTCCCGGAGCTTGCCGCACGATCAGCGCAGATCACATCCCAGCGTTTTGGCAATACAATACAGGTTTATGCCCCGCTTTATCTTTCGAATTACTGTGTGAACCGTTGCGCCTATTGTGGATTTTCAGCAGGAAATACCATCGAGCGCCGTGTTCTCACGCTTGATGAAGCCGTTGAAGAGGCAATGATCCTTCACGGCAGAGGCTTCAGCCATATCCTTCTGGTTTCCGGAGAGGCCCCGGCAAAAGTCGGTGTTTCCTATCTGGAAGAATTGGCAGGCATCCTCAGAGACAAATTCGCTGCCATTTCCATTGAGGTTCAGCCTCTGGAAACGGAGGAATATGTCAGATTGTTCAGGGCCGGGATAACGGCTGTGGCTGTTTACCAGGAAACTTATGACAGAAAGGTATACGAGCAGGTTCATCTCTTCGGAAAGAAATGCGATTATGACTATCGTCTCGCCGTGCCGGGGCGGGTAGCCGAGGCCGGTATGAGGGAGGTTGGTATCGGGGCGCTCCTTGGTCTGGCGGACTGGCGGCTTGAAGGACTGGCTCTGGGGATGCATCTGGCCTGGCTTAGGAAGCATTACTGGCGAACGGCTCTTACAGTGTCGTTCCCGAGGCTTCGGCCGGCAGAAGGGGATTTTCAGCCTCTGGTCAAGGTCGGTGAGCGTCAGTTGTCTCAAATGATTTTTGCCCTGCGTATTTTTGACCACGATGTCGGCTTGCTGCTGTCGACGAGAGAGGAGGCGCGATATCGGGACGGCATGGTTGGCTTGGGGCCCACCCGTTATTCCGCAGGATCCTGCACGGCTCCTGGAGGCTATGCCCATCCGGATCTTACCGGTGAACAGTTTACTGTGGGAGACCATCGTCCCATCCAGGACGTCTGCCATTCAATACAGGCAAAAGGGCATGATCCGGTCCGTAAAGACTGGGATTCAACTTTTCAATCAACTTAATATTTTTAACTACAAGGTACCTTGTAAAATTAGGATTTTTGTTTGCTAGCGAGCAAAAAGTCAATTTTTCAAGATTGCCTTAAAACTTTCTTACAAACGAGGGGAGATATGGCTGCGCAAGATTTAAAGAAAATGTACACGACCATCCTCGGGGATAGTTTCCCCATGGAAATGACCATCTCTTATGGAGATCAGAAGCTGGTTTATCGTAAACGCACCTGGAATATAAAGATGGAAGACGGTTCTTCCGAGGAAAGGGGTGTCCGTTACGGTGAGAACCCTGACCAGGAAGCAGCACTCTATGAGCTGGTAAACGGAAACCTTGTTCTGGGAAGCTGTTCTTTTATTGTACCGGGAAATGGCCTTGTGAGCGGCATTACCGTTGAAGATATGCTCCAGGTTGGTAAGCATCCGGGTAAAATCAATCTTACCGATGTTGATAACGGGCTCAATATATTGAAATATCTGGTGGGTCGTCCGGCAGCCGTTATTCTTAAGCATAACAACCCCTGTGGTGCTGCCTGTGGTGATACCCTGGCCGATGCTTTCAATAAGGCAAACCGTGCCGACAGGATTGCCGCTTTTGGCGGAGCCGTTGTTCTGAGCCAGGCCATTGACAAGCAGACGGCTGAGTTGTTGAGCCAGAACTATCTGGAGGTTGTCTGTGCCCCTGAATTTGAAGAGGGGACTCTTGATATTCTCAAGGCCAGAAAAAATCTGCGGGTTATTAAAATGGCACGCATTGACAGGCTAGCGGAGTTTGAAAAGTACCGGTTTGTTGATTTCAAAAGCCTGATTGATGGTGGTATCATTGTCCAGCAGTCAGCAGTGAATTCCATCCGCCATGAAAAGGATTTGAAAGACGCGGCCACAACATATAAAGGAAAGGAATATCGCTGTGAGCGGCAGCCAACCCCGCAGGAAATTGATGACATGCTGTTTGGCTGGGCTGTAGAGCATGGTGTGACTTCAAACTCTGTTATCTATGTAAAGGACGGCTGTACCGTTGGCATCGGAACCGGCGAGCAGGATCGCGTTGGTGTTGCGGAAATTGCGGTTCACAAGGCCTATGTCAAGTATGCCGATATTCTCTGTTTTGATAAATATGGAATTCCATATGCCGACATGGCCCTTGAGATTGATCATGGCAAACGTGACAAAGCGGATAAGGAGGCCATCGACGCCCAGACAAAAGAGGATAGAGGCGGACTGCCCGGTTCGGTTATGATATCAGATGCTTTCTTCCCGTTCAGGGACGGTGCTGATGTCGGTATCAGGCAGGGAGCTTCGGCTATTCTTCAGGCTGGTGGTTCTGCCCGTGATTTTGAAACCATTGAAGCATGTAATGAGGCCAAGCCCCAGGTGGCCATGAAGTATACTGGTCAGAGGTCGTTCAAGCACTAACGGACTATCGAAAAGAAAAAGAGCAGGGCACTCCAATGAACTTCTATTGGGTGCCCTTTTTTTATGTGAATAAACTTCTAACGGGCGACGACAAAAGCATCAGGAAATCCTGATTCCGTCATGACCCGCTCCATCCTGTTTGCCTCTTCAAGGCGATTTCCGGCTTTGACCTGAACGCGGTAGAAAAAGGCATCACCTCGATCAAAAGTGGTAATCTCTGTAGTTTTCCCCCAGCCGCTTACTTTGTCTTTTAGTCTGATGGCGTTGTTTTCCACTGTAAAAGAACCGATCTGCACATAAAAATCGCCGGCCTGGAAGTCTTCATGGGGAAGAAACTGTTCTGATTCCTCGTTGTTTCGGGTTACGGTCACGGCTTCACCCAGGGCAGTTATCTCTACCCGGGCAGTACCTTTCTCTATGATATTAAGCTCACGGGCTCCTGTCAGGCTCAAGTCAATAATGCGGCCCTTGACGAACGGGCCGCGGTCGTTAATACGTGTTACAAACTCTTTGCCGTTTTCCAGATTTTTGACGAGAAGATGGGTGTTCATAGGTAGAGTTTTATGGGCAGATGTCGTTCCATGCATATTGTAGGTTTCACCGTTTGATGTTTTTCTTCCATGGAATTTCCCGCCATACCAGGAGGCAATTCCCGTTTGGGTGAAACCTTCTGCGCTGGGAATCGGATAATATTTCTTGCCGTTTATTTTATAGGGTCTCTGGGTTGGATGGATCTTGACGGGGGCCTGTTGGGCTTTGATTTCTGGTGAAACAGGCTGTTTTCCCGGGGTACTGATTATGGGCGTCTTCCCGCATCCGAGAAGGAGGATCAGGTATATAAAAAGTACGGTGTATCGTTTCATGGGTTTCCAGTTTTTTGAGGTACTTTTTCAAGAAAGGGGGGATCGTCGAGAAGTGTGTTGTTTTCCTTGAGACGCTGCCTGTAAAACGCGCCGGCTTTTCCAGTTGTATGCGGGATATAGGGCATTAAACCCTTAGGTGGGGCATTCGGTGGGGGGGAAGCATCAATAATCACCTCTTCTTCTTCATCTGTATACGTCAGAAAGATGTCGAGAATGGGGCGGCAGATATGCAGTATGTCATTTTCACCTTTACAGATGATAGGAAATTCCCAGCGCCGCAGTTCAAAACCCTGGAACCAGAGGCCCCTCGGCGTTTCTCCTGTAATCTTGTCAGCCATCCATGGATAAGGATAGGATTCATCGCCATACAGGCTTGTTTCCACCTCAACCTCTACTTCAAAGCTTCCCTGTACGCTCAGGGCTGCGAAAGGGTCATAGTCTTCTTCGTCCTGGCGAAGGAGGTGGGTCCCTTTGTCGGTATAGGCCCACTGGGCATGGCAGACCTGGCACTGGACATGTTCGCCGTATTGCTCATGGGCGGGATGTTGAAGGGGAGGAATTTCAATTTTCCTTGTGTCGAGCCTGGTGGTGAGAATGAGACGGCTGCTTTCCCTGGTGATATTATCAGGTAGATTCAATTCTAAGTTTGTCTGCAGGTCTTGGTGGCATGACCGACAGGTTACCCGGTGACTTCTGTCGCCAGTCATCAGCTCGTTTCCAGAGTGACAGTCTATGCAGGCGAGGCCGGCACGTTGATGGACATCGGGCGTAAGCTGGTGATATTCGATACCATATGGCCGGCTGGATGTTCCGTCCTTAAGGTATGGAGTCCGATAGTCCCAGTGATAATCATGTTCATAACGGCCATGATAATCGGCACCGACAAAATTACCGTAATGGCAATGGAGGCATTGGGAGTCAGGGGGAGATTTTACAAATGAATGGGACTGAAGTTCTCCATCATCATATATCAGGTGGCAGGAAGCGCATCCTGATCCGTGCAGTACGCCTGAGTATGGCTCTCCTTCATAATAAACATGGCAGCGGAGACAGCGGCGCCGCAATAGGTCATCGGAAAGTTCGGAAATTGTTTCCGGTTGCTGTTGTGAAGGGATATCGATAAGTGATTGAAGTTCTTCTCCTCCAAAGGCCTGACGAATGATGTTTATTTTATTTTTCAGGGTGAAATGAAGAGAGAAACGGGATTGTTCAATAGCGGTGTCATGGCAGGGGCTGCAGCTTTGCCCCATATGGTCAGGATGGGAGGGTTGTGAGATCAGGTCTTCATGGGCTTCTTCAGCACTATGGGATGGGGAATTCCCCCCGTGACAGGCAGTACAGGACAGCCTTCTGTGCGGGAGGTCAAGGGAGTGCTGATGGCATCCTGCGCATGAGTATGTTTCAGGAGCCCCTGTTTTTTTTGTAGGAGGTGCTTTGGAGGGTTCTGTCTCCTCCTGGGAGCAGCCGGAAACAAACAGAGAAAAAATAAGAAGAAGCGCATAGATCATAGAAGAAGGTAACCCGAAAAAAGGCATAAGTGCAAAGAGTTTTTCTGTATATTTTAGCTGGAAAACCAATGTTATTTACTATATAGTGTCGCCTATGAAAACAGAAAAACAAAATACCAAATCAAAGTACATTTTCATTACCGGCGGTGTTCTGTCCTCCCTCGGTAAAGGTCTTGCGGCGGCAGCCATTGGAGCACTGATGGAAAGCCGCGGTCTCACTATTACTATGCAGAAGCTTGATCCTTATATTAATGTTGATCCGGGAACCATGAATCCTTTTCAACATGGCGAGGTTTTTGTTACTGACGATGGTGCTGAGACCGATCTTGACCTTGGTCATTACGAGCGCTATACCTCCGCTCAGCTTGGTCAACGTCATAACTATACGTCGGGTCGGATTTATCACTCGGTAATATCCAAGGAGCGGCAGGGGAAGTATCTTGGCGGAACCGTCCAGGTTATTCCCCATGTGACAGATGAAATCAAAGCGGCAATATGGCAGCTTGATGGCGACGCGGATATCGCAATCATAGAGATTGGCGGGACAATCGGTGATATAGAAGGTCTCCCTTTTCTCGAAGCCATTCGTCAGTTCCGTCTTGATGTCGGCCGGGAAAATTCAATTTTTATTCATGTTACCTGGGTCCCTTATTTGAAGACGGCAGGAGAAGTAAAAACAAAGCCGACCCAGCATAGTGTCAAAGAGCTTCGAGCCATTGGTATCCAGCCGGATATCCTCTTGTGCCGGACAGAGGCAACCCTTACCAAGGAGCTGAAGGCAAAGATCTCTCTTTTCTGTAATGTTCCTACAGACGCTGTTATTACCGCCCAGGATGTCAAAAGTATCTATGAGGTTCCTCTCTGTTTCCATAAAGAAGGCCTTGACGGCAAGATCCTGGAGCTTCTCAATGTCTGGACGGGTGCACCACGGATTGAACCATGGCAAGAACTGATCCATAAGATTAAGCACCCGAAACATAATGTGCTTATTGCTATTATCGGCAAATATGTGGATCTGAAGGAGTCATACAAAAGTTTGCATGAAGCACTGGTTCACGGCGGTGTAGCTAATGATGCAAAGGTTGAACTCCGATATGTGAATGCTGAAGAGCTTGAGACCCGGGATGCGGAAGAACTGCTTGCCGGATGTCATGGTATTCTTGTCCCAGGTGGTTTTGGTAAGCGCGGGATAAAAGGTAAAATAAGGGCAATTACTTATGCCAGGGAAAACAGGATCCCATTTTTCGGGATTTGTCTTGGTATGCAGCTTGCCGTTATAGAGTTCGCCCAGAATATCGCCGGAATGACTGATGCTGACAGTAATGAGTTTACCGATAAGACAGAACATCCTGTTATTTATCTTATGAAGGAATGGTTTGATCCGAGAACCAATCATACCCAGGTACGGGATGAAACATCGGAAATGGGTGGGACACTGCGTCTTGGCAGTTATCCGTGTCGGCTGGAGAAAAATACTTTCGCTTATTCCGCCTATAAAGAGGAAAATGTCGATGAGCGCCACCGTCATCGCTTTGAATTTAATAATGCCTTCAGAGATGAACTTGTTGAAAAGGGGCTTATTATCAGTGGTGCCTCTCCGGATAATACACTGGTAGAGATCGTTGAGCTGGCGGATCATCCCTGGTTTCTTGGCTGCCAGTTTCATCCTGAATTTAAATCAAAGCCAATGAAGCCTCATCCGTTATTTCGTGATTTTATTAAGGCAGGCCTCGACCATTCGCTTGCAAAGGGTTGAATTGAGAAGATGTGAAAGTCTGTTCTGGAGTTTCATTGCCTGTAATTCATGTAACTTATAGTTGTTCAGCAGTACCCCATCCGGAGTCTCGCAGGCTCGCTTGCCTGCACCCGATCAGGCTGGTTTTCATAGGTCAGCTATAGTTCGCCAACCTGCTTGCGCACATGTGGAGCACTGTTGAACAGTTTCAGTTCGGTGGTTTCAGCACTATGTGCACTAAGCAGAGTAGGTGCTAATTCATTATCCCGGATTGCAAGATGATTGATAAAATTTTTGGAGTTGTACAGCACTATAATGCTACTGATATTCATCTTAATGTCGGCCTTCCGCCCGTTGTCCGCATTGCCGGGAAGTTAAAGACCCTACAGTCAGACGCTCTCACCGCAAAGCAGACCGAAGAAATAATGCGTACTATTACGCCGCCTCGATGCCAGGTGGAGTTGAGTGAGAGAGGAAGTACCGATTTTGCTTTTTCCCATAATGAGAATCGATACCGCATTGCAGCATTCAAGCAGTTGGGCAGAATCTGCCTTGTGATGCGCTCCTTGCGGCAGGTCATGTTCAGTGTTGATGATCTGCATATTCCCCAGGAGGTTCGCGATACTATCCTGAGAGGGCGCGGCCTCTTTTTGGTAACAGGCCCGACAGGCAGCGGTAAGACAACAACTCTCGCCAGTCTTGTTGATATGCTGAATAAATCCACAAGACAGCATATCATCACAATTGAAGATCCCATTGAAATTCTTCACGATCATAAAGAGGCAATCATTACCCAGAGGGAAGTCGGAACCGATGTTTCTTCTTACGCTGAAGGCGTGCATCGGGCATTGCGCCAGGATCCGGATGTGATCCTTATTGGTGAAATACGTGATCCGGAACCAACGGCGCCGCGTTCGTATGGACGATACGTTCGTGGTCCCACACATC
>JACNJZ010000156.1 GCA_014382295.1 Candidatus Desulfobia pelagia | reverse complement strand
ATGAAATCGTTCATTATTGCGGTTTGACGGTCATTCAGCTGCACGGCAAGGAATCTCCGGAATATTGCCTGAATTTTCAAAACAGGATTTTGAAAGCTCTGCAGGTTACTCCTCAAATGACTCCAGAGGATCTGACTCCTTATCATGATGCTGTTTCAGGATTTTTGCTTGATGCCTATCATAAAGAAAAAGGCGGCGGCACGGGAGAGACCTTTGACTGGTCTCTTATTGATAGTCTGAAGATTAAGAAACCCCTGGTTCTGGCGGGTGGTTTGACAGTGGATAATGTCGGCGAGGCCATTCATAGGGTCAGGCCGTTTGCGGTTGATGTCAATTCGGGAATTGAGAAGGAACCGGGGCGAAAAGATACGGCTCTGATCTCAAAACTTGTGAGTGAAGTACGGGCCGCTGATCAAAAGAAAACCCTCTGAGAATGTAAATCCTCAGAGGGTTTTTTGTGTAGCTTTATTTGCTGAAAACCAAAAGCTGCTACTCCGGCTTGACAACAAAAAATCTGGTGCGGGTGTTGCGTTTGATCAGGAACA
Source organism: Candidatus Desulfobia pelagia (assembly GCA_014382295.1). Taxonomy (GTDB): domain Bacteria; phylum Desulfobacterota; class Desulfobulbia; order Desulfobulbales; family SURF-16; genus Desulfobia; species Desulfobia pelagia. The sequence goes on along the minus strand of JACNJZ010000156.1, from coordinate 7,620 downwards.
GGGCACTGCTTCCCTTTGCTTCAGGGTTACCGATGGCGGTGCTGTAATCTTTCAGGGTGGCAATCTCCTGGCGATTTACTTCCAGGATGATATCTCCGGGGCGAAGACCTGTCTGGGCTGCAGGTGAGCCTTGCTCGACGCTGGTAATAATTACGCCGGATTCTTCTTCGATCTTCAGAGATTTACTGAGTTCAGGGGTAAGTTCCTGAACAGTCATTCCCAGCTGGTTGGTTTCTTCTTCTGCTTCGGGGGTCAAGTCACCGTCTTTAAGTTGTCCAATAGTGATGGTGAGTTCTTTTTTCTTGTTATTGCGGAAGACGACAACCTCTGCCTTGGTGCCGACGGCTGTCTGGCCAACCATTACCGGAAGTATATCCATCTCGCTGACTTCCTTGCCCATATATTCAATAATTATATCACCGGGTTGTATGCCGCCTTTTTCTGCAGGACTGTCAGGGCTTACCTCACCGACCAGGGCGCCAATGGGCCGTTCAAGGCCAAATTGCTCGGCCATTTCCTGGTTAACGTTCTGGATCATGACTCCAAGCCAGCCCCGGGTAACCTTTCCTGTTTCCTTCAGTTGGGCGATAACGTTTTTGGCCATATTAACCGGGATTGCAAATCCAATACCGATATTGCCGCCATTGCGGCTGTATATTGCGGTATTGATGCCAACCATTTCGCCTTTCATGTTGAATAATGGGCCTCCTGAATTACCAGGATTAATGGAGGCATCCGTCTGGATGAAATTCTGGTAGGATCCGCCGCCAAGGGTTCTTCCCTTGGCACTTACTATGCCGGCAGTTACTGTCTGTTCAAAGCCGAAAGGGTTCCCTATGGCAACCACCCAGTCACCTACTCGAAGTTTTTCTGAGTCTCCGAAGGAGGCAAAAGGAAGAGGGCTCTTAGGGGCAATCTTTATCAGGGCCAGATCTGTTTTGTCATCACGCCCGATTAATGTGGCAGAATATTCCTCGTGATTGGCAAATCGAACGTTAATTTCATCGGCATTTTCGATAACATGGTTGTTTGTCAGGATATATCCGTCAGCAGAGGTGATAACTCCGGACCCAAGACTGGTTCGTTTGCTTTTTCTTTTCGGCTGTTTTCCTGGGGAGCCCGGTGCTTCAAAAAAATGTTTGAAGAATTCCGGCACGGCAGGATGATCAGAAAAAGGTAATTGAGGGATCTGTGGAGAATCCACCGTCTGTGTCGTGTAGATGTTGACTACTGTTTGAGCATGATCCTCGACCAGATCGGCAAAAGAATCTGGCCGGGATGCAATGGAGGCAGAGGACAACATGAAGAAAAACAGTCCTGCAAGGACAGGAATGGTCAATTTAAGCTTATAAGGAGAAGGCATAGTAGTTCCTTTCTTTAGGCAACCTTGCTATCAAGCAAAAATCCTAATTTTTCAAGGTACCTTTTAATTAAATTCAAGAGGTTCACGCGAGATTGTCAGAAAAGAAAACGAATCTGTTGTGTTATGTGCTGGATTTTAGTGCCACTGGACAGCCACAAGAATACGCTTCTGCGGTGTACCAGGAGCATTTCCCAGAACATAGGGAGGCGTCACAGACACTTTATGCTGGGCGCATAACTGATTAAGCTGGGCCAGGTTGTCAACAGGAATTGCCAGTGTCAGGCTGCTGTCGTTATAGGCGGCAATCTGCCATGAGGATGAGTGAATTATCTGATGCATAAACTCTGAAAGTTCGGCCTGTGAACCTGGATGAAGAGTGAGATAGGCGTCAGGAGTAGGCAGCGGCACTTTTTCTGTATATGAAAAGGGACTCATCTCTTGAATTGATGAGTTGAGGTGACCGCTTCCGGTGGAGACAAAACTGATCTCGGGAGAAATTGTTTTTCTCTGTGGTTTGGCAGCCAGGGTGTACGGAGAGAAAGTGATTCCTCCAGTGTCTTCATATTCTGAGAGAAGAGGAACGCCAGGGTAAAAGTCCGTAGAGGACTGAAGGGCGGATGACGGTTTGTTCTCTGCCAGTTGAATAACGGGTTCTGTGGCGCGGGTTTCTTCTTTCTGGTCTGAAAGGGCAACCCTGTTTTCTGTTCGTACGGAGTTTTCAAAGGGGATATTCTGAACGACGACAGCCGTGACGACGCCGACAAAAAGAACTGCAAAACCGGTGGAGGCTGCAAGCCGTACCGGTGTTGTTGAAAACCAGTCAAGCATTCTGGACAGCGGACTTTTTGCTTCCAGCTTTTCGTGAATACCAGTCAGAAAACCAGCAGGAACCGCTTCCATGGGTATGTTCTGGATAAAATTGATGGCCTTTTTGAACTCCTGCCATTCGTTGGTGCATTCAGGGCAAAGAGAAAGATGACCAGCGACCTGTGATATTGCGTGGGAGTCAAGGGTATGATCCAGGTATTCAGAAAAACAATTTTGACAATCTTTACAGTTCATTTTTTTTCTCTATAAGAGGTGTTGGATTTTCTTGAGTCGATCCTTTAAAGAGGATCGCGCCCTATTAAGTTTTGATTTCACTGTTCCAAGAGGAATGTCCAGGATTCCACTTATTTCGTCGTAAGACAGTTCCTGAAGATCTCTTAAAATGAGTATTTCTTTTTCTGCTCCGCCCAGGGCGTCAATACTTGCTCGAACCGACTGGATAATATCATTTTTTTCCAGGTGCGTTTCCGGGCTTTCGTCTCCTGTAACCTGGAGGTATGTGTCCGGGTCATCAAGCGATCTGTTTGTGAAGAAGCCACGGCGGCTTAACCTTTTGTATCGGTTGCGGCAGTGGTTGACAGCAATCTGATAGAGCCAGGCCCCAAATTTGTTTTGTTCCCGCAGTTTCGGCAGGGCGCGATACGCGGTAATAAAAATATCCTGGGCCAGATCATTTGCTTCTTCCGGAGCCTTTACGTAATTCAGACATAGATTGTATATCTTTGTCTGGTAGAGAAGCACAAGCCTGTTGAAGGCCTGTGTGTCCCCTCCAAGGAAAGACTGGACAAGCTCCGTTGTTTCTTCAGCCATGTCCTTATTTCTCATGAATTACCTGCTTGTTCAGAGAAGCACCATTGGAACTCAATGAGAAAAAGGCAGAGAGACTTGCCGGAAATCCCCTGAAAATGGGGGAATGCATCGTCTCTGCATTTCTGTTATAGGTTAGATCCATTTTGTTTTGAAAAAGTTCCATATTTTTATGCATTGCCTGCGTATGTTCATTATAGTGTCATCATAGCGTTATGAGTTCATTCATCCTGGAGTGAAAAAGAATCAGCAGGGACATTGTATACTCCACCCACACGGGTCATGACAAAATAGTCATGTATACCATATTTGTTTCGCTTTTTCGCCGATTTTTACCGTTAATAGAGTTAAATATACCTCATTTAGGAAAATGGAAAAGATAATAGAAGAATTGCATAATGTTGTCAGGCTTAAAGGGACAACGGAACCGGGAGATATTGTTGTTATTCTTTCCGAGAATCCACAGTCTTTGATATATGCACGTGTTGCCTGTTTTGAGAGAGATACCAATAAACTCGATGAGTGGTGGCATGTGACGATGTACCTTTTAAATGTGCCTCCACAGAAAGTTGTGTGGGCCCTTCGGACGCCTCAGTTTACCGGTGAAGAAATTTTCACCATGGGTGGGAAAAAGCATTATATCAAGGCTCTGGATTTTGGTGATCCTGTAGAGGATCCTCAGGCAAAAGGTGCTGAAAAGAAGAAGGGAGCAAAGCCTGCCTTGCGGGTCGTCAAATGAGTGGCAAAAAGGAAAGAATTCTCTCCGAACGGCAGCTTATTGCTGAAATTGCTGCTCAGCAGAAAGGCAGTGAACCGGAAAATCTGATTCAGGGTATTGGTGACGACTGTGCCGTCCAGCGTATATCTGAAGGGCGGGTCAGTCTGCTAACAACCGATACACTGGTTGAGGGTGTCCATTTTGACCCGGGCTGGCATCCTCAGTATCAGCTGGGGCGCAAGTCTGTCAGTGTCAATGTCAGCGATATTGCAGCCATGGGGGGGCATCCTCAGTTTGCTTTGTTGTCTCTTGGTATTCCCAAGTCATGTGATCAGTTATGGCTTGACGATTTTCTCGCAGGATTTACGAGTGCTTTGAAAGACTATCACCTCTGCCTGATTGGTGGTGATACTGTCCACAGTGGCGAACGCTTTATGGTGAGTGTAACTGTTATAGGGGAAATGGCAGAGGAGTCAGTCTGTTATCGTTCCGGAGCACAATCCGGTGATCTGGTCTGGGTGAGCGGTTTTCTCGGTGATGCAGCAGCCGGGCTCGAGCTGTGCCGTAGGGGTATGACGGATAAGGGAAAAGTCCAGACCCTTGTCAATGCTCACCTTGACCCTGAGCCCAGGGTTGCCCTTGGCGAGGAACTTGCCCGCAGCGGACTGGTACATGCCATGATGGATGTTTCCGACGGTCTGGCAACCGATCTGGCGCATATCTGCACAGCAAGTGGTGTCGGAGCAGAAATTGATGCTTTGTCTGTTCCTCTCTCTGATGCTCTGCAGGAGGCGGCGGCATGTCTGCAGATTCCTGTTCTGGATCTCGCCCTGCAAGGGGGCGAAGATTATCAGCTGGTTTTCACCACTTCGTCTGACAGCAGGGAAAAGATACTCAGCCTTGTGTCCGACCTGGGGCAACATGTGTCGTGTGTTGGCCGTATCATTGAAGGTTCCGGGGTTATCCTCTGCCAGGGGGATGAGCGAATGGATATCTCCTACAGGGGATATGAACATATATTCTGACCCACTAAAGTGGAAGTGGACTTAGAACTTTTTAGGATAAGTGCCTTGGAGGCACTTACAACTTATTAATTTCATAAATTATTTTCCAGTTGCTTGTTTTTTTCGCAGAAATTGGGGAGTAAGGCACTAAAATGTAATGTTTACTCTCCATTCGCAGTTTCAGCCTGCCGGGGACCAGGCCCGGGCAATTGATGCGTTGAGTTCAGGCATCGAAAAAGGCGCCAGGGATCAGGTTCTTCTCGGTGTTACCGGATCTGGTAAGACTTACACCATGGCCCAGGTCATTGCCCGTACCCAGCGCCCCGCCCTGGTGATGGCTCCCAATAAGACACTGGCAGCCCAGCTTTATGCCGAGTTCAAGGAGCTCTTCCCTGAAAATGCTGTAGAGTATTTTGTCAGTTACTATGATTACTACCAGCCCGAAGCCTATATTCCCCAGTCTGATACCTATATAGAAAAAGATTCAGCCATTAACGATGCTATTGATAAGATGCGTCATTCAGCCACGAGGTCCCTCCTGACCCGAAGTGACGTACTGATTGTTGCCAGTGTGTCCTGTATTTACGGTTTGGGATCGCCCGATGAATACAAGAATATGCATCTTCTGTTGCAAGTCGGTGAAGAGTATCCTCTCCAAGAAGTGCAGCGGCGTCTTGTTTATATGCTCTATGAGCGCAATGATATTTCATTTCACAGGGGAACATTCAGGGTTCGGGGAGACGTTATTGATATTTTTCCGGCCTATGAAGAAGATATTGCTTTGCGGGTGGAATTTTTCGGCGACACGGTTGATTCCATTTCTCTGGTGGATCCTCTGCGGGGAGTAGTCTTTGATACTATGGGTGAATATACGGTATACCCGGGAAGTCATTTTGTGACGTCCAGGCAGAAATTGCTTCAGGCCATGCAGACAATAAAAGCGGAAATGATAGATCGTCTCAATTATTTCCAGCAGGAGAAAATGCTGGTGGAGGCCCAGCGCCTTGAACAGCGTACCCTGTTTGATCTGGAGATGATCGGTGAACTTGGCTATTGCACCGGTATTGAAAATTACAGCCGTCACCTCACCGGCAGAATGGTGGGTGAGCCTCCGCCTACTCTTCTTGATTATTTCCCCGAGGGTTTTATTCTTTTTATTGATGAGAGTCATATCGGGGTTCCCCAGATTGGCGGCATGTATAATGGTGACAGGTCCCGAAAAAAGACGCTGGTCAATTTTGGATTTCGCCTGCCATCCGCGCTGGATAACCGTCCTCTTACCTTTGATGAGTTCGATGCCCGCATCAATCAGGCGATTTATGTGTCGGCAACACCTGGAAAGTTTGAAATGGAGCGCAGTCAGGGGCGAGTCGTTGAGCAGATAATACGGCCCACCGGCCTGCTTGATCCTCTCATTGAGGTTCGGCCGGCATCAAGCCAGGTTGATGATCTTCTTGAAGAGATACGAATTCGGGCTGTTCGTAACGAAGCTGTCCTGGTAACGACCTTGACCAAACGGATGGCAGAAGATTTGACCGATTATTATGATAATCTGGATGTCAAAGTGCGTTATCTGCATTCAGATATCAAAACGCTGGAAAGAATAGAGGTGATCCGTGATCTCCGTCAGGGAGAATTTCAGGTGCTTGTAGGTATTAATCTGCTGCGGGAGGGGCTGGATATTCCAGAGGTCTCACTGGTGGCGATACTTGATGCTGACAAGGAAGGTTTTCTGCGCAGTGACAGGTCGTTGATCCAGACCTGCGGGCGTGCGGCCAGGAATGTAGACGGCATGGTTATAATGTATGCGGACACCATAACCGGCTCAATGCAGCGGACCATCGATGAAACAAACAGGAGGCGCAAAATCCAGCAGAAACATAATGAAAAAAACAATATTACTCCTGAAACAGTTCGTTCCAGCATAAAGAACATGACAGCTGCAGTCTATGATACAGCGGAAGAGCATCCTTTGCTCAAGGCAGCTGAGGAAAAAGTTATCTATGGCAATGTAAAAGAATTGCGGCAGGAAATAAAAAGTTTCGAAAAACAAATGCTGCAGTGTGCTAAAGATCTCGCATTTGAGGAGGCGGCAACATTGCGTGATCGGATACGTGATTTAAAGGAGAAAGAGCTGCAATGGCTGTAAGCAGAGGACAGAGGACAGAGGACAGAGGACAGGAAAGTCTTGCGTACAGATTTTCCCTGTGGGCAGTGCCTTTGTTCTTTCGATTTTTGTCTGTCATGCTGTTTTCTACGTGTCGGGTAGAGCGCCGCGGTTATGGAAATTTCACTCAGTTTGCCGATTCTGCTTCGTCGTTTATCGCCGCCTTCTGGCATTATGGTGTCATCTATACTGTTCATCAGGCACGGGGACTTCCCTATGTTGCCATGGTCAGTCCCAGCAAAGATGGAGAATATATTTCAAGGATTCTGCAGTCCAAGGGCTTTGCAACGGTACGTGGCTCCCGCAGCAAAGGGGGGATCGGTGCTTTAAAAGGGCTGATCAGGGAAATACGAAAGGGGAAAACAGGTGTGCTTGTGGCTGACGGCTCCCAGGGGCCGGCCCGCGAGGCACAGGCTGGATCGATACTGCTGGCAAGTCATACCGGCGTTCCCATTGTCCCATTAGGTTGGGCAGCCAGCAGTTACTGGACATTTCGAAGTTGGGACAAGACAGCCCTTCCCAAACCGTTTTCCCGGATCGTGATGCTGTACGGAGAGCCTCTCTATGTTCCGAAAGGAGCTGATCCTCAGCAGATAGAAGAACACCGGCAGGAGCTTGAAAAGAGATTGAACGATCTATATGAAAAGGGGTGGGAAGAATTTGGCAGGAAAGAACATTAGGCAACCTTGAAAAATTGACTTTTTGCTCGCTAGCGGTGTCATTGCCAAAATGA
>JACNJZ010000154.1 GCA_014382295.1 Candidatus Desulfobia pelagia | reverse complement strand
TTCAACAGCTTCAACAGCTTCAACAGCTTCAACAGCTTCAACAGCTTCAACAGCTTCAACAGCTATTGTCTTGTTTTGTTCTTCCAGCTTCGAGTCCTGTTTTTCACGCTGGGCTGCAGCGGCTCGTTGTTCCTGAAGGCGTTCCTGATTCCGGCAGCCAAGATTGTTGTTCAGTCTGCAGCTCTTTTTGTAGTTGAGCAGGGCTGTTTCACTATTCCCCTGCTGTTCATAGACCCATCCCAAATTGTTGTAACCCATTGGCGCATCGGGATCCAGGGAGACGGCCTGTATGCAGTCATCAAACGCCTCTGTGTATAACTGCTTCATTGCTTTGGCTCCGCATCTGTTTGAGTAGGCTTCGGCATTTTGAGGATCAGCGTCAAGTATGCGGGTTGAAATTTCGATAACAGAGTCAAAATTCTGTAGTGTGAATTCTTCCTGGGACTGGAGGAGAAGATCGTTAATGTTTAACGTGGGAACCGCTGTCAGTGTAAGTGTCTCTTCAGCGGACTCTTCTGCGTTTGCGGCCTGTGAGACTTCGGCAATGAGTGGCTTTTCGGAAGGGACCTTTTCAGGCTCTTCTTCTTTCCGGACTATGGTCATGCCTTTTTCTTCAATGATAATTTTTAAGTCATTATCCTGCCTTTCTATACGATGCTGGATTTCTCGTGATCCCGTCAACTCGAAGACTATGCGTATTTTGTCATTATGGCGGGCAATACGGACTTCATTTAAGTCAAGGCAGGATGCGGCTTTGTTCTGAAATTCGTCACGAAAATCAGCATTGCTGATATCAATGACAAGCCTGTATGGAGAGTCGAGAAAAAAAGCAGAGTAGCGGGTAATAGGCAGATGGCTTTTCAGTGTCAGCTCGCAGCCGTTATCCTGAGGAGTAAAAGCAGGGGTAATCATTACAGCCGGCCTGAACTTTATTTTTGGCGGAGCCGCCTCTGATTTATGAGAGTTGAAGGGAAGGGCTAAAAGGCTAAGGGATAATAGAGCCAAGACTTTTCTGAGTGACCATCGAGATTGTTTCATCATGTCCGTCCTGTTGGGAATATTATAAAAGTTTGTGACTCTATAGGAATCTCAGCTAAGAGAACTTGTTTATTCTTTGAAAAGCCCAAGAATCCTGGATCGAAGTCGGAGTTTATGCCCCTTGAGGGTGCTTATCTCCCGCCTTCGCGGGAATGACATTTATTAAATACGGCGTCACTCCCGCGAAGGCGGGAGTCCAGAAAGATTGTAGCTGAGTTTTCTTAACATAGTTTCGACTTGTTGACGAGACTCCTGCGGTATTGCATGGGGCTCGAATTTCACAGAGAAACCGGGAATATCATATGATATGGTTTCCTGTTTCTGTTTTATATTTTCCCAGAGGTCCGCCACCTGATAGGCAGTAATTGAAAAGGCCATTCCTTTGAAATCCATATCGGCAACGTTGAGGCAGCATATCTCATCTCTTACCAGCATATAGGTTTGATGAGAAACAAGTATCTGGTCTATCTCGGCTCTTTCTTCCAGCCGGGCTGCGAGATTAACCTGGGTGCCGATAACCGTATAATCCATCCTTTCGTGGGTTCCGAAATTACCTACGGTGCAGTATCCTGTGTTTATACCCATTCGGATATGAAAGGGAGCAGAAATACCCCTTTGTGCCCAATTCTCCCTGAGAGAATGCAGGCGCTCTCTCATTTCAATTGCCATTTTTACACATCTTACAGCATCCTGTTTTACGCCGCTGCTTTCAGGGGCCCCGCAAAAAGCAACAATTCCGTCCCCTATGAATTTATCAATTGTAGCTTTGTGTTTCAGGGCAATTCGAGACATTTCATCCAGGTAGTTGTTGAGTAATGCAGTAAGGGCTTCTGGTTCTAGATGGTCGGTCGTTTCCGTAAAGTCTACAATGTCCGAGAAGAAAAGGGTCAGTTCCCTGCGGGAAGATTCAATGGTGGCATCAGTTTTTCCGGAAATGATGTCATCGCGTATCTGCGGCGAAAGATAACGGGAGAGCTTTTCCTTCATGATCTCCTCATTCTTTTTAGCAGTCAGCATTTCGTTATGGTCTCTTTCCCTGAGAAATTCATAACGGTAGGAAAACAATGAAACGACAATGTAAGCTAGGAGAAAGCGAACCAGGTAGGTCGAAACATTTTCATGGCCTATACTGATAATGACAACAACGAGGAACAGAAAATAAAAGGTTGCCCAGAAGGCCCCTTCTTTTTTGCCAAGAAGATAAATGGAGACAATGGGGAGGGTGAAGAACCAGATAAAGATGCCATTATGCATGGCCTGATCGAAGGCGGCTATGGAGATAATGCTTAGAGCCCCCAAGCCGAGGCCAATACGGATGGCAATATTGAGCCGGCGGTGTTTCCTGTAGGCGATGACGTTCAGCAGAAGGGCGGCGGCAAAGGCTATATCTATAAAAGCAAACTTCCAGGCGCTGGTAAGAAAATAATAGCAGCCCATGGCGGCCAGGGCGAATATCGTGACAAAAGAGAGCGAATAATAGACGCTTTGTTTAAACGTATTTTTTTCAGGAGACATAAAGGACTGGCGATATATATTTAATCTGTTGAGTAGAGGCTGTCGTATGGGTGAACACGGACCATTTCCCCTTTTTTTATTTTTCGACGATTAGCAGGGATACATATTACTGCATTGGGAGGTTTGGACACAGTATTGTTTTGTCTGACACACAAATTACCGTTATGCACATAAAGGATTGCGCTTTTCAGATTCAAGAGGCCCCTTTTCCTTATTGTAATTTCCTCCTGCAGTCGGGCGGTCAAAGTTTTGGTTTTTTGACGGGTGTTTCCCTGCAAGGCCAGGATTGCCGGTTTCACAAGTTCCTGGAACAGAACATGAGCAGCAGGAGGAGGCCCGGGGAGTGCAAAAAACAGGAGAGAGTCTTTAACGCCAAACAGGGTTGCCCTCCCAGGCCTGACATTGAGTGAGCGATAGAGGGGTTTGATACCCATTTCTGAGCAGACTTCCCCGATGAGGTCGTATTTGCCTGGGCCCATGCCGCCCGTGGTGATAATAATCTGTGCAGGGCCTGCCTGTCTGATTTTTTCGGCAATAATATGGGTGTTATCAACAGCTGTGCCCAGGTCGACTGGAAGAGCCTTTGCCTGCTGTATCAGGCTGCTGATAAGAGCGCGGTTGCCGCTGATAAGCTGTCCGGGGAGGGGATTCATATCAACAAGTTCGGAGCCGGTGCAGAGAAAGGCAACAGCAGGCTGCTGGAACACCGGCAGGGAAGTATAGCCTGATGTTGCCAGGAATTGTAGATGGCCAGGTTCAAGACAATCCCCTTTCCTGATAATGACTTGTCCTTTTTTCAGGTCTGCTCCACACGCCCTTATGTTTTTCCTGCGTTGTTCCATGTGGGGAATAAAGATTCCCTCTTTGCTTTTCCTGCAATGCTCCTGGGGGATTACCCTATCTGCTCCAGGTGGGACTACGCCGCCGGTCATAATGCGAATGGCCTGTCCGGCTGGTAATGGTTTCATGTCAGTGCACCCTGCCGGGATTTCACCTGTGACAGGAAGGATGTCTTCATCCCGGAGATCTGCAGAGTGAACTGCATAGCCATCCATGGTGGACTGGCGGAAGTGGGGAACAGGCAGCAGTGCTTTCAGTGTTTCTGAGGGCCTTCTGTAAAGGGCTTCAGAAAGGGGTATTTCTTCTGAGGGGAGAGGGGATATCTGCTGCAATATCTTTTGTATTGCCTGCTGCAGGCTTAGCGATTCAGCCATTATTCGCCTTTTCTGCCGCGTGTTCCAGAAGTGACATGTCCTGGCGGAAGTTGATGTTGTGGAATGTTGACAGGCTGCCCGTCTGGCTCAGAATGTCATCTTCGCTGATTTTGTGCAGTTTGAGTTTGCGCAGCAGCAGGCCGATTTTAAATTCCTTGGATTGCAGGCTCTGTTCAATATGCGGCAGGCATTTCTTGGTATATATGGCGTAAAGAGGCTCAGGGCCGGCTTTCAGCCAGGGAAGAGCAGCGTCCCAGTCGCCGGGAAGCGTGCAGAGGTGAGCGATAAGATCAGTATTGAGTAGAGGCATGTCGCAGCCGACAATAAAGGCTTTTGAGGTATTGATGGTTTTCAGGGCAGCGTGTATCCCTCCCAGGGGGCCGCAGGAGGGGTGTATGTCTCCAACCATGGGCCAGCCTAGAAACTCATAGACTGACGCCGTATTTGTTACCAGAAGCCGTTCCTTGAAAAGTTTTTCAAGAGGCTGCGCCACATGCTGTATGAGGGGAAGGGCGTCATAAGAGGCAAGGGCCTTGTTTGAGCCAAACCTGGAACTGGCACCGCCGGCAAGAATAACACCGGTTACGTCACGGATGTGTTTCATCTTTTTTCTGCCCGGCATGGTATTCATTATCAATAGTAAGGGTAAGTTTTTGCGGAGCCTCACATCCTTTGAGAGATGAAACCATACCAAGTACTGCCTGTCTGAGAAACGATTCTGCAAAAGTATTCAGCGGTACGACCTTGCCGTCTACTCGAAGTCGGGTTTTTTGCCGTGCGGAACTGGAAATAAATGCATCTATGAGAAAGGAAGCCAGGCCAGTGATGTCCTGACCGCTGAATTGCGGGAGATCGGAGTCAAGGAGTGTGTCGGTGACGAATGCAGCCCATGTATCATCCCGGTTGTCCAGGGGAGAAGGAGAGATCTCTTTCCTGAAGACCTCAATTTTAGGCATGGGGCCGGTCTTGTAGCCTTCGGTGAGGACAAGATCCATGTCAGAAAAATAATGGGAGGCAAGATCTTCAATGGAGGAGTCGCCGGTCACATCTTTGATAATTCCCAGGCTGGTGGGAGAGGAGAGTGCAACGGTATGCGCCCCGGCCTGCTTGTGCCGCCATGTGTCTTTCCCTGGTTTGTCCATCTCAAAGTGATGGACATGGTGTTTTATGGTGCCTATCTTGTAGCCACGGCTGATCAGTGCCGGGATCACTTTTTCAATGACGGTTGTTTTTCCGTGATTGGGGCGGGCTATAAATGAGACAACAGGAGGAGTCATGATCAGATCAGGCTGGTCAGTGTTTTTCCGCCCAGGATATGAACGTGGGCATGAAAGATAATCTGACCGGCTTCTTTGCCGTTGTTTATGACGACCCGGTAATGATCGCCCACTCCCTGCTCTCTGGCTATCTGGGCGCCGATTCGCAGGACTTTCCCCATGAGTTGCTCGTCTTCCTCTTCCATGTCACAGGGTCTGGCAAAATGTTTTTTGGGAATTACCAGAAAATGTTTGGGAGTCTGGGGGGCAATGTCCCAGAAGGCCAGGACATCGTCATCTTCATACAGCTTGTCAGAGGGGATCTCTCCCTTGATGATTTTACAGAATAAGCAGTTTTCATCCATAATATTTTCCTTTTGTAAAGGTAACTATTCAGGTGGTTTGCAGAAGTGGTAACCTTGAAAGAAAATGTACTGAAACAGCGGTTGGATGTCAATCAACTTCATTAATGATGGCTGAAATCCATACTCTTGCCGCAGGAGAGATTCCGGTTGTTTTTGCCGGGAAAAGATGTTTGATAGGGAAATTATGAAAAAGGACATTCTGCTTATAAACGGTCTGCTTTTTTCTCCTGAGTCAGGGGAATCCCAAGGCCAGACCAGGCATTACATAAAGATTGCTGCTGGAATAATTCAGGACATTGGCCCTATGGATCAGTGTCGGGTGGATGATCTTTGTCCCGTTGTCGATGCCTCAGGCTGCCTGATGCTTCCTGGCTTGATAAATGGGCATTGTCACGGAGCCATGACCCTGTTTCGCGGCTTGGCCGATGATCTTGAATTGATGAACTGGCTCGAAAATCATATTTTCCCGGCAGAAGCAAAATGTGTCACCCCGGAGATGGTATATTGGAGTTCCAAGCTGGCGGCTGCAGAAATGATCCGGGGCGGTATTACAACAGTAGCAGACGGCTATTTTTATGAGGATGCTGCAGCCCGGGCATTTGCTGACTCGGGCATGCGGGCGGTGGCGGCCCACGGTGTTGTTGATTTTCCTGCCCCCGGGGTGCCAGATCCTGCCCTGAAATTCCAGGTGGTTTCTGATTTTATTGACCAGTGGCAGGGGCATGAAAGGATCGTTCCTGCTGTGTTTGCCCATTCTCCCTATACCTGTGGGCCGGAGACCTTGCAGGCGGCAAAAGTCCTGGCTCGTTCCAAAGGATGTCTGTTTTTTATGCATCTTGCCGAAACAAAACAGGAAAGTGAAGGGATAAAAACTAAAACAGGTTTGTCGCCGGTTCGTTACCTGCAGTCACTTGATATTCTTGATGGGAGCAGTGTCTGCGTGCACGGGGTGTGGCTTGATGCTGAAGATATTGCTCTTCTGGCTGAAAAAAACACCAAGGTGATCACCTGCCCGGAAAGCAATATGAAACTGGCCAGTGGCATTGCTCCTGTAAAAGAGCTGGTTGAGACAGGTGTCTGTGTGGGTATTGGCACAGATGGTGCTGCCAGCAATAATACGTTGAATATTCTGCAGGAGATGGGAAGCTGTATGATGCTGCAGAAGGTGTCAGGAGGTGGAGCTCCTTTTCTTTCTGAAAAACATGTTTTTGAAATGGCAACGTCAAAAGGGGCTCAGGTTCTTGGCCTGGAAAAGAGTATTGGCAGTCTTGAGCCGGGGAAGCGTGCCGATGTTGTGCTGGTCGACATGGATCAGTTCGGTTTGATGAAACCGTTTGACTCGTATGCCAGCCTGGTGTGTTCTGCCTCGGGGGTAGATGTGAAGACGGTTATTATAAATGGAGAAGTAGTTATGGATAATAGGGAAATTGTCAGCTTTGATGAAAAGGAAGCCATGAGCAGGGTGCGACGGCTTGCTGAAAAGGTGCGGGGATGAGTGAAGACGCGTTAAAAAAGCCCACTTCAAGGTGGCATGTCCATCGATGGGTGTATTATTGGACTTTACACTGGGCCTATACGCCATATGGTATTCCGGCGCTTATCTGTATCTCGTTTGCCGAAAGCAGTTTTTTTCCTCTTCCTCCGGACATCCTGCTTATACCCCTGGTTATTGCTGCACCCACCAAGTGGTGGCGGATAGCTCTTTATTGTACTCTTGCCTCTGTGTTTGGCGGTTTGGCTGGGTATGGCATCGGTGTTTTTGCCTGGGAAACTGTCGGCAGATGGATTGTTGAAAATGTGGCTCATGTCCAGCTGGTTCTGGTGGAGGGCCGAAATGATATTGCCCTGCCGTCATATATAAGAGAAACTCTGGGAGCCGGCCTTGGCGGAGAACATCTTTTTCAGGTGTATGATAAATGGAATGCCTGGGTTGTGTATATCTTCGGGCTCACACCTCTGCCATATAAACTGATTACGATAACCGCCGGGGTAGCCAAGGTAAATCTCTTTGTTTTCACCCTTACATCCATTGCCGCTCGGGCAACCCGGTTTTTTATTGTCGCCTGGATGTTGAAGAAATGGGGCCGGCAGGCAACGCACTTTATTAATCGTTATTTCAATATACTCTGTATTGCTTTTGTAATTTTGCTTATTGGCGGTTTTGCCATCATAAATCTTGTGATGTGATGCCTGATATGAGCAAAAATATTAAGTGATTCTTAAAAAATATTTTGTATCTCGAAAGAGTATTTTTTGTGTGCTGTAGGAGAATAGTCCTGGATTCAGCAAAGGACGTGGCCTGAGGGAGAAGAAGGGAAGAGCCTGTTTTGCGCAGAATTGTCTGGCCTGATGTTTGCAAGTTTCCATCCTGGAAGCTTTTTTGTTTCAGGAATGAACAGGAGCCAGCAACAGGCCATGAACAGTGATGTGAAGAAAAAACTGCAGTATGATGTGCTTTTCTAGCTGCCTCGATGTGTTGAGCAGGGCAAACGCCACTGTAGTGGGTTCTGACCCCAAGCTGGCCTCAGATATCTCTGAGGCTATCGAGTCTCTGTCATGTGCGCTGCAGATGGCAGATAAGGGTGAAGATATAAAAGAGTACAGAAAGAAAAATAATGCGTTGAAATATGTCAATGAATGTGATGAAATTATAGTAGATGTATTAACAAATAAGATTTTGTATAAATCTTTTAAGTAAAAGGAACCGGTATAGGTTCAAGGCACCTTCTCGCGTATTTTTGTCAAATTCGACCATTATTTTATAATGAGCAGTGCCAGGGAAAAGAAAGGGTTGTCAATGGATATTGAAAAGCAATACATAGAAAATGTGG
>JACNJZ010000122.1 GCA_014382295.1 Candidatus Desulfobia pelagia | reverse complement strand
TATGGATATGATAGGTCTTGCCCTGACTGAAAAAATATTCCAGAAGCCGCATCAGCCGTTTGTTGGTGATAAATTGCTCAACAAGATCGTCAATCACTTCCTGTTCTTCACCGGTAAGGCGGCCTGGAGATTCAAGGTCAATGGTCGGGAAATGGTTGTCATTTAAACCTTCGGTTTTGCCGGATTTCAGCATTCCTGCCAGCTTGTCCAGCCACAGTCGGGATTCCATTTCGTATTCTGGATGATCCCGAATGGTCTGTTCTTCAATCTTGAACTGAATGATGGCCAGGGCTTTTTCCATACTGCGGCCTCTGGCTGTTTCTGCCTTGAAGTTCCCGGTTACCGTGTCTGAAGGGTAGGTCTTTTCGGCAAAAGCTGCGAGTTTCGAGCTGTCAAAGTGGAGCCGTTCCATAAGTTCGAAGTGATCGTAACGGCAGGTAATACGCATGGCTTCAGCAATAAGGGATCTGTTGCCGCTTGCCGCACCCATCCAGAGAATGTCATGATTGCCGAATACGTAATCAACCATGTTCCTGTATGATGGTGATGAGAGTATGCGGATTATTTTGTCTGGCTGTGATCCACGGTCAAATACATCTCCAAGGACTATGATTCTGTCGAGAAGAACTTTTCGTATTGTGTGGGAGAGATGTGAAATCAGCCGCAGCGATATTATTTCTTCCTCAAAGACAGGATCCGGAACTGGAAGACCTGAAATCATCCGGGTGATGGTTGTCTGGAATTCCGGCAGGAAAATATCCTCCATGCGGAAACGGACATTGGAAAGCTTATACCTCAGAACGTCAACAAGACAAAGGATGACGTCCTGTATGTCCATGTTGACTTCATCATCTTTGATATATGATTTTTTCCGGATTACCCGGGTAAGATACTGAATCTTGTGAGAGCTGAAGGTGTTTGGCAGCGCTTCACGACATGTCTGGTACATCATGCCGAAACGGCCTCGCAGGATAGATATGAAGCGGCCACCTTCGCCATGAAGATCACTTATACACAGTGTTGCTGGAATGTTGGAGTTGAGTTCATTTTCCAGTCGTAGCAACTCCTGGGCCAGTTTGTCTATCTCTCCGGTCCGTATGAGATCACTTTGATTTTCAGCTTGTGAACTTGTTTTGGAATCCATTTATGCTCCGGCTACATACCGTAGTGGAAAAGGTCATGGGATGTTATTGTATACTCATATACCTAAAAGTATTGGAAAAAATAGCGTTTATTGCAAGTTTTTTAGTGATTTTCTGCAAGAATCCTTCAGAGGACTATGAGTAGAATAAGTATAAGCAGCAGTGCTATTATGACAAGAGCCGCTCGTTTTTTCCTGGGAGATGTTTCGTAGATTATTTCCGAGAGTTCCTTGCTGTAATTGACCCCGCAATAGGGGCATTTTCGTGAAACCTTCGGGATTAGTTTTTTACATCGGAGGCATTGAGCCTGACCTTCTGTCGCCTCTTGTCGGGCACTTTTTATGTCGACAATCTTGTTGCTCATGTTCAGTTTGGTGGTTTTCGAAACTATACGCTTGTTCTCTGAAGAGTTACCAATTTCGCAAGATAACATAAGGTGAATCTTTTTTCTGTTGTAATCTGTTTTCGATTATCAGGTGTCGTGATGACTTGCTGATCTGGAAACATAACAAAAAAGGCAGGATCTTTATCGATCCTGCCTTTTTTATTGAGCCGGTGACGGCACTTTTCTTATTTGATCAGGTTATGGGGGCCGCCATGGCAGTCGCCGCAGCTTGGGAACCTGGTCATGAGACCTGCAGGATGTGGAGAACCATGGCAATCCTGGCATGTGGGTATCATTTTATGTTCAGCATGATGACATGCGGCACACAATAAGTCATGATGCTTGGCCGTGCTAGCTTCCAGGTCATTATATACTCCGTCATGACAGGCGGCACAGCTCTTGGATGGTGTATTCTCAGGATAGGTGACAACAAGAGGCATATGCACCTGGTGACAGGTAACACAGTCAGTGGTGGTCATCTCCGCACTATGGGGAGAATGGCATTCCATACAGTCAGGGATCCTGCCGTGCCGTTCACTGTGACACTCGGTACAGGCCATGGTCGTATGATGACTGGGGTGTTCCTTTAACTGGGCAATCTGCTCGGTATGACAGGTAAGGCAGGGGGCGGTCAGGTTTCCTGTCAGGGTAATATTCAGAGGGGTATGAGGGTCGGTATGGCAGGTAAGGCAGCCTTCAAGCTGAAAGTGTGGCGCGCCTTCATGGCAATTGCTGCAGGCCGGAATATTGTCTCGTACTGACGGTGGATGGCCGACGTGACAATCAAGACACGATACGCTGGTTTTATGTTTGCCGCCGTTCGCTTCAACAGCAGCAGGCTGAGCCTTGTGGCAGATTATACAGAGATCAGTTGTCAGTTCAGGGAATTCTGCTGCTGCAGCCTGGTTTGCCAAAAGAGACATGCCCAGCGCAAGACTTGCCCAGAAAACAGCTTTGCGTATTTTTGTGATCATTTTTATCCCTCTCTTCCTAATAGTTATGATTGATGCCAGTCGATCTAATTGATTATTTAACAGTTTCCCGGGCAACAGCTACGGTGACAGGAGATTTGTCTGTTTTGTCATAATAATGTCTGAAACGCTTTACCAGCGGCAGGTGCTCATCTCTTCTCAGGTCTTTTGCAAAGGCGTAGGAAACAGGTGTATAGAGAAGTCTGGCCGTTACTGTATAAGGACCGCCATTCTTTGCGGCTTTAATGCGATAGGTGATTTCGTCGGAGCCGGCTTTGAAATTGTTGTCCTGTTCGGCATGTCCGTATACTTTGATATCGTTGGAGGCAGATCTTTTGTTAAACCCATAGGGGAGAAGACGATTGTCCTTAATGTAGGCTGAGCCGCGCATAAGGGTGTACGTGACTTGATGGTCGGTGTTGACCATGACGGATTCATAAATCTGTACCTGGTCAGGCGATGTTATTTCGTCATAGTGGGGCTCATACCCTGTCATGTCTTCACTGTTATCCCCTACAATTCGTCCATCTTCAAGGGGCTGGCCGGATTCAAAAATGGTATTGCCTGATCCATCTTCTACAGTGAGATGAATCCAGGTACGGCGTGAAGGGAAGCCTGTGGGGAATTTATGACCGACCCTGTTGTCAATTTCTATATCAACAGTCAGATGATCGCGGGACTGGCCGGTATCGCGGATGAAGAGACGGGCGCTGTTCATTTGCAGCTGTTCAAGGGAACGCTTCCCTGTGTTTTTGATCTCCTGAGTCGAAGCTGAGACCTGGATTGGAACTATCTGGTCATGAAGTATGTTAAGCATAAGAACATTGCCGCCGGCAAAATGATGTCTGGAAAAATGATCTTTTTCCGTAACATTTTTATGGGCTGGGTTGGCTATGAAAACGCCGCCATTTTCAGAGTGGGGCATATGGCAGTCCTGGCATAGTCGTATTTTTCCTTTTACCTCGCCAAGTTCATGCCTGTTTCCCGCCGGCTCGCCATAATCACTGTGCAGCCATTCCAGATAGACTGTCTGTTCCGGGAATTCGCCTTTGACGTTGCCTGCGGCATCCACATAAGGGGTGTATAAAGTATGGCAGGTCGCGCAGAGGGCAGAGTCATTTGTCTGGGGGCCAAAGGTTGGGGTATAGCCAACGGTGTTCATCATGGTATCCGGGTAGACGTCACGGAAAGGCCCGTATATAGGGCGACCCGGGGGGAGTATTTCTGTATCAACAATAAACTGACCGCTGAAACTTTCTGGTGTGCCTAGGTTTTCATCCTTGATCTGATGACAGAAGCTGCAGGATACGCCATCCATTGCAGCCTCATGAAGTTTTGAAGCAGGGTCGAGGAATTCATCGAGGATGCTGTTGACCCCATGAAGCTTGAACTGTTTCTGCTGGACTCCTGCCTGGACCCAGGCCATGGGCATGTGGCAGGTAACGCATTTCTTTTCAATGACTTTTGCCAGGGCAGGGTTGCGGTGCACTTCTGATTTAACCTTGGCCTGCCAGAGGGGGTCTTTGGCAGCATTTGCCATCATTGTAGAACGCCAGTGACCACCGATGGAAACGTCGTTTCCCCCACTATCCTTTAAGTCCTCGTGGCATCTTGCACAGTGATGGGACCCGACAAAGTGAGCGGTTGTAAAGTCGGTAAGTGGGGAACCGTTCTTGCTGAAATCTTTTCTGGTACCGGGGGCTGCTAAGGAAGTATCGGGGGTTGCAGCAATTATTGTGGGGGCGACAGTCTCTTGTTCTACTTGGGCAACAGTTGCTTTTTGTGGAGTGAGAGCCTGCGGAATAGCGACTGGACGTTTAAGGCAAGAGGTCATTGAAATGACTAATGACCCGAAAATGCTCAATAGGATGACTTTTTCCAAGTGACCACGAAAAACCTGCGACATGAGTGTCTCCCTCTTTTTCATCTTCATAATTTCTTTTCACTTTGACTGTTTTGACATACTTTTTATCGCGAGGACATGCAAGAGTAAAAGGGAGTTAACTCAGTATTATCCATAATTTTTTTTATATAATGCTTTGCGTTTACCGATAGAGTTGGTTAAATGACCCATTGGTCATTCCTGGCATATGATTTATTTCCTATGTTGCGTAAAAAGTGACCTTTTTCTTGAATTTGTATTTGACAGGGTCTGTGTGGTTTGTTGAGTAACATGTTGAAATTATTGTATTGTTGCAGGTTTTCGATCTCAGTGGTGCAGTTATTGCATTCTTTTCATACTACAATGAGGGCGTAACCCTTTTTGCCACTTGATTTGAAATCTATTTTTTATTGAGGTGTTACTATGAGCACAATGTGTTTGTTGCAGCAAAGACATTATGAGCGTTTCAAGATAAAAGAGGGTGCCCTTGCCTTATTGGACTGTGCTATCCCTTTTCATATTGTTGACATCAGTATAAGCGGCTTGGCTTTTCGATATGTTGGAATAGAAAAATGGTTCGATGATCCTGTGGAAATAGATATCGTCTATGATGATTTCTGCCTGAAAAACCTCATGGTGCAGACAGTCTCCGACCAGAAGATTTCAAACGGTTTTATGAAGACAAGGCGGCACAGTGTTTCTTTTTGTAAACTTTCTTCTATTCAGATCAAACAGTTAGAGGAATTCATCCAGCAATACGGAGAGCAGGGGCAAGTCAGGCTCAACTGATCTCATTCTCATCACACCTTATTTTTTATCTTTCCAGGAACTCCATAAATGATGGACGAGGGGGCCGCCGGTGCCATGGCCGATTCTCTTGTCTGTGCTCGCCCTGATGAGCTTATATACAAACTGTGAAGCTCTGGTGAAAGCAGCAGTGTCGTCTTGTGTTTCCATGTGAAAAGCTGTGAACGCGGAGGCAAACGTGCATCCTGTGCCGTGGAGA
Organism: Candidatus Desulfobia pelagia; assembly: GCA_014382295.1. Classification (GTDB taxonomy): domain Bacteria; phylum Desulfobacterota; class Desulfobulbia; order Desulfobulbales; family SURF-16; genus Desulfobia; species Desulfobia pelagia. Next base: position 2,899 of record JACNJZ010000122.1, on the reverse strand, counting down.
TTCTTTGTCTCTATCCTGTCGTGATTCATTGTGGAGACAAAGGGCTCTGCCACTTCACCGTTACTCCCTGAAATTCTTTTTATCATAGAGTCAGTAATAGACTTTTTTGTCTGAAAATGTCCGCCAGTCAGGCAGAGAACCCGAAGATGGGGAAAGTCTTCCATGATTTTCCCGGCGGCTTCCAGGGCTTGTTCTGTGGTCGCGAACCTGTTCCCTGCCAGCTGTTCAAGTTCGTCCCTGTTCGGAGTCAGAACAGTTGCCCTGGAAATCAGTTTTTTCCATGCTGTCATGCCGTCCTCACCCGACATAAGATCAGCTCCGCTGCTGGATATGCGGACAGGATCGTATATTACTTCTCCTGTGAAACCGTCAAGGGCATCGGCGATAGTCTCAGCCACTTCTGAACTGCCGGTCATGCCTATTTTGACATGGGTTACATGCATATCATTCAAGACACATGTAATCTGTTGTCTTACAACATCCGGGTTGAGGGTATAGCAGCCCGAAACCCCCATGGTGTTCTGGATAGTTAAAGATGTTATTGCCGCAGCGCCATATACCCCTATGGCTGAGAATGTTTTAAGGTCTGCCTGAATACCGGCTCCCCCTGAAGGGTCCGAGCCGGCAATGGTCAGGGCAATTGGCAGTTGATCTATCATCGTAGGCAGGTTTTAATTGGGTTTCTGCTTAAAAACTTCATAGAGCCTAATGAGTGGGTCCACAGCCTGAATCAGGGCCAGGTGTATTCATGGGAATGGATGGGGCCTTCCTTTCAATTTTCTTCAGGGTGATTTTGAAAATGATTTTCTGCCCTGCCAGTGGATGGTTATAATCCACGGTGACCATGTCACCCTGGACATCAGTCACCGTGGCCGGGATCTGATGTGTCTCTCCATCTTTTTCCATATTCATGGCAACGGTGATACCCGGTTTTATGTCAGCGTCTTTGTTCCACGAAGAGCGGTTGAGGGTATGGACCAGATCCTCCTGTCTTTCTCCATAAGCATCCTTTGGGCCAAGCTGGATTTCCTTGGTTTCATCGACTTTCATCCCGATAACCCCCTCTTCAAAACAGCGCATGACAGAAGCATACCCTATCTGGAAGTCAAGAGGCCCGGTATCGCTGGAGGATTCAAATATTTCGCCGTTTTCGAGAAAGCCCTCGTAGATTACCGTTACAAAGTCGTTTAGTTGTGCTGTTTTCATAGTAGTCTCCTGTTTATATAGTTTTAAGTTTCGAGTTTCGAGTTTTGGTGCATTTGTAAAAAACATCTTTCTTACCACAGAGGGTTCTGTGATTGCTTTATCGTTTTTATGAAGTCATCAATTATTGTTTTGGGTAACGGTATTTTTTAATTGCTTGGAAAGCGTTTCAATTTTACCTAGCAGCTTGCCAAAAGTTGTCTGAGGACTTTCTGAAGCAGAGTTTTCCTGAGGTTTTTCTTCACGGTATTGGGCTGCCGATGAAAAGATTTTGTAATGATAAAAATCTCTTTCTACATTTTCACCATATATGGCAATTGATTTTTTTATTATCCTGAAAAAATCGGTATAAGGAAATGGTCTGGAGCAGTTGGCGAGCAGGTCATCAATAAATGCGGTTATTTGGGCAATATCTGAAGCCTCTGAGCCGCAATAGTAGGGGCATGTATTGATGGTTTTTATGAGAAGATTTCTCAGGTGTTGGTCAGGTCTCTCTTCACTTTTTTCAGGGCTGCCAAATGCTATTCTTAAATTTCGAACAATACCCTTAAAGCCGCTGAAAAAAGAGAAAGCTATTTTTGATGCAGTTACATGGGGGGAAAGGGGAGATTCGTCCTGTTGTATCTGTTGAGTCAGGTGCTCAAAGTAATCATGCCTGAGGGCAACATAGAGGGTGTCCATATGGTGAACCAGCTGGTTCACTCCTGCAGTTTGTTCCAGGATTGCTGAGTGGCTGTGTAATGCACAGACGAGATCTCTGGTTTTTTCAACAAGACCGGGAAAGGCCTTAAGGATATCATTTAGTGGTTGTGTTGAATGGGAGGTCAGGTACTGTTGGAAATCCTGGATTTTTTTAAGGTTTGTATTCCCTGAGTGGCCGGTCTTATCAAGATACTGTTTGATGAGTGTAAGCGTTGAGAGGCTTGCGTCAATATGGTTTGCAAGAACAGTCTTAGCAAGTTTTGGCAGTTCCGGGAACTGCAGGCGGATAAATTTTGCCTCGACCTGGGCGGATTTTTCAAGGAGGTGGTTAATGTTAATGCTTTCCTTGTCTGGCTTTTCTCTCATGAGGGAAAGATAACTCAGGCCATTATGGAAATATTTGGTTTTTTTGCCGACAGTAATTTCCTGTGCCATGGGAATGAGCTTGTCAATGGACAGGTTTTTGAGGACGGAAGTAGCGGCATCCTGCAGAAACGTAAGTTTTTGTTGTAATACTTTGACAATTTCGGCATTTTCACTTGTTTTCTGCTGCAAAACTTTACATTGCTTTTGGGCCTCCATTTCGTCGATATGCCCGGATTCAACATCAATTGCCAGGTGTCCAAGGTTGTTCTCCAGCATGGATATTTCTTTTGTGGGGGCGGCAATTTCACGTTTGAGTTTTAGCTGGGTATGGAGAACCTCCTTCACCTCGATACCAAAAGACTTCAGCAGTTCCTGGTGTTTTTCCAGGTCAACCTTTTCCCAGTGAAGAAAAGATGGGTCTTTAAGTATGTGTTGAATGTCCAGACGGATTTCCTGTAGTCGGATTTTTATCTGGCTGATGCTGTGTCGCGTATTTTCCATTGTGTACAGTATGTCATACGGGTTTTTTGGGTGAGAGTTTTCGACAGATACTCATATTATAGGCTACCTTGGAAAATTGTCTTTTCATCCAATCTCTGCGTTGTACTCAAAATTTTATCCTCGACAT
>JACNJZ010000153.1 GCA_014382295.1 Candidatus Desulfobia pelagia | reverse complement strand
AAGAGCCTGCTGCTCCCACATTGCCACAAGCGATTCTGTGCTCTCCTGTTCAATGTATTCCGGTTTGGAGGTGGGGATTAAACCCCAGGCGATGATGCCTCCCCTGTCAAAGAAGGCATGTATTTCGTTTGTAAAAGCGCTGAACCTGTCAAAATACCCATAGGCATCGAAATTAATGATATCATAATCAAGAGAAAGAATAAGAGCCCAGTCCGTATTGGCGCAGATATGAATGCCGGCAAGTCCGCCGGCCTGATGGACGGCGTTGATAATCTCAGTCTGGTCAGCAGCGATATCTTCTCTGGAAACACTTAAAAAAGAAGTTGACCCGAGACCGGCCAGAGCAGGTTCATCAATAAAAAGAATTGCAATATGTCCGAGCTGTTTTAAAAAGGAAACCTGCCATGCAGCCTTCATGGCAAGACCGCGAAGGACCATTTCCCTGATGGACTGTTGATAGTACCCGGCACGTTTATTCTTGTCGGAAACGCCTGTCAACTGGGTAAACGGTCCGGTCATCTGGCCTTTCAAGGCAACGATGCCTTCACAACTTTTGGCCCTTTCAAGCAGAAGATAGATGCCTTCGGCCCTTTCCTTGCTGACCGAAAATCGGGAATCGAAAAGCTGAGACCCGTCTTCGCAGGCATGAAGATATTCTTCAAAAAAAGCGAGCTCTTCAGATTCAAAAGTATCTTTATCAGTGGAGAAAAAGGTCCTGCCGTTTTCAGTGAGGACACAGGGAATACCCTCAAGAAACTGGACCAGCATTCCCTCGAGAGGGTTGCCAGGCAGTTGTGGCCACAAAGGCAGGTTCGGTGTGTAATCAAAAATCCAATCCAGTGCGTCTGAGTGACTGTCCAGGGGGATACTGCCGATAAGTGTTGGCAACCCATCTGCCTTGAACTGGCTTATATTGTCCGCTGGTGAATGTGAGACTGAGGACATAGTACCTTTCCATTATATAGGGGTGTCAGCGAATGTATTATTTGGTTTTTTAACTATCATCAAGGTTGCCCTTAGACAAAGAGTCCAGGCGAAGTATGAAAATTTAAATCTCACTGTGCCTGCAGAAAAACAAAAAATGGGAACTCTGCACCTCTTTGAGGGAGAGAATGTTTACATTCACTGTATAAATGATTACTTTTTCTGACAATTTGCAAACAGCCACTATTTCAGGGTTTGCAGAAACAAAAAAATTATTTAAAAGGAGTACTGACTATCAAGTATACTGGTGATTGTCAATTGTAATTTAAACTGGGGTTGACTCAGTCGATAAAGTTGATTATTTTTTAAGGTTAACGCGAGAGTGGCGGAACTGGCAGACGCACTGGATTTAGGATCCAGCGCACTTAGTGTGTGGGGGTTCAAATCCCCCCTCTCGCACCATACAACCCAACGGTTCTTGATAATTACCGATAAGGCATGGTATATCGAAGACCATAAAAAATCCTGCGAGACAGCAGGATGATTTTTTTTACGACGTCATTACGATTTTAAAACATTCATTCGCCAAGAAGGAAGGTATAACGATGCAAGTTAGTGTTGAAGATGCTGGTTCACTTACCAAAAAAGTTACAGTTGTTGTTCCTGCTAAAACAGTTACCAAAAAACTCGACAAATCCTACAACAAGCTCAAATCAGATGTTTCCATAAAAGGTTTTCGCAAAGGCAAAGTGCCTTTCAAGGTCCTTGAAAAAAACTACGGAGAGCAGGTAAAAGCTGAAGTTGGGGAAAAACTCGTTCAGGACACCTATTTTGACGCTATCGAACAATCTGGACTTAATGTAGTTGTACACCCAGACATTAAAAGTCATTCATTCACCGATGAGGGCACCTTTGAATATGTCGCAGAAGTGGCTGTTAAGCCTGAATTTGAACTGGGCGAATACAATGGCATCAAGGTAGAACTTCCTGAGCTTACCGTTACCGAAGAAGAAACGGATCATGCCCTTCAGGCTCTGCGCAAGGAAATGGCCCCGTTGAAAAGTGTTGATGACCGAAGTGTTCAGGTTGGCGATGTTGCTGTTGTCGATTTTCAGGGTTTTCATGAAAATGAGCCGGTAAAAGAAATTCAGGGCCAGAATTATTCAGTTGACATCGGTTCCGGGGTTAATGGCAAAGAATTCGAAGATGCCTGCCTTGGCCTGAAAAAAGGTGAGGAAACAAGTAAGGTTGTTCCTTTTCCCGCCAGCTTCCCCAACCCTGTTCTTTCCGGCAAGGAAATTGAATTTAAAATTACAGTTAAAGATATTAAGGAAAGGGTTCTTGCCGATCTCGATGATGAATTTGCCAAAGATGTTGGCGAATTTGATTCCCTTGATGCATTGAAAACAAATATTGTTGAAAAAATCACCAGGGAAAAAGAGGAAGGCCGAAAAGGTGAGTTTACAGACAAGCTGATGATGCAGATTCTTGAGAATCACGAATTCGAGGTTCCGGATCGTCTTGTTGCCTATGAGGTCAGCGAGCAGATCAAGCAGCTCGAGCAAAGGCTCAAGCAGCAGGGTCTGACCCTTGAATCAGCTGGTATAAGTCAAAGCCAGCTCATTGAAGATTACCAGGAAGCCTCTGCAAAACGAGTTAAGGGTGATTTCATTATTAAGAAAATTGCCGAAGTTGAAAAAGTCAAACTGGAAGACGAAGATATCAAGGGTGGTTTTAACAGAATAGCCGCCCAATATAATATGCCTGTTGAAGAAGTAAGGAAATATTTTGGAAACAGAGATGATCTCCTTCCCTTCATGAATGAACTTCTAAATGAAAAAGTGCTTGATTTCCTGAGAAATAAAGCGGAAATCATCGAGGTTCCTATTGAAGCTGAAGCTGCTGAAGCTGCTGCTGCAGAATCAACAGGAGAGAATGCATGAGTTTGATACCGATAGTAGTCGAGCAGACCCCGCGCGGCGAAAGAGCGTATGATATTTATTCGAGACTCCTCAAGGAAAGGATTATCTTTCTCGGAACAGGTGTCAATGATGATATTGCCAACGTCATCATTGCTCAGCTTCTTTTTCTGGAGGCAGATGATCCGGACAGTGATATTACCTTTTACATAAATTCTCCTGGCGGTGTTGTAACAGCCGGCCTGGCAATTTATGATACAATGAAATATATTAAATGTGATATCGCGACACTCTGCATGGGACAGGCTGCCAGCATGGGCGCTTTCCTGCTGTCTGCAGGGACTAAAGGCAAAAGATATGCTCTGCCTAATTCCAGAATTCTTATCCATCAGCCTATGGGTGGTTATCAGGGACAGGCCACCGATATCGATATTCATGCCAGGGAAATTTTGAGAATGCGCGAGGATCTTAACAAGCTCCTTGCAGAACATACAGGACAGACCCTGAAGAAAATTCGGGTTGATACAGAACGTGATTATTTTATGAGTGCTGAAGAAGCCAAAAAATACGGTATTGTCGATAAAGTCCTGCTTAAACGAGAAGATGTCAAAGAGGAGGACTGATCATGTCCGATAAAAATGATATAGATGTAATATGTTCGTTCTGCGGCAAAAGCCAGGATGAAGTGAAGAAGCTGATTGCCGGTCCGAGTGTATATATCTGCGATGAATGTATTGATCTGTGCAATGAAATAGTTTCTGAAGACCGCCTGCAGGATCTTACAAATGATCACGAGGGTTCTGTCCTTAAACCTATGGAAATCAAGAGTTATCTTGATGAATATGTCATTGGACAGGAACTTGCCAAAAGGGTTCTTGCCGTTGCTGTGCATAATCACTACAAACGAATTGAGACCAAGTACAGCAAGGACGGTAATGATGTTGAACTTCAAAAGAGCAATATCATCCTCATCGGTCCGACAGGAAGCGGAAAAACACTGCTTGCCCAGACACTTGCCAAGGTTCTTAATGTGCCTTTTGCCATCGCCGATGCAACGACTTTAACTGAAGCGGGATACGTTGGCGAAGATGTTGAAAACATTTTAGTGAGCCTTCTTCAGGCTGCAGATCATGATCTTGATAAGGCAAGCAGGGGCATTGTCTACATTGATGAAATTGATAAAATTGCCCGCAAATCTGACTCAGCATCCATTACCCGTGATGTTTCAGGTGAAGGCGTACAGCAGGCCCTGCTTAAAATCATTGAAGGAACAATAGCAAGCGTACCTCCAAAAGGTGGAAGAAAGCATCCCCAGCAGGAATATGTCAGAATTGACACCTCAAATATTCTCTTTATTTGCGGCGGTGCTTTCGTAGGTCTCGACCAGGTTGTACAGAAACGTACCGGCACAAAATCCATGGGGTTTGGTGCCAAGGTCGTTGGTAAAACCACCAAAAAAATGGGTGAAATTCTTGCCGCGACCCAGTCTGAAGATCTTCTGCAGTTTGGTCTTATTCCTGAACTGGTTGGACGTCTTCCTGTCATTGCAACCATGGAAGAGCTCGAGAAAGAAGATCTTATTCAAATTCTGCGGACACCCAAAAATGCCCTGACAAAACAGTACGAAAAACTCTTTGAATTCGACGGCATTCGACTCCGGTTTACCGAAGGGGCTATTTCTGCAATTGCTGAAGAAGCCATGAAACGGAAATCAGGAGCCAGGGGTCTGCGATCTGTAATGGAAAAAGCCATGCTTGATGTTATGTACGAGCTTCCCTCAGAGCCCAATGTCAAAGAGTGTGTTATCAGTGAGCAGGTGATCCTTAATGGCGAGTATCCTGTTATTCTTTATGATAACGAATCACAAAAAAGTGCCTGAATACCAAAGATAAACCTGTAGAATGATCTGCACGGAGTGGTATTTTCTTTGTTCTCGATAATGCATATAGTATTTTGAGGCCCCGGAAAATACCATGCTCCGGAATAAACTCCCTGGGAGTATAATACGGCGGATCTGAGTGGTAACGCTGTTTTACTCCCTGGTTGCAACCCATCAGGGTGCCCTTCAATTATGCTTGATCCGTGGTGGAACACACATCTGCCAGAATACTCATTAAAAAACATACGGTTTTCATATCTCTATGACTGAATCAATAGAAAATATATATCCAATGATGCCCCTCAGGGACATTGTTCTCTTCCCTCATATGGTTGCCCCCCTGGTTGTCGGGCGCAGCAAATCAATAAAAGCCCTTGAGGATGCAATGGCTAAAAGGAAGAATATTTTTCTGGTAACCCAGAAATTTTCTTCCGATGACGATCCGAGTATAGACAATGTTCATGAAGTAGGCACTATTGCATCAGTTCTTCAGCTTCTTCGCCTTCCTGACGGCACCATAAAGGCCCTTGTAGAAGGGAAAATGAGAGGGAAGATTATAGAGGTCGTTGATGATCAGAAATTCTTTACAGTTATGGTCGAAGAGCAGCACGATTCTGAAGATGTTGACAATATGTCAGAGGCTTTCATCCGTGAAATTCTCGATACCTTTAAGGTATATGCCAAACATAATAAAAAAGTACCCAATGAGATTGTTAAATCTCTGAGGAAAATCAAGAATCCGTCTAAATTTGTCGATTTTCTTGCAGCCCATCTGCCAATCCCAAGTGATGACAAACAGAAAATCCTGAACACTCTTCCATTGTTGCAACGAATGGAGCTTGTCCTGAGTATTATCCACAAAGAGACCGAAATCGCCACTCTTGAGGAAAAAATACGCAGCCAGGTGAAAACCAAAATGGAAAAAACCCAGAAGGATTATTATCTGTCCGAACAGGTGAGGGTGATCCAAAAGGAAATAGGCAATAAAGATGATGCCAGTTCTGAGCTCAAGGAGCTCGAACAGCTTATTGAAAAGAAAAAAATGCCCAAGGCGGCAAAAGACAAGGCGCGTAAGGAGTTTAAAAAACTCAAACTGATGCCGCCAATGTCCTCTGAGGCCACCGTCGTCCGCAATTACATCGACATAATCCTCAGCCTTCCATGGCAGACAAAGACACGCAGTACCATTGAAATCAACAAAGCCGAGAAAATACTTGATGACGATCATTTCGGTCTGAAGGAACCCAAGGAACGAATCCTTGAATATCTTGCAGTACAGGCCCAGGTGAAAAAGATAAAAGGCCCCATTTTGTGCCTTGTTGGTCCTCCCGGAGTTGGTAAGACTTCATTGTCAAAATCTGTTGCCAGGGCAATGAACAGGGAATTTGTTCGACTGTCACTAGGCGGTGTGCGTGATGAGGCGGAAATTCGCGGCCACAGGCGTACATACATTGGAGCTATGCCCGGCAAAATCATCCAGTCTCTTCAAAAAGCCAAAGTCAACAACCCCGTTTTCTGTCTTGATGAGATTGACAAAATGAGTATGGATTTCCGTGGAGACCCTTCATCTGCGCTCCTTGAGGTGCTTGACCCTGAGCAGAATAATTCCTTTAATGATCATTACCTCGATCTGGACTACGATCTTTCAGATATCTTTTTCATAACAACGGCCAATAATCTCCCTGCCATTCCACCACCCCTCAGGGACAGGATGGAAGTCATTACACTTAATGGCTATACGGAAGAAGATAAGCTGCAGATTGCCAAAGGATTTCTTGTCCCGAAACAGCTTAAGGAAAATGGTTTTGCCGAAAAAGACATAGCATTCAACCCCAAAGCTATTCTTGAAATTGTTCGACGCTATACAAAAGAGGCGGGTGTCAGGAATCTTGAACGTACTATTGCCAGTATCTGTCGCAAGATAGCCCGTGACAGGATGAAGAAGAATATAAAGAAGCATTACAGGCTATCAGACCGTTCAATAAACTCCTATCTCGGTGTGCCGAAATACAGGTATGGCAAGGCTGAAGAAAAAGATGAAATAGGGCTGACAACTGGTCTGGCCTGGACCGAAGTTGGCGGAGAACTCCTTCAGATTGAAACTGTTCTCATGCCTGGTAGTGGTCAGTTGACAATTACCGGTAAACTTGGGGACGTTATGCAGGAATCTGCACGTGCAGCACTGAGCTATGTAAGAACAAGGGCCGCCGCCCTGGGACTTCCCTCTGATTTTTATCAAAAAATTGATATCCATGTTCACGTTCCCGAAGGAGCGATTCCCAAAGACGGACCTTCAGCCGGTATCACTATGGCATGTTCCATGGTGTCAGCCCTTCTCAAAAAACCGGTGCGAAGAGATATTGCCATGACCGGTGAAATTACTCTTCGGGGCAGGGTGCTTCCCATTGGCGGACTTACCGAAAAACTGCTTGCAGCCCGCAGGGGAAATATCAGGCTGGTTTTAATTCCAAAGGAAAACGAGCGCAACCTGAGCGAGATTCCGGCAAAGATCGTAAAAAGCCTGGAGATAGAACTGGTTGATCACATGGATGAGGTTTTGATGAAGGCGTTTACCCTGAAAGAAGGGGAAGAGCTTTTTAAGAAAGATGCCCCTGATTCATTGTGTCTGGATATGCCAATAGTAGCAAATGGCGTGGACAACGAGACTCTGCCGCATCATTGATTTTTTGGAATAGGCACAAAGTTTTTAACAACTTTGTGCCTATCTTAATCAATGCGGAGTTGCTGAACTCACCAGCTCACCGTCTTTGAACTCGCCTTCAAGCTTTGTACCATCCGCTTTCGTATACACTCCTTTGCCGCTTTTCTTGCCGCCCTTGAACTCCCCTTCATATTTGCTGCCGTCAACATAGGTCGCAGTACCGGTGCCGTCAGGCGAACCGTCTTTAAAATCCCCTTCATACTTTGCGCCATCAGGATGGGTCAGGACTCCTTTGCCATTAAAGGCTCCGTCAACGAAATCACCTTCGTATTTCGTGGTATCCGGATGGATTAATACACCCTTGCCCTCAGGGTCGCCAAAAGAAAAGTCTCCTTCATATTGAGATCCATCAGGATAGGAAAGTACCCCTTTTCCCTGGGGAACGTCATTTACCCAGGCTCCTGAGTGTGTAAACCCGTCAGGATGAGTAAAAACTCCGTGTCCCTGTTTTTTACCTTCTTTGAATTCTCCAATATATGTTCTGCCGCTTGGATAACTCATGGTGCCTTTACCGTTCACACAATCTCCGTCAAGACATGCTCCATCTTCAGCGAAAATATGTGAAGGTGAGCTCAGAAAAAAGAAGATAAGGGCAGACATAATAAGATGTGATTTTTTCATTCGATTCCTCTGTCAAATAGTGTTTTTATTGAGAATATATTTCATAGGATAGTCTTACCTTGTGATTTGTTCAAAAAAAGAGATGTTGCCCTGCTGGAATTTAAAAAATGAGGGCAATATCCTCAATCTAACTGCAAACTGACTGCAAAAAAAAGACCAACTTGCAGGAATAAAAAATAAAATGAGAAAATTGCACTACAGGGATAATCACTTTTTTCAAGATACATTCATTTTTTGTTGACTATCATTTCTGATGTTGTTAAATAGATCATCTCAATGGGGGCGGGTAGCTCAGCTGGGAGAGCATCGGCCTTACAAGCCGAGGGTCACAGGTTCGAGCCCTGTTCCGCC
>JACNJZ010000083.1 GCA_014382295.1 Candidatus Desulfobia pelagia | reverse complement strand
CCCCGCAGTTCGAAGTCTACGCTTATCTGACGCAGAGATTCACAAAAAAGGTCGTTTACGGATGGAAACTAGATAAATGTGTAAGATGCTGTTGAATGTAACAAAAGGGGAGAGGTGTTAAAATCATGAGCGAAGAGAGTATTTTCGGAAAAAAGGTAAAAGGTCTCTATAAGGCTTTGTGTCAGGATGAGTGGAATGCAATGACGACAGGAGTTATCGTCGCACTGTTTAGTATCCTGATTATGGCATGGTGGCGTCCATGGGGCGCTGTTGGAGCTATTCGTAACTGGGGCGACTGGATTATTTATGGTGTGGGGCTGTGGGACACACTCGGTTTCTGGGAAAGTGACACGCCAAGAGGAATTTTCAGCAATACCGGATCGGTTATTGGAATTGGTTTTGTTGCCGGTGCTTTTGTCTCAGCATGTCTGGGTAATGATTTTGCCATCCGGGTTCCACCTGTTCTTGAATTGTGTAAAGCAGTTGCCGCCGGTATCCTGATGGGAATTGGCTCAGCACTGGCCGGTGGATGTAATGTCGGCGGTTTTTACAATGCTATCGGAAATCTCGCTGCTAATGGTTTTACTATGATGATAGGCCTTATTTTCGGAGCCATCATTGGTTTGAAATATATTTATTGGGAAATGGAGCATATATCATGGGGCAGCGGTGGAGCTAAAACTATAGAGTTTCCCTTCAGCCTGAAAGCATTGTGCGGCGTTGTCGCTCTTGTTGCTCTCATTGTTGGGGCATACAGTTATGCCGGAAATGAAGACAGTGATTATCTTAATTCAATGAGCGGTCTTCTTCTCATTGCTGCGGCCCTTGGCTATGCCATGCAGCGTGGACGCTGGTGTATGATCCAGGGCTTTCGTGAACCCCATATGACAGGGGACTGCACGCTGGCAAAATCTGTTGCCCTCAGCGTCGTAATAGTTGCCATTGGTGCTGTTGTCCTTAAGTATGGTGTGCCGGTGAGAATAGAGGGCGAGCCTGTCCTTAATCCTGCCCATTATGTGCGTGGAACCTTTGGCTGGGGTGCTGTGGTTGGTGGTCTTATCTTCGGCTTTGGAGCTATCCTTGCCGGTGGCTGCGGTTCCGGATCTTTGTGGCGTGTAGGTGAGGGTCAGGTTAAGCTTTGGGTTGTCGTGCCATTCTTTGGCATCAGCAACTCTATTATGACCGGCTGGTTTAAAGACGCTGAATTTGAGGCTGACGGTGTACTCGGTAAAGCGGTCTTCCTTCCTGATGTAATGGGCTTTGGCGGATCTCTTTTCCTGATTATCGGCGTCATGCTCCTCTGGTACTTGATTGTTGACTGGAACGAAGATTCCAATAAACTGATTGTTGAAATGTAATGATCGTATCGATAGGCGCAGACCTCGATAAAGCCTAATTGGATTTGTCGCCACCTGTCAAAGCAACAGGGCGCCTTGAGAGTTACATAAGGTAGTTAATAAATCGCATTACTGATTTTTTTCGGTAATGCGATTTATTTATTCTTGACAGCCTTTCTGATTACGTTACATCTGTACATGAGGTGATGATTTTTCCTTTCCGCTTTTTTTAAACTGAACTGAGAACATGATACCCCCTGTTTCCGGCCTGAGTCATAATATTCCAATTTCCAGCGACCAGCTTCTTGTCGGCGATGAAGTAATCGTCATCCTTGATGACGATCCTGCCATTCGCGAATCTCTCCATACGTATTTTTCAGAACAGGGTCTTTCCGTTGTTTCTATTGAAAAGGCCGGAGATCTTATTCCGGTCCTGGAATCAAAAAATGTGGCTCTGGTTCTTCTTGATATTGGCTTGCCGGATGCTGATGGCACAAATGTTCTCCCGCAAATTACCGAAAAATTCCCTGATGTTGCCATTGTAATGCTCTCTGGTATCGCAGATATTCATGTTGCAGTTGACTGTATGCGAAAGGGTGCAGATGATTACCTCACCAAGCCTGTTCAGTTCACAGAAATTTTAGTCGTTGTCAGAAGAATTCTGGAGAAACGACGTCTTGTTTTTGAAAACAGGGCTTATCAGGAGGATTTGGAGCAGGCCCATTTTCGTATTCAGTTTCTTCACCAGATGTCGCTCAAGATGAACTCCGTCTACTTGGGCGCAATCGAACTCGATGAATTGCTCAGGGCTATTCTTGTGGGTATTACCGCCCAGGAGGGCCTGCGTTTCAACAGGGCGTTTCTGGTTATGTTTGACGAAGAGAAAAAATTTCTTGTCGGGAGAATGGCAATCGGCCCGGACTGCAGGGAAGAGGCAGCCCATATCTGGACAGAAATGCAGGAAAAGCAATTTGATCTCCTCGGAATAATACATAACATAGGAGACCAGTGTTCCCTTGGTGATCAAACTGTGAATACGGTTATAAAATCGCTCAGAGTTCCTGTTACGGAAAGTGAACATATTCTGATCAGGTCTGCCATGGAGCGGAAAAGTTATAAGGTGCAGGGAGGAAGGGCTTCTGTTCCCGTATCCCGAGAACTCGTTGACCTCCTTGACGAAGATACTTTTGTAGTTGTCCCCTTGTTTGCCCCCGGTCATCCATTAGGCGTCATTATTGCTGATAATTACGTAACCAGGCAGCCGATTCATGACAGTCATATCAGTGTCCTTGAGTTGTTTGCCAGCCAGGCCAGTCTTGCCATTGAGCAGAGCCGTTTGCGTCACGAAATGGAAGAGAAAATCTCTCTCCTGGAGGAAGTTACCCGGGAACTGGATGAAAACAAGGATCTTCTGATAGAGTCCGAGTGCTATTCAGCTTTGGGGCAGATGGCCGCACAAGTTGTACATGTGATCCGGAACCCCATAACATCCATTGGCGGTGTTGCCCGCATCCTGTCGAAAAAAGTTGATGAGACAAGCGAATGGAAAAGATTTATTGACGTGATGGTAAAAGAGGCTGACAGGCTTGAGGTCTCATTGACAGAGCTTTTCGATTTTGTCAGTCATACGGAGAGTATTAAGGAAGATCTTCCCCTGAACCCCATTCTTAGAAGAACTCTGGTTTTGCTGCAGACAAATATGAGCCGGCAGGGCATTGAGTGGGAGATGGATCTTGCCGAGCCTGATCCGGTTATGCATATGGATATCGGCCAGATCCAGCAGGTTTTTCTTAACCTGTTCAGGAACAGCATTGAAGCCATGGCAAATGGCGGTAAACTGACGATCACCTCTTTGGTTGAAGATGGCTGGGTCAGAGTGTATGTCAGAGACACGGGTTCAGGTCTTAAAGGTGATTACTGGGATAAGGCCAAGGAGCCTTTTTTTACAACAAAAACCTATGGTACAGGCATGGGGCTCACCATGGTTGAGCGTTATGTCACTTTACACGGCGGCAATTTTTCTTTCACGCAGCAGGATGTCGGGTTGGAGGTGCAGGTAAACCTGCCATTGACACAGGCCTCCCATGAAGATAGCTGATCCAGCAGGCAGTCCCACAATTTCATCTTCCATAGAAAGGCACGCCTCTCAACCGCAGGGAAATCAAAAGGGACCTGAATTTGCCGTCGGAGATTTACTGAAAGCGCGTATTTTACAGATTCAGGAAAATGGAAACATTCTTCTGCAGGTCAAAGGTCAAACCTTTTCTGCTCGATCTCTTGTCAGCCTAAACCCAGGTGATGAATTATGGCTTGAGGTGAGAGCTGCAGGGGATTCACCCCTTTTGGCTCTGGCTGGTAAAAAGGGTGCGGCGCATGAATTTATTAAAAATTTCTTTTTTCATGTAACATCCAAAGAAGGCCTTCTGGATCGATTTTCTTCTTCATTTCCCCTTTCGCAAAATACGCTCACTGCCGAGGAAAACCTTTCCCTTGGCAGGTTGTTTCTCCATCTCCTGAGCTCTGTAACCAGCGAAAAGCCGGATGCCGATGCTGTGAAGCTGATGGCTCTTCTTTACGGGGCTGTCCGTCAGCCCCAGGGGAAGACTGAGAGCGCTGTCTCCGACCTTCTCAAGGAGATCTCGATTTTCAGTTCCTTGTCGAAAAATATAGTGCCTACATTTTTTAAGGAAGCGGTAGAGGATACCTTTAAAACTGCAGAAATGCACCAGCAGCTCAATAGCAGCAGAGCTTCTCTGCCGGGCGAAGCTCCTTTTTATTTGTTTCCCTGTTTTTTTGCCAGAGAGGAAAGCTGGGGAGAATGGATCTTTTCTCTGCGGGAGGAATCAGGCCCTGAAAAAGAATTCAGCCTTGATTTTTACTTGGAGATGAGCAGGATGGGCCCCATTTCTTTCCACCTGGAGAGCCGGGACACTTCTATGCGGGGAGAATTTCGAATGGGAGGCGAAGAGGTAAGGATTCATATGGAAAAACAGCTTCCTGAACTGAAAAGAATTCTTGGCAACCTTGGTTATGACCCGGTTTTGCTGCGTTGTCTTGTCAGTGAGCATAATACGCCGGAGGAAATTAAGAAAAAGCTCACGTCCAAGGCAGGACTTCATACGTTTTCCCTGCTTGATGTTACTGCATGAGTATTGATTGGCGTAAGAAGTGTCGGAGTTGGTTTGGGCAGGAATGTTTTTGTTGACAGAAAATGAACATTTTGAGTAGGTTGCCACTCTTATTTATTGATGGCATGTGCTTTTTTGCCTTTATAGAAATCATCCAGGCCTTCCGGTGAGACCAGTACTGGTTATCCGCCATGGCTGAAACTCGCCGGGAATCCGATATTATTTTTAAGGAGAGAAAATGAAAATACAGAGAAACGGGAAGGTGAAAATTTTTCTCGGACTTCTGATGTTGCTTTTGTGCGTAATTACCAGCAACCAGGCAGAGGCATCTGCAAAAATGCCTCATTTTTCCCTGCCTTCTGTTCTGGACGGGAAGGATATTGACAGTGACCAGTTTCAGGGGCAAGTGCTGCTGATAACTTTTTTTGCAACCTGGTGTCCCCCATGTATACAGGAAATTCCTACTCTTATTGATTTGCAGAATGAATACAAAGAAAAGGGTTTTTCTGTCATTGGCATCTCCGTGGATGAGGGAAGTGCGAAATCAGTTAAAAAGCTGGTAGAAAAAACAGGGGTCAATTATCCGGTTGTTATGGCAGACTCTAAAATTACCCGGGACTTTGGCGGAATTGTCGGCATCCCTACGTCATTTCTGATAGGTAAAAGCGGCAATGTGGTAAAAAGCTATCCCGGCTATGTTCCCCACAATATACTGATCAAGGATATAAAGGGGTTGATGGAATAAATAGTACAGGAAGACTGAGCCTGTATTCATTTAACTATTGACATAGGAATGATGAACAGTATATTTATGCGTTTTGATAATGATATATGTATTGTAGTACATACGTAAGTATAAAGACTCATTAACATCACAAAGGAGAATCTCATGAGTAAGAAACTTTTGACCCTGGCAATGGCAGTAGCATTTACCGTAAGTGTAGTTGGTGTCTCTATGGCCGCAAGCGAGAAATGTACCGTTGATAGTGTTGATGGTGACAAAGTGACCATGACATGTAAAAGTACAGATCTTAAAGCTGGCGACAAAGTAAAAGTAAAAGGTGACAAGAAAAAAGCGATTGAAGGCTGTTAATTAGAACTTTTTTCTTCCTTTTTAGTTGAAAGACCGTTTGATCTTCGGATGAAGCGGTCTTTTTTTTATTCCTGTTATTTACAGTCCTGTTTTCCTCTTCTTGTGAATTTCCCATGGATTTATTGTATGCTGCCTTATTAGGTTTTCTTCAAGGCGCCACAGAGTTTCTTCCTGTGTCCAGTTCCGGCCATCTTGCTCTGGCAGAGCATTTTTTCCATGTGGAACAGGCTGGATTGACCTTTGACGTCGCGCTGCACATCGGTACCCTGTTGGCGATACTGGTTTATTTTCGGAAGGATTTACTGCTTCTTGCCAAGGCCTTTTTCGGGCTGGATAAAAGTGATGAAGCGATTCCGCGCCGCCGCCAGGCATTTGGTATCTGTCTTGCTACTGTTCCGGCTGTGGTCTGCGGCCTTCTTTTCGGCGATGCTGCGGAAACAATCTTTCGCTCGCCTCTGGTGGTGGCCTGCACACTGTCCGTCGCCGGTTTTTTTCTTTTGCTGGCCGATAAAAAAGGAACCCATCAGCGGACGGCATCGTCAATAACCATTAAAGATGCTGTGATAATAGGTTGTGCCCAGGCCCTTGCCCTGATTCCCGGAGTGTCCCGCAGCGGAAGTACGATGACAGCAGCACTTTTTCTTGGTGTGAACCGGTCCGGAAGCGCCCTCTTCTCTTTTTTATTGTCTGCGCCCATTATTTTTGGGGCCGGTATCTATAATATTCCGAAAATAATGGATCAGGGCCTTGATAAGAGCGGGATGCTTTTTTACGCAACGGGTTTTGTGTCAGCGGCTGTCTCGGGATATATCTTTATCTCTTTTTTGATGCGGTTTGTCAGGACAAAATCGCTGGCTATTTTTGCCTATTATCGTTTTGCCCTCTCCGGGCTGGTGGTGATAGCTCTCTTACTAGGATATTAATAGACTTAAGGACAACACAGACGTGGATGTGACATCTTTGCCCGAGAAAACACAGAAGGTTTTAAAAAGGATCCGGAAAAAATACAAAGTCGGTTTTGAGCCGCTGCGCGTCCGGGATATTGAACTGCAGCTGCTGCAGGTTACAGATCTTGAGCATCTGCTGGCTGGAAAAGACCCTTTTGCTGATGTTTCGAATTTCCCTTTCTGGGTCAAGCTGTGGGAGGCATCCCTGATGCTGGCCGATGTTATTGCTTCAACCCCCGTTGAAAAAGAACTGAGCCTGCTTGAACTTGGGGCAGGGCTTGGAGCGCCGGGACTGGTGGCTGCCGCTAAAGGCTATAAGGTAACCTTGAGCGATTATGAGCCGCATATCCTTGATTTTCAACGGGTGAGTGCGGCTGCCAATGGTTTAAATGATATGGATTTCAGGATTATAGACTGGAAAGAACCCAAAGAAATCCCGCAGTTTGACAGAATCATCGGCGCGGAAATTTTATTTCGGGATGAATTCTTTGATCCGCTGCTTGAGGTTTTTAACCGTTATCTGGCGCCGGAAGGAGAAATCTATATAGCACATGACGCCCGCCGTAAAAGCGTCCCCAAGTTTTTATCTCTTGCTGCACAGGAATATAACGTCGCAGTCAGTCCTCGCAAGATGCGTAGTGATGACCAGGAGATAACGATATTGATTAATCGTTTGATAAGAAAAAAATAAGTAAGGGCGTTCTTCGATAGTATATTTCTATGCCAATCTATGAATATGAACATACCGGCGATGGTTGCCGTCTTGGTAAGAGTTTCGAGTGGACACAGTCCATGTCCAGCGAAAAGTTCAACATCTGTCCGGAGTGCGATGAGCCTGTAAAGCGCCTGGTCTCTCTTTTTTCGGTGAGTACGCCGAAAACCAACAGCGATTTGAAGAATTTAGGTTTTACCAAGCTGGTGAAAAGAGATGATGGCGTGTATGAAAATGTTACGGCTACTGGTAAAGAAAGCAAAATATGGGATGCCGGCAAGCCTGAAACATTGCCGGATCTGAAATCAAAAATCGGTGATTAGAGCGGATTTGAGGGGCAGACTGTGCAATACTCAGATATAAACTGGAACCTCATCTGGCAGGAAAGCCGCCGAAAAAAAAGCTGGAAAAAGAAAAAAAGTACAGATTGGGACAGGCGGGCGGCTTCTTTTGCCAAAAGAAATATCAACTCCGGTTATGTTGACTCCTTTCTTGATCTTATGCAGCCGCAGAAGCACTGGAGTGTTCTCGATGTCGGTTGTGGGCCCGGCACTCTGGCCCTTCCTCTGGCTGAAAGGGTAAAAAGCGTGACAGCCGTTGATTTTTCAAAGGCCATGCTCGTTGAGCTGCAATCGCGCACAGCTCAGGAAGGTATTGCAAATATTCAGCCTGTTGAGGCTTCATGGACCGATGACTGGGACATGTTGTCAATTCCCCGCCATGATGTTGCCATAAGTTCCCGATCTCTTGCTGTCCAGGACCTGCAGGCGGCCCTCCTCAAGCTTAATAACTATGCCACCAAGAAAGTATTCATCGCGGACAAGGTAGGGTCAGGTCCCTTTGATCCGGAACTTTTTTCTTCACTGGGGAGGCCCTTCGACAGCGGTCCGGATTATATAGTAACCGTAAACCTGTTATATCAAATGGGAATTCATGCCAAAATTGATTATATTGAACTTGAGCAGTCAAAAGTCTTTGTTTCCAGGGACGAGGCTGTTGAGGCCAGCAGGTGGATGCTGGAGGATCTTACCGCAGAGGAAGAAAAAAAACTGGAATCGTATGTTGACGCAAGGCTCTGCCGGGTAGATGATAACCAGTGGCTTTTTCAGCGCCGCACCCCTGTGAAATGGGCCTTTATCTCTTGGGATAAATAAAGGCAACCTTGAAAAATTGACTTTTTGCTCGCTAGCGGTGTCATTGCCAAAATGA
>JACNJZ010000151.1 GCA_014382295.1 Candidatus Desulfobia pelagia | reverse complement strand
AACCCTTTCTTAAATCTGATGAAGTGTACATAAAATGACTCCGTTATAATAAAAAAAAACCATTAACTTCAAACTTGACAGTCTCACGAAAACTAAAAAACATAACGCAAAGACGCTAAGGCCAAAAGAAAATATTTTATAAAAACAACAAGTTACCTTTGAGACTCTGTGTCTTTGCGTTGAAAAATGACTTTTTGCCAATACGTCAAACTTGATGCTCTTACAAAAAGTCAAAACAATCTGCTTTCTCTACCCTAAGAAAGGTCTTTTTTCAAGTAGATACAATCTCTTTTTTGCCGACAGCTTCCGCTTTTATTCTATCCAGAAGATCCGCCAGAACAGGCTTTACATTTTCCCTGATATCTCCGGCAACAATGATAAAAAGAAGATCATCTCCAGGCTGAAATCGACCTTCTTTTGCCTCAATTACGATATTGAAAATCCCTTCCTTCTGCAAAAACTCCTGGCGGATTGTTTCAATCTTCTCATAATCAGGGACAACTTCAAGATACTCAACATCCTGCTTGTCCTTCCGTGACCAGGACCGCACCACGCCATTGTGAACGAGGACCATGCCCACATTTTTGGAGAACTCAGGATCTTTTTTCATTTCAGCGATTTTTTCTGATATATTCATTATCCACCTTTATCATAATTCTTAGATTCTGGATTTCTACTAATCGTGATATAATTGAGAGACTTCTTTCGCGCAAGACAGAATCGTGTTCGCAGCTTTCAGACGCCCGTTCCACGCTTTTTCAAACAAAAAAACATGACAGAGATAACAGGCACATCAAGAACCTGGGACATATTTTCATCATTACATCCGCAGGAAATATGCTCAAGGACCAATGCGTCCTACGACAAAGAAAGCGGCCTCTTCACCATTACATCATTTGGCCATAATTTTCATGTCGATTCCCGGCAGAAAAAAGTTCTCAGCAACAGTGATGTCGGAAAGTATCTCCTCACCTTTTCAGATTACTTTTTTGATCTGTCGATACTCTGGTATCTCATTGGCTCCCAAAATATTCCTCTATCAGGAAGACTGATAAAACCTTCCGAGCTTAAAGACGGCCAGATATTTATTAAGGGAACTCATGTTCTGCCGCTGGACGAAATCGCCTCTTTTTACAATACAGATAAAGAAAGGTTTTTAACCAGAAGCAGTCTCTTTGGCGGTCAACAGCTTGGCATTGGTGATGCTGCAGCTGAATTCCCCGTATTCCCGAGGGTTCCAGTCACCCTTATTCTCTGGTTTGGCGATGAAGAATTTCCACCCGGAGCTCAGCTGCTGCTTGACTCCACCTGCACAGAACATATCTCTACTGATGTCTTATGGGCAATAACGATGGTAACGTGTCTGATATTGGTTGATACTCTCTGAGACGGAATCCCTTGGGATTCGGACATGGCAAGTCAAGGTCTGCCTGATGTGGTCAGCCTGAAGTTCCCTGATTGACAATCAGGGCAAGATTGAGACGGTTACCAGCCCCTGTTTTAGCATAGATGGAACTGAGATGAGCCTTTACAGTCCTTTCCGAAATATTAAGATTGTAGGCAATTTCAAGGTTGGACTGACCCTTTGATACCATCTCGGCAATTTCATGTTCTCTGGGTGTCAGGGCTTCCAGTCTCAACGGGGATAGCTTTGTGTGTACTGAAGCCATGGCAACAGTCTCTCTTATCAGCCGCTGCATTATAGCCTGCCCAACCCAAACTGAACCAGACAGCACAACCCGGATCGCCTCACCAAGTCTTGCCGGTGAGATATAGGTATTGGCATAGCCAACGATTCCCTGCTTCAAATAAGCAATTCCTTCCTCTTCATCGGGACGATCACTGAGAAGGAAAATCCTGCACAGGGGCACTTTCTGTCGAATTTGCGCCATGATTTCAATGGTCACCATGGCGCGGTGCAGAAGTATCAAACTGATATCATTACCGGTGGCGAGACGCTTCAACTCGGCAACCGTGCTGGCATGCAGTACATTCTCTTCGGCAACAAGATCTTGCCATCTTTTTCTAATTTCCTCATTCATACTGCACAGCACTATCGGCATAAATCACCTTTCACGCATAGCAGTATGTTTTGCCCGGAGAACAGGCTTGAGGAGATAGGACAAAATAGTCTTTTTCCCAGTAAGGATATCAACAGAGACAACCATTCCAGGGATGATAGGCAGTGGCTTTGCTTCAGTTCCCAGATAATTTTTCCGCGTTCTAAGCCTAACAAGATAATAGCTGTTCCCCTGTTCATCAGTAATACTGTCTGCACTTATATGCTCCAACTGCGCCTGAATCCCGCCATATATGGTAAAATCGTACGCTGTAAACTTGACCATTGCCTCCTGGTCGGGTCTGAGGAAAGCAATATCAGAAGGTTTTACTCGTGCTTCAATAAGCAGAGTGTCCTCCAGAGGAACAATCTCTAGGAGATCCATTCCGGGCTGAATCACGCCTCCGATAGTACTGACCAGGATTTGATTAATAGTGCCGTGGACAGGAGAAAGGACCAATGTTCGCTTAAGCCTGTCCTCCAGGGCAACAGATGAAGCGGAAAATCCTTCAAGTTTGGCCAGTACATCATTGAGTTCAGCCTTGGCCTTATTGTGAAAAGCCAGCTTCTCTCCCTGAAGAGCCATTTTTGTTTCATCCAGTTTAGACTTGGATTTTGGGATTACCAGATCTATACCATCGAGCTGGCCAAGCATTTCACTCGCCTGGCGTTCTAATCGCAGCACTTCAACCTCTGAGACAGCCCCCTGGCTGACTAGCGGCACCGTCATTGCCAATTCTTTTTGTATCAGCGCATACGTTCGTTTGAGCTCTTCCTGCTTGGCCTTCAGCTCCTTCAGCTCCTGATTTCGCTGGATAATTTGTTCCTGCAGAATAGCCAGAGTTGATTCCTGCTCCTTTTTCCGCGTTAAAAAAAGCTCCTGTTCCCTGACACCTGTTTCAACATTTTCTGCAGTGACTTCTTCCGGGAGTTGGAAAGGCAGGCCCTCAGCCTCAGCCTGCAAACGAGCAGCCTTGGCTTTATAATAAAGATATTTCTGACGATTTTCCTGAAAGGATGATGAAAAACGGGTTTGATCAATCTTTAACAGCAACTGGCCTTTATTGACCATGTTCCCGACACCGACAAGTATTTCCGAAAGAATGCCTCCTTCAAGATTTTGAATGACCTGGATCTGACTCGATGGAATAACCTTCCCGTCTCCCCGGGTCACTTCATCAATCTCAGAAAAAGCGGCCCACAATAATGCAATGATAAAAAGACCTGCGACCAGCCAGAGGATAATCCCCGCCTTTCTTGGAGTCTGGGCAAGAATGGACGCTCGAATATCTGTCGAGTAATCAACATCCCTGGCAGCCATGCGACGAAAAATATCCGTTGGCTTCGGCTTTTCCGGTATACGATTATTTTCTTCTGACAACAGAATTGCTCCTAATTACTGTCTGCAGTGATAACTCATTATAAATTTAACTTTCTGGAGGAACCAGATAATTAATTCAAACACCTTGCTGTAACAGTTCAGCAGTGCCCCAGATGTGCGCAAGCAGACTTGCGAGACTCCGGGTGGGGTGCTGCTGAACAGTTACTATAAATTTAATTGGCCATTTCTCAGGGCTTCAAGAACCGAATCCCTTGAACCATCTGCAACAATATGCCCGTTGTCCAGAACAATAATACGATCGACCAGCTGCAGCATTGAAGCACGATGGGTGATCAAAAGAAGGCTTTTTCCTTCAAGTATTTTCTGAAGCCTATCTTTAATCCGCTGTTCGGTCCGGTTGTCCATGGAACTGGTAGGTTCATCGAGCACCAGCAGTGGCGGATCAAGAAGAATTGCCCGCGCAAGGGCAACACACTGCCTCTGGCCTCCGGACAGATTTCTTCCCTGCTCTCCAACCTGCAGATCATACCCCACAGCATGCTTTTTAACTATTTCCGAGACCCCTGCAAGTTCTGCTGCCTGCAGAATAACATCATCATCTATATCCCGCGTTCCCAAAATGATATTTTCACGGACACTTCCGCGGAAAAGTGTTACATCCTGCGAAACATACCCTATGCATCGACGAAGCTCAGCCGGATCAATCTGTCTTATATCAGTGCCATCCATACTGATCATGCCGCTATCCGGCTCATACAAACCAAGTATCAGTTTGCCAAGGGTCGTTTTTCCTGAACCTATAGGGCCGACAATACCAACTCGTTCGCCGGCAGCAATCTGCAATGAAACATTCTTTAATATATCCGATGACTGATCCTGATATGAAAAGGTAATATTCTTCAACTCAATAGCACCGTCGAACCTGGTGCGATGCAGAAATGCCTTTCCGGGCGGACGTTCTACCGGAAGGTCCATAATCTCATTAAGGGTTCTCAAGGCAGCCTTTGCCCGGTGAAATCGGGTAATCAGACCGACAACCTGAGTCATGGGAGCAATGGCTTGTCGAGAAAGGATCATTAATGCAATAAGGCCGCCCTGGGAAAGATTCCCTGTTGATATTTTATACACACCACCAATAACAAGAGCGACAACAGCGACATTTTGAACAAAGTTTGCGACATTGCTCACAGAAGACGACAGAAATCGTGATTTCACACTCCATTTTGCAATGTAGCTGACGGCTTCTTCCCACGCCCGCTGGATCTGACTCTCTGCCCCGAGCATCTTTATGGTTTCCAATCCGGTCACCGCATCAACAAGAATGGCATTCTTCTGGGCGGATGCGGCAAATGATTTCTCAACAGCCTTTTTCAATGGCACTTGAATACAGAGGGCATAAGCAAGCAGCAGAACAATGGCAACAATGAGAATAAGAACCAGATTTCCAGATATATACCAGACAGCAAACAGGCCAAGGGCCACAAAGGGAAGATCTACAATTGCGGTAACGGAAAAAGAAGTAATGAAATCTCTTATTTCTTCAAACTGCTGCAGGTTTTTGGAAAAAGATCCTACTGACTTGGGACGAACTTCCATTCGCAGGCCAAGGACCTTCTCAAGCAGCGAAGCCGAAATCTGCAGATTTGCCTTTTTGCCGGCCTCGTCGATAAAATAACTTCGAAGTCCGCGCATCAGCAGGAGAAACAGGTAAATAATCCCAATTCCGATAGAGAGCACCCAGAGTGTCTCAATGGCGTTGTTTGGAATAACCCTGTCGTAGACATTGAGGATATAAAACGGGGTTGCAAGACCAAGAACATTAATCAGCAGCGAAGCAAAAAGGACATCTCTATATATTCGCCAATTGGAAAAAATAACTCCCCAGAACCAGTTCTTTGTCGAACGGGTTTGAATATCATCAAGAGAACGCTCTACAGCGCGGTATTTCGGCCGGACAAAAATTGCATATCCGGTATATATTTCTCCCAGATCCTGCTGAGAAATTTCAGTTTCTCCCATACCTGATTCAGGAAAAAGAATTTTCACCGGCTTACCATCATCACCTGGCGACACAAGCACACACGCTTTTTTGTCTTTCAAGAGAAGAATTGCCGGTAGCTCGATGTCCTTTACGTCAGCCAGAGGACGCTGCAAAACCCTTGAAGAGAGATCAGCCCGGCCTGCAGCTCTCGAAAAAAGCTCAACGGTAAGGCAATTCTGTACAAGGGGAAGACCTGTCTGCAGACTCGTACGGGTAACATTACGGCCATGCAGCTTCGCTATCAGCAAAAGGCAATCCAGGAGCGGGTCACAATGGCTATCAGTGTCCCCAGCTGTTTTCCACTTTTCCTGCTGTTCAGTATTTACTTCATTTGACATCTGTGTATCTCTTTTCCAAAGACGGGAAGATGAAATATTGAATAAAAAGCACCTGACTTTTATTCACTGCAAGATTATGATATTATTATGATAGTTAAATCAATCGATGAAGTCCAATTATAGATAAGAAAAAAACAGAATTGATTGCTTAATTCTGACATGAGCCAACAGGCACTTTGAAAAATTCTGGGAGTAAACTTATGTTGTATATCGAACGGGATCAAGATGGTGAGATTACAGGACTCCGCAATAATCCCAGTGCACAGGCCAATGAAAAAAAACCTGTAACAGATGCAGAAGTGCTCTCTTTTCTGAACAAAAAAGTTGGAGATGAATCTTTCCTGCATTTGCTGTCATTGTCTGATGTCGGCATTATCAGGATCCTGGAGGATCTTGTTGAACTCCTGATAAAGAAAAACATTCTCCTGCTGACGGAATTACCGGAAGAAGCCCAGGACAAAATAAAACAACGGAAGATGCTCAGAGATAAAATGTACAACCAGGATATCATGGTCGAGGATATCCTCTAGCTTTAAACTTTCAGATAAAGAGTTCAGACCGATGAGATTCGTTCAGAAATCGGTTTTGGTCTATCAAAAAAATAGCCCTGAACTCCATCTATTTTCAGGTTCTCCAGCATCTCCAGCTGATATTCAGTTTCGACTCCCTCGGCTATAACAGCAATATCAATACTGTGAGCAACGCTGCATAATGAACTAATAAAGAAAAGGCTGTCACTTTCCTGATCTTTGAGCTCCCCGGTATATGCCCTGTCTATTTTCACATAATCAGGCTTAAGAGACTTCAAATAGCCAAGATTTGAAAAGCTCTGACCATAGTGATCCAGTCCAATTCCATGCCCGAACTGCCTGACCATGCTCCCAAATTTTTTCACCAGATCCAGATTCTGAACAGCACCAAATTCGGCAAATTCAAATATGATACGAGGTGCTTCTTTTGGAAGGATATTCAGAGCCGACTTCGTCCACTGGATAAACGAATCATCCCGTAATGATGTCGGTGAAATATTCACAGCAATACAATCAACTCCATACGTATCCTTATTAATTCCCATAATCTGCTCAAGAACAATCCGATCAAGGGTAGAAACAAGATTTAACCGCTCGGCAAAAGGCATAAAAACACCGGCATTCAACAAATTCCCATCTTCCCTGACAATACGGGAGAATACTTCCAGGTGTTCAATGCTGGATTTATCCTTGGAATCAACCACGGTCTGGCAAAAGAGAGTAATTTCCCGTTCCTGCAGTGCCTTTGAAATAGCCGCCTTCCACTGCTGTTCGCCAAGAGGCTTTTCCTTACTGTCTTGAGCGAGAATACTGACCTTCCACGAGTTTGGCCCTTCCTGCTGGGCAGTCCGCAATGCAAGATCCGCTTCAGACATTAATCGCTCAAGGCTTACCGAAAAATCATAGGTTACAGCGCCAACGTGGCCCACATTATCAGAAAAAGGGATCTTTTCTGCCGCGAGTTTGCTCAGACTTTTAACAATGGATGCAGCAATCACTTCAGCATCCCAGGAAGAAGCATCCGGTACAAATACTCCAAAATCACCGCCGGACAAACGGCGGGCCAGCGCACAGCTTGAAGCCGCCTTCGTTATTTCCCGAAGCACTTGGGCAACCCTCATGAGCAGTTCATCCCCTGCCTGAAAACCTCTCTGCTGATTCAATTTCTGCAGATCCTGTATCTGGACAAGCAGAATAATTCCTTTCTTATCTCTCTCAGAACTTTCAAGATAGGACTTTATCTGGCTTTCGAAGTATCGCCGGTTTCCAAGACCTGTCAATGGATCCCGGTAGGCAAATTCCCGCAGACGTTCCGCCACCCCGACCTGCTCCTCAAACATATTTTTCACTTTGGAGGTCATGCGGTTCATTGCTTCGACTACGCGGCGCAGTTCATTTGTACGAGGCAGCTTTTTCTGTATTTCGTATTGCTTATTGCAGAGCGCCTCGGCCTGACGTTCAACTTGCTTCAATGGCTTAAGCAGGACCCGAAGACCAAAACCGCCTGCAATAGCTACAATGAGTCCGACAACTGCATACCAGATGGTCAAATGCACCGCATTTTCCCACAATGTTTTATATGCATACCCGGGATGGCTTTTCACATAAATCGATCCGACCTTTCCCCAGCCTTTCATAATATTGGCCGATGCCTCCGGGGTTTTCAGCGGAACCCTTTTGATAAACCATTGCGGAACATTTTCGATGGTTACACCAAGAGATTGTTTCAGCAAAATATTCTGATCGGTATCTTTGATTATTATGTCCATATAATAGCCACGATCAAACACGGCATTCACAAGTGTCTCCACGGCCGACATGTCATCTTCCTGGAAATGCTGAGAAATTGACACTCCCAGAGAAGTAGCCGTATCCTGGGCATGTGATGCCAACTGATCCAGCAGGAACGACCGGGTACTTTCAAGTTTTGCCAGCCACGTCCCGGAAAAAAGAAGGGCGAAAAGGATCAATGTGAAAATTACAAGTTGCCGGTAAAGAGTCATATTTTGCACCAATTTCAGTAGAAGGTACCTTGAAAAATTAGAATTTTTGTTTGCTAGCAAGGAATGACAAAATTAAAAAGCGCAGCATACCGAGGTATGTGAGCACTTTTCATTTTGGCAATGACACCGCTAGCGAGCA
>JACNJZ010000081.1 GCA_014382295.1 Candidatus Desulfobia pelagia | reverse complement strand
AAAACCCACAGATAAGCGTGCTTGCACAAAATCGAAAAAACACAAAAAAAACTTACTCCTTATTCAAAGATCACAACCCTAAGCTTTCAATAGATAGCTCTTAAAACCCCGCAAACAACAAGCACTTTAACTTTCGTATCCTTTCGTGGGTTTCGTGGAAATTTTGTCATTTTTTGCATGTGCTTTTCTTACCACCGCCATAAAGCACATCAACCATACCTTCAATGTTGTCTTCTGTGATAATGACGGAAATACCGCGATTACTTAATATTTTCCGGGGGTTACCACCGGCACTGGACGTGAGAAGAGCGAAGCAATCGCCTAGACTGTCTGCAAGTTTCTCCCAGCGGGAACCGCCACCACCAGATTCCGGGGCCAAACGAGTTTCTAAAAGACAGGCAAGGCCATCTGCTCTAGGTCCATAAATCAAAATTTTGAATGCCTGTCCCAGATGCAAATCCACATCCATGCCATTTGAACTGACCACTGCCACGTTAGAGCGTTCGGCAGTGGGCTTAGGCGTTAAAGGCGTCGAACAGACACTGTCTACACCTTGTGCTGCGTTCTCATTTTCGCCCTCTGGGTCGATTGTGTTGACAGCAATGTATTGTGAGACGATTTCTGTGAGTGTCACCATAAAGAGGTCGTCAGGTGCTTGCGGTCCATTCTCTGCATCGATTTCCCTGCAGGGCAAAAGAGTCATGGAGTCCGCCTCCAGACTCGCCATTTTTCGAGCTATATCCTCAACATGCTCATCATTGATTCCTGGATAAACTGTAGTCCTGATATCAACTGCAAACCCTGATTCTTTAAAGGCCAGTATAGCCTTCATCTGTTCGTCAAGAAGGATCTCTGCAGCCTTGGCCAGGGGAATCGTTTTTTTTCCGGGACGTATCCAGGTATAAAGTGATTTAATAATGTCAGCATCAACCGCATCCACCAGAAGGGTTACAGCGTTCACGCCGTTTTGTGCCAGCATGTCCGCAGACGACTGGCCCCCCAAACCCAAGGTGGTGATACCCAGATCGAGTTGAGGGAATTTCCCTTTTAAAAGTTGCAACGTTTCCATAGTTGGACCCGGCACAGCCAAAGGGTCTCCCGGACCGGTTATATACACAGCATCGACGTTGAGTTTCCCCAGAGTCTTATCCACCCAGTTAAAGGCTTCAACAGGCATCATCGCCTGTATCGCTTTTTCCGTTGCAGCAAATCGCCCCCGGGCATTGGAACGTTGTGCTGCCGGAACATGCAGAACCGGCACAGGATTTCCGGTTTTATTGCAGCAACACTGAGCTTCCTTTGGGAAAGGAATAACATTCATATCTGTTCCGCCAAAAGTAGAGAGGTAATCGACCGGAAATTACCCGGTCGATTCAGGTTATTATAAGACAAGTTCAAATTTCTCTTCAGGATCATCCCTGTCCTTACGATCAAGCAAAGCTTCCAGGATTTTTTCAAGCAGCCTCAGTCCTCCCTTGTAGCCAACCGTTGGGAAGTACTGGTGGCCCTGACGGTCAAGGATGGGGAACCCCCAGCGGACCAATGGAACGTCTTCATCCCGGGCCATATACTTGCAGTAGGAGTTACCAATGAGAAGGTCAACAGGATCATTTTTCATCCACTGATGCAGCAGAAACATGTCGCCCTTAGCCTTGACATTGACCTCAAAGGGCATGTCCTTGGTGATCTCCCGGATGCGTTTCTCAAATTTCTTACCAGGCGTGCCTGTAATAATATGGACAGGACACATATCAATGGATACAAGAAATTCGGTCATAGAAATGAGCTGGTCCGGATCACCGACAAGCGCTACTTTTTTATGATAAAAATACTGATGCATATCCGAGATCAGGTCCACTAGCTGACCACGCTCAAGGGCTAGTTCGTCGGAAACCGTGACACCGGCAATTTTCCGTAAAGCGTCAACAAAACGATCCGTTGCCTTCAAGCCAAACGGCATGTCCAGCACATTGCAGGGCACCTTGTTTTTTTTATCTAACTCCCTGGCTGCATCAGCGGAGCACCATTCGCCAAGGGCCAGAGTCCCGACGGAGTCACCTGCTGATTTGAGTTCTGCAACCGTAGTTCCCCCATCAGGGAACATCTTGTATTCACCAGTTAACGGAGCATTCAAAACTCCAGAAGTATCCGGGAAGAGAATGGTCTTCACTCCTGTCAGTTTGGCCATCCTTTTAATCTCTTCCATGTCAGCCGGTTCCACCCAGCCGGGGATAATGTTGACCTTGCCATTCTTTTTGCCAGTAGTTTCAGCAAATTCAGTCATGGACTTGACCATGTTTGAAAAACCTGTGACATGGGAGCCTACATAGCTTGGAGTCGGTGCGCCGATGACGTATTTGCCTTCGGGTATTTTTCCTTCATTCTGCGCTTTCAACCTGATCTGCTTCAAATCGTCGCCGATGGTCTCCGACAGGCAGGTGGTGTGGACGGCAATAACATCCGGTTCGTAGACAGTAAAAATATTGTTGATAGCCTGCAGCAGGTTTGCCTGACCACCGAAGACCGAGGCCCCTTCGGTAAATGAGCTGGTGGCTGCAGAGATAGGTTCCTTATAGTGCCTCGTTAATGCACTTCTATGGTATGCGCAACACCCCTGCGAGCCATGGCTGTGCGGCAGGCATCCGTGGATACCCAGGGCCGCATACATGGCTCCGATGGGCTGGCATGTCTTGGCCGGATTAATGGTCAAGGCCTTGCGCTCAGTGGGTATTTCTTTTGGTGTATGTCGTAATAACATTTCTAAGCCTCTTTATAAGAAAGTGTGGAGTTTGGAGTTAAGGATGTGATCATTTAAAAAATGAAAAATACAGCAACTCCACACTTTTATCTTTTGTTGTGGTTATTCCCAAATGTAAGCCGCCGATAATTGCGGGTTCTTCTGCCAGGGAGCCTTCATGTAGCTCCAGACCTTAGAGTTTACAAGCCGATCAATTTCATTATAGAAATTGATGGCACCTTTAAACCCAGCGTACGGGCCGCCTGAGTCGTAACTGTGCAACTGCTTCATGGGCACTCCAAGCTTCTGGATGGAATATTTTTCCTTGATGCCGGCACAGAAAATATCTGGCTTCATCAGCTCCACCAGTTTTTCAGCCTCATACTGGTTAAGGTCATCGATAATAAGAGTGTCGTTATCCATATCCGGGGCCAACCCGTCATAATGTTTGAACTGTAAACCGGCCTTTTCGAGCGCCTTCATTTCCTTTTCGGTTTTGCGCGGTCTGTAACGGGTCTCGTCGGCTTCAATCACAAGTTCCTCGATGTTGCGGCTGTCGGCATCCACCTTGAGGTTAGGGATAACCTGGCGCCCTTCATAGTCATCACGATGGCCGAATTCATAACCGGCTGAGATAGTCTTCATACCCATCTCATTAAAGAGTTCTTTGTAATGGTGAGCCCGGGAGCCACCCACAAACATCATGGCGGTTTTCCCATCAGTCCGTATTCTCACATCACTCACGACCTCATCCACGGCAGGCATTTCCTCGGCAATAACCGCTTCCACCGTGTCAATAAGCTCCTTATCACCAAAATATTCAGCGATTTTGCGCAGTGACTTGGCAGTAGCCTCAGCACCAATGAAATTCACCTTGATCCAGGGAATACCGTATTTTGTTTCAAGCATGTCGGCCACGTAATTGATAGAGCGATGGCACATGACAGCATTCAGATCAGCAGTATGGGCCGAGGCGAACTGATCATAGGTCGAATTTCCTGAAAATGTCGCAATATTGGTTATGCCGCATTTATTGAAGATGCGGTCGATCTCAAAACCATCGCCGCCGATGTTATATTCCCCCAGCAGATTAATCTTAAATTTTCCCGGTTTTTCTTCATCGTTTTCACCAACGATATGCCTGAAAACCTGATTATTGGCGATATGATGGCCGGCAGACTGACTCACGCCCTTATACCCTTCACAACTAAAAGCGTAGACATTGCAGTCTCCAAATTTTTCTTTCATATTTTTTGCCACAGTATGGATATCGTCGCCAATCAGTCCCACCGGACAAGTGGCAAAAACAGCTATCGATTTGGGATGAAAAAGATCATATGCCTCCTGGATAGCCTGTGCCAGTTTCTTTTCCCCTCCGAAGATGATGTCCGAATCCTGCATATCTGTGGACATGCAGTAATTTATAAAGTTATCACCGTCCGGACCGGCATCGGTCTGATTACGTCTGGTGAGCCAGGCGTAAAAACTACAGCCGATTGGTCCATGAACCAGGTTGACGATGTCGCGGGTGGGCCCCATGATAACACCCTTGCAGCCTGCATATGTGCAGCCGCGCATGGTAATTATACCGGGGGTGGTGCGTACATTGGCGGTTATTTCCGGCGTTTCATTTTCCAGGGCCTCATTAATCATTATCTGCTTGGCACGTTTTCGGGCTACCTTGGGCGGATACTTTGAAAGAAGTTCCGCTTTGACGTCGGCAGGATCCCACTGCACCATTTTTTTCTTAGTCATTGTTGCCATTGGTGTTCTCCTTTTTTGCCTTAGACAATTGCTTTTTTGCCCACTTCTCCTGTACGGACGCGGACTGCATCGCCTAATGGCAGAACAAAAATCTTGCCGTCACCAGGCATCCCCGTCTGATTTGTGTTGATGAGTGTTTCAACGACACAAGGAACCTGACTGTCTTCAACCACTGCAGTTACCATTCGCTTCGGATACAGTTTTCCTTTTTCCCCTAGCAATGATGCAGCTTCCTCGTACCCCTGCTCTACGCCTTCCAGAACCTGGCGACTGGCAAAACCCTTTCCTCGGCCATGGGCCTCATGGGCAAAAAATGCATCAATGCCGCAATCAGTAAGGGCCTGCTTGGTCTGGTTCATCATATTTATTCGCACAACGGCGATCACCTCTTTCATGCCGGAACCCCCTCGGATGCCATAGCTGTTTCTTTGGTGCCGGAACTGATGGTATAAGACTCGTCCACATCACTGATAAAAATTTTCCCATCACCAAAGGCACCTTTTGGGCTGGTTCTGGCCGTGTTCATGATGGTGTCAATGAAAAAGTCCTTGTCAGCAGCATTAATAACGCTCATGAGCATCACTTTGGGAATTTCATCATAAGTAACCTCGCCGATTTTAATACCGCGCTGCTTACCGCGTCCAGCAACTGAATACTTAGTCACTGCGGGAAAACCTGCGTCCATAAGAGCTGCCAGTGTTTTGTCCGCCTTTTCCGGCCTGATGATAGATCTGATCATAATCAACATTATATTTTCTCCAAAATGTATCTAGTTGGTATTCATACCTAAATGGTGTTTTCCTTTTCAGCTATGCTGCTTCCATGAGTCCATAGGCCATGAGAAGTTGTTCCAGTTCCTCGATTTCCATCGGGGTGGGGATGACAAACTCCTTGTTTTCGTCAATGGCTTTAGCCAGGCCACGATAAGCGTCTGCCTGCTCAACTTCCGGCTTCCATTCAATAACTGTTTTTCGGTTGATTTCAGCCCGTTGAACATCGTTGTGTCTTGGCACAAAATAAATCATCCGGGTACCGAGTTTCTTGGCAAATTCCTCGATCATCTCCTTCTCATTGTCTACAGCTCGGGAATTACAGATCAGTCCGCCGAGACGTACTGTTCCTGATTGCGCAAACTTCACAATACCTTTACTGATGTTATTGGCGGCATACATGGCCATCATCTCGCCAGAGACAACAATGTAAATCTCTTCTGCCTTGCCGTCACGAATAGGCATGGCAAAGCCACCGCAGACAACATCGCCGAGGACGTCATAAAAGGCATAATCAAGCTCTTCACCCTCTTCGTAGGCACCGAGTGATTCAAGCATGTTAATAGAAGTAATAATCCCGCGGCCAGCACAGCCGACACCTGGCTCCGGCCCCCCTGACTCAACGCACCAGGTTCCGCCATACCCTTTTTTACGGATATCTTCGAGTTCGACATCTTCGCCTTCTTCCCTGAGAGTATCGAGCACAGACTTCTGAGCCAAACCGCCAAGAAGGAGTCGTGTTGAATCCGCTTTCGGGTCACAGCCGACAACCATGATCTTCCGACCCAATTCGACCAATCCCGCCACTGTGTTCTGAGTTGTAGTTGATTTGCCGATTCCGCCTTTTCCATAAATTGCTACTTTTCTCATGTGAAGCCTCCTTTATGTTCAAAAATGTGAATAAATTGAAATTGGATAGTGTTACAGAAAGGTAATGGCAAAGCGTGTGCCACCGGTGTGTTTTTTTTTCGAAAATGCAATAACTTAATGATAATAAAGCAAAAAAATATTCTAATTACCGAAAACAGTCGTCATTTCTCTCCTCTGCCTGGACCAAGACGGTGACTTCTTTTTTGTAAACAAAACGACAAAAATGAAACCATGGAGACATTAAGGTAGCCAGACCAACAATACAGATCTCATACATAATTGTGCTCAAATCTGAGTAAAATTACATTTATGTTGAACAAATCGCCTTCTCCACATAGTGACACATAGACCAAGAACCCTAGCGCCAGTGCATCCTAGAGCCCCATATACGATTTAAGGTTGACCTGGCTTATTTTTTGCAAGCTTTGCATACATGTACCATCATCAAAAAACTGTCCCAGGATTCAAAATACAAAACAAAAGGAATACAGGTGCCATTTAGACAAAATAGAAAACACGGCATAGAGCAACTGGAACTCCAGGCTCTCTACTCTATAGCCCAGCTTATAGGTTCAGCCCTTGACCTTGACAAGGCTTTATCTGAAATCCTCCGAGTACTCCATGAGGAACTGCACATGGCGCGTGCCACTCTTGTTATGCCGGACGAAACCGGCAGCAAGCTTACGATAAAGGCCTGGTATGGGCTGTCAGAAGAAGAAGCGCGAAGGGGAGTATATCGACTTGGGGAAGGGATTATAGGCAAGGTTTTTCAAAACAATTACCCTTTTGTTGTTCCTGACATCCAAAGCGAACCCCTTTTTCTCGACCGCACACAATCCCGTCAAGACCTTGCAAAAGGAGAAATTTCTTTTATTGGGGTGCCTGTAATCCTACTCGAGAAACCTGTTGGCGTATTAACTGTAGACAGGCTCTTTGACTCCGAGGTTTCTTTCGAGGAAGATATACGTTTTTTAACTGTTGTTGCCATGCTCATAGCACAGTTCCTCAACCTCCACGAAGCAATTGCCAGCAAAGAAAAAACCCTGGTAGAAGAAAACATTTCCCTAAAAGCTGAGCTGAAGAAGAAATTCAGCCATCATAACATCATAGGCCAGAGCAAAATTATCCAGGAGGTCTTCCGGTATATTGACAAAGTATCTCCCTCTAAAGCTACAGCTCTTCTCCTCGGAGAATCAGGTACGGGCAAGGAACTGGTTGCCAGGGCAATACACGAGGCCGGCCCTCGCAGGGACAGGCCCTTTATTAAGATCAACTGCGCCGCCCTGCCAGACACCCTTCTTGAAAGCGAACTCCTGGGTCATGAAAAAGGTGCCTTTACCGGGGCAGTCAGCCTGAAAAAGGGCCGCTTCGAGCTCGCTGACGGCGGCACATTATTTTTAGACGAAATTGGAGAACTGCCCATACTCCTCCAGGCTAAACTCCTGAGGGTACTCCAGGAACAGCAGTTTGAACGGCTGGGCGGCTCAAAATCAATACAGGTCGATGTCCGGATTATTGCCGCAACAAACCGCAGTCTCGAAAAAGCCGTAGTAGAAAAAACCTTCCGTGAAGATCTTTTTTACCGGCTTAATGTTGTTCCAATTGTGCTTCCCCCGCTGCGCGAACGCAATGAGGACATCCCGCTGCTGATCGATCATTTTTTACAGGAAAGCAACAGGAACAACGACAGGGAGGTAAATCTTTCTCTTGAAGCTTTGAGTTTTCTTGAAAACTATCACTGGCCGGGTAACGTGCGGGAATTGCAGAACCTCATGGAGCGCCTGGTTATCATGACTGACCATCATATAATTAAAATATCCGACCTGCCATCATATCTGCATGTTCTTCCTGAACCTGATGTCTCTGCTCAGGAAGCGGCACTCCCTGACATGAATCCTTCATCTCCCCCAGATATCCCTTCGGGAAAACATCGGTCCCTTAAAGACATCGAGCGCCAACAAATCGAAGAGGCGCTAAAAAGACATGGATGGGTTCAAGCCAGGGCCGCCAGAGAACTGGGTTTAACCCAGAGGCAGATAGGTTATCGCATTAAAAAATATGGCCTGCACCCTCCCCAATTTATCTAATTTCCAGGCGCCCTCTCGTCAGGAACGAAGACCCTCACGAGAAACTATGCTTCCTCTGCAGATTACTTGGCAGGCAGTATCTCTTCTTTTATCCGATTCCTCTCTCTTTTTTTGACTTTCGCAAAAAATACCTATACCATACCTATAGATTGATCGAAAAAATGATACATCCTGACTGTCTTGGGATATAAAAAACAGGGAAGGCAACAAAGAGTGATTGACGTATATATTGCAAGGCAGCCGATTTTCAACTTCAACAAACGCGTCTATGCCTACGAACTTCTTTTCAGAAGCAAGGCAGCGCAACATCTCCAAAACACTGACGGAAACCAGGCCACCTCCTGCGTACTCACGAGCACTTTTATCACAGAGGGTATCGAGAAAATTGCCGGCCTTAAGCCCTGTTTTATTAATTTGGTTCCTCACACAAATGTATGCAAAATTTGCGGCATTGGTAAGTCAGCCATGCAA
>JACNJZ010000084.1 GCA_014382295.1 Candidatus Desulfobia pelagia | reverse complement strand
ATTATGGGTTTGGCAGTGTCCCATCCTGATTTTTCCAGGAAAATAGCAACATTGTCTTCGTCTTTCTTGTCAGTATAAAGAGTAAAATCGCTCTGGATCGCTGGGCACTTTAAAAAATCACAAAACAGGAGGTTCTTGTCTACAGCATGTTCAACTGACTCTGGTACAGTAATTTTGTGATGCTGAAATAAAGGATTCAGCTCCTTTGCATCACCAAAACCGACTCTGATTCCACCGGGATTTGTCAGTGCGAGCATTGCCGATCGAATTGAAGCATGCAAATCAAGAATTACATCATAAGAATTTAACCGAAACTGCCTCCTGAGTTTTCTCAGATAGGTGAAAGACGCCTTGGCTGCGTGCAGGAATGCCAACCTGCCGGCATGGGGATCACTTGTTGAAGGGACTGCAATTGGAATAACTTCATCAACAGCAGGATCACGCTCAAGAAGACCCGCAAAGGGTTTCTGAACAATCCAGCCTATGGTGCATTCAGGATTGCAGCGCTTGATTGCATGGGCAACCGGCAGGGTATGAATCACATCACCAAGGGAGCTTTGCTTAATGATGAGTATCCGTTTATTGGAAATATCCACAGTTGATGAACTCGTAATTTAAATGAACACTATTGGAATCGAAGTACTTTCAGCGGGTAATATCGATATGCCTTATAACTTCCTCGGCTACTTCTTCCACTGAGATGTCGAGCATACAGCGGAAATGGCCCTTCGAGCATTCCTTTTTCAAACAGGGCTGACATGACATTTTTTTCTGTAATACCAGAGCATTTTCAGAAAATGGTCCGGTTGCCACCGCATCGGTGGACCCGAATATTGCCACTAAAGGCCGTTGCAGCGCAGCCGCGACGTGCATAAGGCCAGAATCATTGGTTACAAAAACATCACAGATGTCAATGAGCGACATGGCCCGGGCAAGAGTTGTTTTTCCAGCCATATTATCAATGATATCTTTATCATGGCCGGCAATGATATTACCTGTCTCAGTGTCAGCCTCAGTGCCGAAAACAACAAAATGGGCACCTGTCTTTTTATGAAGAAGAGCTGCAAGCTCACCATATCTTTCAGCTGGCCAGCATTTAGCAGGGCCATATGCTGCACCTGGATTTATTCCAATGACCAGGCCTGAATCCTTTTTCTTCTTATATTCAATGGCCCACTCTTTCTCATTTTCAGGAAGCTGCAGGAAAAGATCATTGGATCCGCATGTAAGACCCAGATCCTCTAGCATCTTCTGGTAATAATATACCTGATGAAGCTTTCTGGTCTCATCCCTGATTGTAATGCCATGGTTTAAAAACAGAGATCTGCCGTCCCTTCTATATCCTGCCCTGACAGGTATCCCTGCAAGAAACGCAATAAATGCAGCCTCAAAAGCATTTTGCAATAGAATGGCAGCATCAAAAGAACATTCTCGCAGTTCTTGGCTCAATCGGAGCATGCCCTTTATGCCGTGATGTTTTTTGGCCCTGTCATAAGAAAATATCTTATCCACATAAGGACTTGCTGAAAAAACATCTGTCATCCAGGGTAAAGCGAGCATGGTTATCTCCGCATCCGGAAAATTTTCCTTAATAGTCCTTACGGCAGGAGTGGTCATGATAGCATCACCAATCCAATTGGTAGAACGGATTAAAATTTTCTTTAATGGGAGTTTTTTCAGGTTTTTTGACATTTTTACCGGCAATAAAAACTTTATTCGATGGCCTCTCACAGAGGCGCAGAGTTCACAGAGTTTTTTTTCTGTGTCTATATAATATCTGTAAGAAGTTTCTTTTCATAATTTATTATGACTTCTTGGCATAGTGGTTTATTTGATTGTCATTGTTAACTGTTTGAAATGACGCCACTTGAATATTATGACTTGAAAAACAGCTCAACAAACAATTTTTTTTACCTTTTCGTAAGCTCCTATTTGAGTTACCTTCTTTACACTACTCTCACATTTATAACAACCGTGAAGCAATACGATCCAGACAAAAAGAGAACGCTATTAAAACGATAAAACAAAGAGATAGCAAGAAAACTTCACGCAAGACATCAACATAAATTCTTATGAGATTTCATTAAAAAACATGACAGAACAATCTACTTCACCAGCGAACTTTGTCCATCTTCACGTCCACACCCAGTACAGTCTCCTTGACGGTGCTATCCGGATTGATGACCTGCTCTCAAAATGTAAAGAATTTGGCATGACCAGCGTCGCTATCACTGACCATGGCGCCATGTATGGTGCCCTTGAATTTTACCTGAAAGCCAAAAAGGCTGGCATCAAACCTATAATAGGCTGCGAATTCTACATTGCCCCACATTCCCGATCCGACAAAAGCGCTAAAAGTTCAGGTAAAGCAGCTTATCATATCGTACTGCTGGCTATGAATTATGATGGCTATAAAAACCTGTTGAAATTAGCGTCCATTGCCCAGCTGCAGGGGTTTCATTACAAACCGAGAATTGACATGGAGGTCCTCAAGGCTCACAGCGATGGCCTTATCGCGATGACCGCCTGCCTCCATGGCGAAATACCATATCTCCTGGCCAAAGCAAACAACAAAGAACTCGCTATCAAAAAGGCCCGGGAGCTTCATGATATTTTCCCAGGCAGGTTATACCTTGAAATTCAGGAAAACGGTATCCCTGAGCAGGCCATTGCCAACAAAGGATTAAAAGAGCTCTCCAAAGAACTCGATATCCCTCTGGTTGCGACCAATGACTGCCATTACCTCAACCAGGAAGAATCCCAGGCCCACGAACTTCTTCTCTGTATACAAACAGGGAAAACCATAACAGATCCTAAAAGATTCCGATTCAGCACAGATCAACTGTACTTCAAATCCCCTGCCCAGATGTCCTCAGATTTTTCTGATTGCCCCGAGGCTCTTGAAACATCACTGAAAATTGCAGACCGATGTGACCTGAAACTAGAATTTGGCAATAATTATTTCCCTATTTTCCCAGTTCCAGATGGAGAAAACCTGGACTCTCTTTTTGAGAAAACTGCACGTCAGGGCTTTAAGGAACGCATTCAAAAGATCAGAGAAAAAGACCCATTTACCCCGGACCAGGAGA
Organism: Candidatus Desulfobia pelagia; assembly: GCA_014382295.1. Lineage (GTDB taxonomy): Bacteria > Desulfobacterota > Desulfobulbia > Desulfobulbales > SURF-16 > Desulfobia > Desulfobia pelagia. The sequence continues at coordinate 36,511 of JACNJZ010000084.1, read as the reverse complement.
AAGTCTACAAAGCCAGACTGGACATGGAAATTGAGGTCATAAAAACCATGGGCTTTCCGGGTTACTTTCTTATCGTTGCAGACTTTATCACATGGGCCAAAGATCATTCAATCCCTGTAGGACCAGGGCGTGGATCAGGTGCAGGCAGCCTTGTTGCCTATTCTATGAAAATAACAGATATCGACCCGATTCCATACGGTCTTATCTTTGAACGTTTTCTTAATGTCGAAAGAATGTCAATGCCGGACTTTGACGTAGATTTCTGTCAGGAAAGACGCGGCGAAGTTATCAAGTATGTACACGACAAATATGGCGGAGACAGCCACGTCGCCCAGATTATCACCTATGGCTCAATGAAGGCTAAAGGCGTTATCCGCGATGTGGGCAGAGCTCTGGCCATGCCCTTTGGCGATGTGGACAGAATTGCCAAGCTTATTCCTGATGAACTTAAAATGACCATAAAAAAAGCCATCGATCAGGAGCCTCGGCTTAAAGATCTCCAGCAACGGGATGGAACAGTCAAAGAACTCCTCGGGATCGCTATGGTTCTTGAAGGGCTTCAGCGCCATACCTCCATCCACGCCGCCGGTGTCGTTATTTCCCCGGAACCAATGGTTGAATATCTCCCTGTCTGTAAAGGGCCAAAAGGTGAAGTCCTGACCCAGTACGACATGAAACATACCGAGAAGACAGGGCTTATCAAATTTGATTTCCTTGGCCTCAAAACCCTTACTGTTATTGACAGGGCATTGAAGCTCATAAACAGAGAGCTCAATCAACCGCTTGATATAGACACCATACCACTGAACGACCCCAAAACCTATGACATGCTCTGTAAAGGCGATGCCCTTGGGGTCTTTCAGCTTGAAAGTTCAGGCATGCGTGGTTTGCTCATGAAAATGAGACCCGAGGTATTTTCAGACCTCATCGCCCTTGTTGCCTTATACCGGCCTGGACCTCTTGACAGCGGCATGGTTGATGATTTCGTCGACACAAAGCATGGACGAAAAGTAGCCAAATACCTGTTGCCACAACTTGAGCCTATCTTAAAAGAGACCTATGGCGTCATTGTCTACCAGGAACAGGTTATGAAAATTGCCAATGTCCTCGCAGGCTATTCACTTGGCGATGCTGACAACCTGCGCCGGGCTATGGGCAAGAAGATCCCTGAAGTCATGGAAGAACAGCGTGAAAAATTCATGAAAGGAGCTGCTGAAAAGGATTTTCCTGCAGACAAAGCAAAAAAAATCTTTGATCTGATGGCAATGTTTGCAGGGTATGGTTTCAACAAATCCCATAGCGCCGCCTATGCCCTTATCGCGTATCAAACTGCATACCTCAAAGCACACTACCCTGCCCAGTTCATGGCTGCTCTCTTGTCATGCGATATGAATAATACAGATAAGGTTGTCCTGTATATCAGTGAATGCAAAGATCATGAAATTGATGTCCTTCCGCCGGACATCAATGAAAGCGATCGTGACTTTACCGTTATTAATGATCGAATCAGGTTTGGATTAGCTGCTGTAAAAAATGTTGGCGGCGCAGCTCTTGATTCAATTCTGGAGGAACAGGCCAAAGATGGTCCATATAAATCCCTGGGTGACTTCTGCAACCGGGTTGATTCCCGCAAAGTCAACCGCAGGGTCATTGAAAGCCTGATCAAAGCAGGAGCCTTTGATTCGTTCAAAACAAAAAGATCTCAGCTGATTGCCATTCTTGACCAGGCAATGGAACAGGCCCAGGCATCCCAGCGAGACAAAGAGAGCGGTCAGTTGTCGCTGTTCTCTCTTATGCCTGAAGAAACAAGAGCAAAATCCACGACCATTCCGATGCCAGATATTCCAGAGTGGAGCAAAAAAGAAAGACTGCTCTACGAAAAAGAAACTGTTGGCTTTTATATCACAGGACATCCTCTTGATGAGTACCGCGAAGAACTTGAACAGGTGGTACATTCTCCAATAATGGAATTGAATGAATGTTCGGATAGTACAGCAGTAAGAATTGGCGGCCTTATCAAGACCATAAAACATCTTAAAAGCAAAAAAGGTGACTCCATGGCGTTTTTAACCCTGGAGGACACTACAGGAACTGTGGAAGTAATAGCATTCCCCACAATTTTTGCCATCTGCTCACATCTTCTACAGGAAGATAACCCTCTTATCATCCAGGGGGTCATGCAGAAAGAGGAAGAAGGAAACATAAAAATTCTTGCAGACCAGATTGATTCCCTGAAAGATGCCTGGGTAAAGTACACAACAAGTGCCAGGATTCAACTCATGTCAGACCAGGTAAGCCGCCCCAAGCTTGAAGCTGTTAAAAAAATCCTCCACCAGAACCATGGCCCCTGCCCAATATCTTTCACACTCCATTTTGACCAGAGGGGGGAAGCCGACATTGATATTCCGGAAGATTTAACGATTAACCCGTGCAAGGAGTTCTCGGATTATATTGAAACAACGATGGGGTATGGAGCGGTGAGCTATAACATGCAGAAGCCAGAAATAGAAAGCAGACAGAGTCGAAAACCAATGAGGAATTAAAAATTAGAAATTACGAATAAATAGAAAAAAACCAACAATTCCTAATTCATAATTCGTAATTTCTAATTAATCTCATCCCCTTCTTTTCAGAGTCGGTCGATTAGCCAGGATAAGCTTTAGCCAGTCGAATCCGAAGGCAAGCAGGGCCTCATCGTCTGTCTCTATTGACCGAATCCGTGATTTGGCCATTTTGAACTGAGCCAGAAGGTTGTGATGATTGACGTAATCCCTGAAGCCGTCGATATTATAACAGATCATAAAAGCGAGCTTCTGCATGGGGCCGGCAGCCCCTTCCCCGGACCATGGATTTGCAGCAAACAATGTATCCATTTCTGTCCACTGTTCAGCCATGGAATTGTGAAAAAGGAGTTTTTGATCCCTTAACCATTCTTTGACCGACAACTCTCTGGTTTCGCCATGGCCCTTACAATAGTCATGACTGGTCAGGAAATAAAACTCTTCAGCCCTTCCCCTTTCCGGAGAACGGTCTACTGCTCTCTCAAGTGGATACATCCGGCATGCCGAGGGCCTGTTTTCATATACAGAACACCCCTGCTCACAAAGAAAGGGACAGGCGTTTTCTGCATTCATTTTCATCATTACTGACGGAAAGTAAGGATTATCACCTTTTACTACCCGGCAATATTTTCCAAGAAATTCGTCTGACCTGACCTGAAGCTTATTTTTCAACTGGAGAATATCGTATGGATACAGAAGCATATCAACATTACGGCAACAGGTCATATAACAGGGTAAACCTGCGTGGCACTCGAATGTAAATTTTGAACTTCCCAGAGGCACCATTCCTTCAGGGAATTTTTTTTCAGTTGTCATGTGTCTATTACGTTTTAAATTGACGATTTTAGAGGATATGCAACGAAATCCAATACCATCTGGTTACAAATTAATCAAGTAGATGACATTTATCATCCATATCGCATTGTATACACTATGTATTCTTATCTTTAATTTCCAGGGTCTAAGCCATGCTGCTTCGCATCTTGACACTACAGCATGGGTTATACGATGGGATATTGATTCCCCGTCGGAAATAAAAGATATCTGCAGGGAAGCAAAGAATAATTTTGATCATCTCCTTGTACAGGTGAGAGGAAGAGCCGATTCCTATTATGAAAGTGACATTGCCCCCAGATCAGAAGATCTGAAAAACCAACCTGCTGATTTTGACCCACTGGCAACAGTTCTTGACCAGTGCAGTTCTCATTCAATCCAAGCCTGGCTCAATGTCTTTTACCTGTGGACAGGGGAAACCCTGCCGGAAGACCCCCTGCATCCAGCACAACAGGAAAACAACTGGATACTTCAGGACAATAATGACAGATCCGTCTCTGAATATTCCCCGCTTGAGCTCGCTCAGGGCTGGATAGAAGGTATTTATGCCGATCCTTCTTCTCCTGCCTATCGCAGCTATTTCCTCACAATTGTTCAGGAGTTGATCGAGAAATATAATATCATGGGAATTCACCTGGATTTCATTCGATATCCTGGCCTCTCGTATGGTTACGGCACCGATTTATCTCAAAGATACATGGAACAATGGGGTTTCGACCCGGGCTGGCTTCCTGACACTCTCTCTCACAATGATATTATGTCATGGATCGACGGCACCATGAAAAAAGAAGATCAGATACTTACCACCGGAACAATGATCTGGGCTGCAATGCGTGCCGCTGAAGTAACGGAAATGGTAAGAGGTATGCGCAATACTCTTAACAAGAAAGATCGGAATATCATTTTATCCGCCGCAATTTTCCCGGATATGCTTTCAGCATTTATTACAAAAGGCCAAGACTGGCATGGATGGTCCGGCGAAGGTCTTGTCGACCAGCTTTACCCCATGGCCTATTTTGGTGAAAAAGAGAGGGTCAGCAGGCAGTTATGGAATGTGGCTTCAGTAATTGATAAAACAGGCATATCAATTCATGCCGGCCTCGGGGCATATATAAAAACCTCTGAAGATATTAAAGAGGAGAGCCATTCTATTTCCGGACTTCCCTTCGATGGAATATCACTATTCAGCCTGGGACACCTTCTCAATAAAAAGGACCGAAGCAAGCCATACATTCAAGCTCTCTCTGAATTCAAACAACCTGCACAAGCTATTTCATTTTCGAGTCCCTCCTCCAACATTTCAAGAGATCAAACCGAGGAGACTGAAATTATTTCTGCCCTTCGGTCACTTAATGGAAGCAGCAATAATTCAGATGAGAAATACCAGCACATCATCTGGACAAGAAAAAAGGAATTTATTGAAGCCAGCAGGACATTTATTCCTAAAAGCATACAAATCATCAAAGGAAATAATTCTATATCTCTGCCATGGGTTGATCTACGTGGAATTTTCCGCTTCGTGCACATTTACGATTCACTGGAAAAATCAGTAACACAAAGGGAAAACTGTGAGAAAGCAAGAGAGATGATAGTTAAAGGAAAAAATCCAGTCACAGTAGCCAAACAACATTCACAGACAGGATCGCGGCAATTTGGGGCTCAACTTCCACGCCATTATCTTTCTCCAGATAAAAACCTGGACAATATACTTGGCAAACTCAAGGTGGGAGAAATAAGTGAGGTTATAAAACAGGACGATGGCTTCTGGGCCTATCAGCTAATGGAAAAAGGAATAAATAAACCAAGCTCTTTTTCTGCTATTCCCTGGCCGGGCCGTCGACTATTGTTGAGGCTTGAACTCGCCAGGACACTTACTAACAAAAAATAAAAACGTATTCATCGTTATTGACGCTTATTCTGTACTGACCTCCATGACTTCTGCCATATACTTCCCATCCCGGTTCGCCTTTAATTTCACACTGGACACCCGAAGGAGAATGGAGACCTTTTACACTGTCACTCCAGCATAGAAGCATTGGAGATTCTATATCTCGACGAACCAGGTCTTCTGCAAGGTTCCCTGCCAGTTCAAAATCTATTTCAATACCGCTTATCCGAATATCTACTGCCTGCATATGTAATAATCCTTCCCTTCGGAAAGAAACAAAAAAAGGCGGTAAACATCTACCGCCTTTTTTTATTAATCACTTACTTCAAGAGAGCAATGACTACTCTTCTGCTGTTTCACATCCATCTTCATCACACTCTACATCAGCGACAAGGTAATAGGCGTTAAAACCGGCAGCCTTCAGCTCTTTATAGGCCATTTCTGCGCGTGCGCCAGTAGAACAATGAATCATAACCTCTTTGTCTTTTGGAATCTCGTTCATTTTAGCCTGGAGTTCATCAAGGGGCACATGAATGGCGTTGTCAAACATACCTTCTGCAGCCTCATCTTTTGTTCTTACATCCAGGATGACTCCACCAGGCGCTTCACCATCTGCGACCTTGTTAAATGCGGCAACTGTAACCTCACCTTTGCCAAGAATACGTTTCCAGGTGATTTCTTCCGGAGCTGCATCTGTAGAAAGCTGATTCCCAGAAGCAACCCAGGCGTCAACTCCACCCTGGTAAATAGAGGTGGTTTTATAACCAAGCTTCTTTACGAATTTATACGCTTTGTCATCACCAGTTCCATAGAGAACAACCGGGGCAGCCATGCTTGCAGGAAGATCATCTTCAAGGTCTTCCATATCTTCAAGAGGCACACTGTATGCTCTTGGGATATGGCCCTGTTTGTATTCAGAAGTAGGACGTAAATCCACCAGAACAATATTACCATCTTTTACATGCTTTGTACTTGCAACAACGTTACGACCTGATTTTTTCCAGGCAGGAACACCTTTCAGGTATACTTTAACGTTTGTGTAGCCGGCTTTGACCGCAAGACCTGCGGACTCTGGACTCATGCCTCAGGTAGGGCCTCCGCAGTAAAATACAAGTTGGATATTTTTGTCTTTAGGCAAAACGGCAAGTGCGCCTTCACCTTTAATTTTAGGAACCGGAATAGAGACAGATGTTGGAATTGTGCCTTCATGAAAGCGACTACCAGGCCTGGAGTCAACCAGGAAATAATTCCCTTTTTCAGTTCCCTGGGATACAAGGTTTGCTAAATACTCAGTATCAACCTCTGTCGTACCTTCTGGAAGCTTAGCAAGCTTAGGTTTTACTTCGACAGCAATCTTATCTGTGCCGATAACCTCATATTTGATTATTGCCGCTTCACCTTTAGCAGCATGCTCCATACCTTTTGTCTGGTCATTGAATTTGACCATCATGGTCTTGGCAGCATCACCTTTACCAACTGTAATAGAAATAGTTTTGGCCTTATTGGATACGCCAGCTACTTTGCCTTTGTAAACATTTCCCTGGGCCTTAACTACCGACTCAACTTTCATGGCCTGATCTGCAGCTGCATTCTGACCAGTCTGTTGACAACCACTGACAAAAAATGAAGCGCAAACCATGAATGGAATGAACTTCTTCAACATTTTCTTCTTCATCTACAATCCTCCTTGAAAAATTAAAACGTACTGTAAGCGTGAAATACTTTCACAAGTTACTTAATAATAATGTTGTATTCCTTAATTTCGATGACCTCGCGAAAGACGAATATTGTGTCTTAGAGTCATACCCGCGAAGACTGGAATCAAGTAATTTCAATAAGTTCGCACCAACCTGGATACCAGTTTTTGTAGGGGTGATGACTTTTATCGAGACCATCAATTTTTTAAGGGCCAATATGTGCAGTACGATAAATACTATACCGTGCATTTACCCAAAAAATAATTTTATCACAATATTTTTCGGAAAACAATTATCTTGACATATTTATGTATTTTTCACCCTAGACGTTTTTTTTAACCGTTACTACAATAAGTTAACCTGAAAATATTTAAAACTTTTTTTGACTTTCTCTTTTTTTTCCATATACTAAAAGTGTTGGGTAATAATACCGAAACAAAAACGAAGTAAATCTATCTTAAGGGAGAAATAAAATGAGACCACGAAACATCAAATTGTCAGGCTATTTCCTTTTTACATTACTCTTTACTTTGACGTGTATGGCTGGAAGCGTTTATGCCAATGAAGTAGAAAAAGGTCAGATTCCTGGTGAGCATCTTTCCAAATCACTCAAAAAACTTCCATGGGGTGCTCCGATCTGGGATGCCCAGGAGGCCATCAATCAGCTTAATTCAGATGAGAAGGTATTATGGATAGATACACGGCCTGAAAGTTTCTTCACAACGGGAACTGTTCGGAATGCTATCCTGCTTCCATTCAACAAGACAGGAAAGCAGGGCAATGATATGACAGAAGAGACACTTGCCGCTGCGATCAGTGATGCAGGTCTCGATAAAAACAATGCGAAAATTGTTTTATTCTGTCAAGGACCAAAATGCCATAGAAGCTACAATGCATCATTTAAAGCCATAACTGAATGGGGCTACAGCGCAGACAATATTGTATGGTTTCGCGCAGGCTACCCCCACCTCATCACCGAAATTCAAAACAACCCTAAATTAAAACGTAAAGCAAAAAAATACATCTGTGATAACGGCATGAAGCAGTTATAGCAAACCTGCTATTAACGCAGACTTTGAAGTATCGTATCAGTGCATAAAAAGATGCTCATCTCACATGAGATTAACTTGTATTATTGATGGCTTCGTAAAAAGTCGCCCTCTCCGTAAAAACGGGGACCCATAACAATGTTAACTCTTTAAAATTGCAGTCATTTATGCGAAAGTGGAAATGACTGCAATACCCTAAAATCGACTTTTCACAGCCATCATTGCTGTGAAGGTAACGTCTAATACCTAAACCAAAAGAGGGTATCCAGTGCAGCGTAATATTTCTTTAAATATAAAGATACTCGGTATTTTTTTTCTATCTCTGGCAGCAATTTTGATTGTAATGTCGATGATGCACTTTCGTGATGTCCAAAGACTGGATCAGGAAAATAATACCAGTCTGCGCCAGGGCTATGAAATTGCATTATCAGGAGTTCTGCATCGTCAGGACATGAAACTTGACAAAGCGCTCACAACGCTTCTGAACACTTTTGAATTACAGGACTTTTTACTGAACACTAATAATAAAGATGCAAAAATGATTCTTTCCGGGCTATATCTTTCCCTGGAGGGAGCTGGATTCAGCCGCCTAAGCATTTACGACGAAGATCATAACGCTATCCTGCAGTCAGTAAATGAAGAGCATGCGGCAAAAACATCACCTCTTCCAAATTATCTGCTACCAGTGTTCACAAAAGCTTCCGAAGACTACCTCAACCATTATTTTTTTAGAGGAAGTGAAAACAACCCCGGCGAAATACCTGTCGAATACTGTGGCATTGCTGTAGTGACTGATGACGACGATAATGTCATAGGTTTTGTTGAGGTCGCTTTGGCAGCAAAAACCTGGATCAAAGCTATTGCAGAAGCAACAAGCTGCTCTGCAGCCATTTCCATTAATGATAGCCGTTTCACCATTTCTACGGAAAAAGACCTGTATGGAAGCCTTTTGGGGAAAACAGGTGCAGCTCAAGTGAACAACAATGCTCAAATTTACCAGGTCAACAAAAAACACTATCACTCAGACCGTTTACCATTGATAAACTCTGCAGGACAGATTGTATCCTGGCTCTGGCTCACCAAAGACTATACAAAGCAGATTGCTGAAGAAAGAAAAAATCTAATATATACGACTATACTTGTGTTTGTAGTTTGTTCTGTTGCCATATGTGGCACTATCTTGATATTACGAAGAGCTATTATTGTTCCCTTAACCAATATCATCTCTAAATTGAGACTTAACTTCAACAACCTGTTTACTATTTCACACAGGGTTACGGAATCCAGTGACCAGCTTGCTGAAGGCTCAAGCCAACAAGCGGCAAGTTTGGAGGAAACTGCTGCGGCACTGGAAGAAATTTCATCAACAGCGAATCAGAATGCAGATCGATCCCGTGAGACAGATATACTGATGAGTGAAACTGTAAATTCAGTAAAAAAAGGTGTTTTGTCCATGGAGAGTATGGCTGATTCTATCGATAAAATTCAAAAATCTTCCAATAAGACGGTCAATATCATTAAAACAATTGACGATATTGCTTTTCAGACAAATCTTCTTGCTTTGAATGCAGCTGTTGAAGCAGCCAGGGCCGGTGAAGCAGGAGCAGGCTTTGCAGTGGTGGCTGAAGAGGTGAGAAATCTTGCCCAGCGAAGTGCTGAAGCGGCCAAAAATACCGCTGTCCTGATTGAATCATCACAAAAAAATGTGGCCTCAATGGTATCGGCCGCTAAAGAAGTGGAAGTTATTCTTAAAGAAATACAGGCAAGTTCCCTTAAATCTGCAACACTGACCGATGAGACATCAACCGCTTCCAAAGAACAAGCCTCAGCAATTAGCCAGGTCAATATTGCAGTCAATGAAATGGATAAATCAGTTCAACAGATTGCCGCAGTTGCTGACGACTCATCCAATGTTGCTCATACATTGACAGAAGAAGCCGACCAAATGAATACTATTGTTGAGAATCTTATAAATATTGTTGGAGGCTCAGCAGGCAAGGAAGAATCTTTGCCGGAACAAAAATACAATCCTACACGCCAGAGACAGGTTTTCCTACCCGAATCCGCTTAATTTCTGTTATAGTTGATCTTTTTGGTCAACGCGAAACGTATGCACAATTCAAAAGGCCTCAGACAGAGGACCCTAGGATTGTGCATAGTAGCGTTTAAAATAGCGCAACCTTATTTGACAATCTCGTAAAAAGCCTCGGGATGGCTAAGTAAAAAGTTTGATATACAAGGCTACAACGCAGTAGATCGGACTTTTTACGACGCCATCTTATTTCATTTAGCAGGAATTCCAAGTGTACTCGGATATAGATAAAGAAAACCTCAAAAAGGCCATCAGCCGTTTTTCGAAAGCAAACATACTGGTGATCGGCGATATCATAGTCGATCATTTCATCTGGGGTTCTGTAAACCGTATTTCCCCTGAAGCCCCTGTTCCCGTTGTCAACGTCACCAAAGAGGACCTCCTGCTTGGAGGCTCTGCAAATGTCCTGCACAATATCTCCGCCATGGGTGGGACAGCTTCTCTTTGCGGTGTTATCGGTTCAGACTGGATGGGCGGAAAACTGCTTGATCTTCTTGGCGACATTGACTCTTCAACAGACGGCATCATTAAAGATCAAAGCAGGCCCACGACTAAGAAAACCAGGGTTGTTGCCCAAAACCAGCAGGTTGTCCGATTTGACAGGGAAGATTCCAGACCGCTGTCAAATGAAATCATATCGGAACTCTGCACCTTCCTGGAAAAATCACTGCACCTTTTTGATGCAGTAATCATATCTGACTATGCAAAAGGGGTAATCAATAAAACGGTTATGGACCATCTCCGCACCAAAATTGCCTCTCACCCACATATTCCAGTCATAGTCGATCCTAAACCTGATCATATCTCTCTTTTTCATGGCGCCACCATTATTACCCCCAACAATCATGAAGCTGAAAAAATGTCAGGGATTAAAATTCATGACGATACGTCTTTGAACCTCGCCGCCGTAAACCTCCAGAAGACATTGGACTGCAAAGCCGTCCTCATCACACGCGGCGAATCAGGAATGGCTCTCCTTGAAAAAGGGGCGCCTGTATTTAAGATCCCCACAAAGGCCAAGGAGGTATATGACGTTACTGGTGCCGGTGACACTGTTATCGCAAGCCTGGCCCTTTCATTAGCGAGCGGCCTTGGATATGCCGAGGCTTCTGTCCTTGCAAATTATGCTGCCGGAATCGTTGTCGGCAAAGTCGGGACAGCCACTGTTTCACAAAAAGATCTTCTGGAGGCTGTTTCATGAATTATCCTGCAAGTATGACATCTTTTGGCCGTGGCGATGCAGCAGATGGCCTGATGGGATGGACCGTTGAAATCCGCTCGGTAAACCATAAATTCTGCGACATCCGGCTTAAAATTCCACGGCAATATGCCGGCCTTGAAGAACAGATAAAAAAAGAAGTATCAGGGCATATCACAAGAGGACACATCGATGTCATGATAACTCCTTCCGGCCAGAGCGCTGAAGTGAAGGAACTTCACGTCAATCATGATCTTGCCCAGCAATATTACAAATGCCTCCTTGAATTAAAAAAAGAAACAAACCAGCCTGCAACAAATGATGATCTGTCTCTCCTGGCAAACTTTCCAGATGTCATCAAAGCAACAAACAAGGAAACTGACATTGAACAAATATGGCCTGCCCTTCGCAATACTGTTCTTGACGCTTTAGCCAAATGCCAGGATATGAGAGAGCGTGAAGGCGCCAGCCTGAAAAACGATCTCATGCAACGGCTGCAATTTGTTTATGATACTGTAAAAAAGATAGGAGAAAAAATCCCTGATCTTGTAGATCAGAAAAAACAAGCCCTCAAGGAAAGAGTAAGTAAACTTCTTGAAAATTCTGAAATCACCCCCGAAAGACTTGATCAGGAAATTGCTCTTCTCGCTGACAAAGCAGATGTAACAGAAGAAATTGTGAGGCTTTACAGCCATATAGATCAATTCCGCCATTTTCTCGATATACAGGAACCCGTTGGCAGGAGACTCGACTTTCTTCTCCAGGAATTTTTAAGGGAAATAAACACAACCGCCTCGAAAATATCCGATGCTTCTATTGCACATCTCACCGTTGAACTCAAAAATGAAGTCGAAAAAATGAGAGAACAGGTCCAGAATATCGAATAGAAAATATTTTCGCTGTAAATCACCCTTAAACCCTACACCCTTAACCTCAAACCTGTTTTCACCATGGACAATCGAATGATAAATATAGGATTCGGCAACGCTGTTGTGGCTGGCCGTGTCCTCGCTGTCGTCAATCCCAAATCGTCACCCATCAAAAAGCTCAAAGATGAGGCAAAGGCTCAGAAAAAACTCATTGACGTGACAGAAGGGAGAAAAACCCGCTCGATAATCATCCTTGACAGCAGCCATGTCGTTCTTTCCGCTGTACAGCCTGAAACTGTCACCCAACGCTTTTCCCCAGCCGCGTCCGGAGGCTCCCTGGAGGATGTGTAATGAAAGGTAGTTTACTCATCATATCAGCACCTTCAGGAACCGGCAAAACAACCATATTAAAAAAGCTGATGTCAGATATTGAGGGTACCGTTTTTTCTGTTTCCCACACGACCCGATCGCCGCGTTCCGGTGAACAGAATGGAATAGATTATCATTTTGTAGAGAGAGATATCTTCCAGAAAATGTGTGCCGACGATGAATTCCTGGAATGGGCTGAAGTCCATGGCAACTTTTACGGGACGAGCAAAACGGAAATAACACGCCAACTCAACGATGGGCTGGATGTCTTTCTCGACATAGATGTTCAGGGAGCAAGACAGGTTCGAAGTTCAGAAGATTTGCAGTCTACCTCTGTTTTTATCATCCCGCCATCATGGCAGGAGCAGGAAAACAGGCTTCTTAAGAGAGGGACTGACAGCAAAGAAATCATTGAATTACGGCTTGCAAATGCAAGAAAAGAAATGTCAGATGCACCATCATATGACTACCTGGTAGTCAATGACAGTCTTGATAAAGCTGTCGAGGCCCTAAAATCGATAATAATTGCTGAACGCAGCCGCCAAAGAAGAGGGCCAGAAGGTAAGCCTCTCTCAATGCCCCCAATGTCCTGACATGACCAATCATTCTCAAAAAGATCAACAGCCCCCACAGGAATCTTCCCAATCTATAATGTGGGGGATACATCCTATACTTGAACTGTTGCGCTCTCAACCTCGGACAATTCAGAGCATATCAATTCTTCAGGGGAAAGGAAGCACTAAGTTACAGGCAATAATCGATCTGGCCAGAAGCCATGACGTCAAAGTGAAATTTGTGTCAAAGATCCGGCAGCCTGAAGACATGCACATGAACCATCAGGGCGTTATTGCCCAGGTCATGCCACACGCAACCCTCACCGATGAGGAATTCATGGAAATGCTGGCAGAAAAAGACACCCCTCTTATTCTTGCCCTTGACTCAATCCAGGATCCTCATAATCTCGGGGCCATCATAAGAACAGCTGTTGCCGCAGGTGCAGACGGACTCATTCTTCCTAAAGACAGATCAGCGCCATTGAGCGGCACTGTCTTGAAAATATCGGCAGGCGCCCTGCCCCATCTGCCTGTATGCCTGACCACCAACCTGGTCAGGATGCTGCAGAAGCTGAAAGAAAAAAACATATGGATCTGTTCAACCCTCAAGGGTTCAGGGCAGACTATATACTCAACTGATCTTACCTTACCGCTATGCCTGGTTATCGGCAGTGAAGAAAAGGGAATAAGGCCACTGGTAAGAAAGCAGTCCGATCTTGAAGTTTCCATTCCGATGACCGGTATTATGGATTCCCTGAACGCCTCAGTTGCAGCAGCTGTTGTTCTTTTTGAGATCCAGAGACAACGTACCCAAAGCTAAAACCCTCCCAAAGACTATCAGAACATACCTGCCTCACTGACCAGTCCTTCCTGAAATACTCAGGAAGAATATAAACCAGGCATTGGATTACAATTTATGACCTTGCCAGATCAAGTCACAAATTTATCCATATCAATCTCAACTATTTCTTGATCTGATTTTACACCTCATGCCATATCTGAAAATATTGTGTTTGAAAGATATATTAGAGTGAAACGTTGCATTATTAAGTAAATTAACTTTAATGGAGGTGTAATGAAGAACTTCCGCACCTTATTAAATATTAAACTTTATATAACGTTATGGAAAAGAAGCCGTCTTACGAAGAACTAGAAAACGCACTGCGTGAAAGTGAAGAACGTTACCGGAGTGTAGTTGATAATATCGGAATCGGAATTTCAGCAATTAGTCCTCAGATGGAAATTCTTTCCCTTAATAAACAAATGATGGATTGGTTCCCCCAAATTGATCTTTCCAAGAAACCGATCTGCTACAAGGCTTTTAATAACCCACCACGCCAAGAAATCTGTTCCTATTGTCCAACTATTAAAACGCTCAATGATGGTGTACCCCACGAGTCTGTTACAAGCACGCCCTCAGGTGATAGTTTTATAAACTATCGTATTATTGCCACCCCAGTCAAAGATAAAGAGGGCAAGGTGGTAGGTGCTATTGAAATGGTTGAAGATGTAACAGAGAAGTTGGAAGCTGAGGAGGCTTTAAGGGTAAGCCTGAATAACCAAGAAAGTATTTTTCGTGCCGCTCCAATTGGAATTGGTTTGGTTAAGGATCGAATTATAATCAAAGCAAATGATCGGTTGTGTGAAATTGTTGGCTATGAGCGAGATGAACTTATTAATAAAAATGCCAGAATGCTTTACCCCACTGAAGAAGAGTTCAATTGGGTTGGCGAAGAAAAATATCGACAAATATCTGAACATGGAACCGGGACTGTGGAAACACGATGGCTTAGAAAAGATGGCACGATCATCAATGTCCTGTTGAGTTCAACACCTCTTTATCCGCCTGATTTGTCTGCTGGTGTGACATTCACGGCTTTTGATATTTCCAAAAGGAAAGAGGCGGAACGTGCAATTGTTGAGGCCAAAAAACAATGGGAGAAAACCTTTGATGCCATGGCGGATATTGTCACCATTCAGGACAAAGAGATGCGTATTGTTCGGGCCAATAAAGCTGCGTATACATTTTTCAAAGCAGAATACAGCCAATTAAACGGCATGTACTGTTATGAATTATTTACAGGTAAATCAGAACCATGCCAGGATTGTCCTATGGTGCAGACTGTCAAGGATACAGGAAACCATTCGGAGATAGTGGAGCATGAAACCCTTGGCAAAATATTTCTTGTATCTTCTTCAGCAATTACAAATTCTAATGGAGATCTAGAGTATTTCGTCCATACAGCAAAAGATATTACCGAACAGAAGGCCCTTGAAGAGAGAATTCGACAGTCCCAGAAAATGGAGGCAGTAGGCACCTTGACCGGAGGCATTGCCCATGACTTTAATAATATCCTTGCAGCTATATTAGGGTATGCTGAACTTATTGAGAAAGATGTTTCTCCAGAAAGTCAAATAGGACAGGACATTAAAGGAATTATCACTTCCGGAAGACGAGCGGCGGATCTGGTAAAACACCTTCTTGCTTACAGCAGAAAAACAGGGATGATCAAACAACACATCTATCCACATTTGACTATTAAAGAAGCCTTGAAGATGCTACGAGCTACCCTACCGACAAGCATTGTTATTGAAGAAGAGATTGATTCACATTGCGGTACTGTTCTGATGAACCCCACCAATCTTCATCAGATTATAATCAATCTCTGCAATAATGCAGCCCAAGCAATGCCTGACAGAAAGGGGCTTATAAGAATAAATTTGGATCGCCAAGAGATTAACCCAGAGAAAATCCCTGTCGAATTAGACATTCCAGCAGGTCCTTTTATTGTCCTTTCAGTGTCTGATACAGGATGTGGTATTGATGGGGAAAATAAAAAACGGATTTTTGAACCGTATTTCACAACAAAGGAGATGGGTTCAGGAACAGGACTGGGACTAGCTGTCGTCCATGGAATCACCCATGATTGTAAAGGCTTTATCGATGTTGAAAGTGCTGTAGGAAAAGGAACCACTTTTCGAGTCTTTATACCTTTCTCAGAAAAACCCGTTGAGGAATCACCTCAGCTGGATGAAGAAGATATTCTTACTGCAGCTGGCAGGAGTGAAAGAATTATGGTTGTTGATGATGATCCTCTTCTCACTAAGATTTGTGAGAGAAGATTAACCAACAATGGATATATTGTGACATGCTTTACGGACAGCCAGGAAGCATTAGAAGAATTTCATGGTAATCCGAACAATTTTGACCTGCTCATCACTGATCAGACAATGCCCGGGCTAACAGGGGCAGACCTGGCCAATGCTGTTTTAAAAATCAAACCCTCTATGCCGATTATTATGTGTACCGGGCATAGCGAAACCGTTTCTGAAGAAAAAGCCTTTTCTATGGGAATCAAAAGGTATGTGTATAAGCCGATAAAAGATGATGAGCTTCTTGTTGCCGTCCGGGAAGTGCTTGATGAAAATAGTTAGATTAACAGATCAAATCTCTATACAAAATCGATTTGGTTAAAGTGAAGGCTATTACTGTTAAGTTGTTGTTTTCACATCGTTTTAAGAGATGAAGATTTCTATTTTTGAATTTAGTAGCTGGTCAGGAAACATCTTCACAACTGCAAAATCCCCTCAACTTGATCTTGCCAAGACACACCTAAAAGTAGTAAGGAAATGGAAGGTAATTAAAGATATGGTTTGCCTTAATGCAGGAAAGCATCAAGTTGTCGGCAAGATATTCAATTAAATGAGGAACAAAAATGGGAGTAAAATCAAAAACAGCTGGTTGGGATTGGATGGCTTTTGTCCTTGGTCCTTTTTGGTATTTTTCAAAAAAAATGTATACAAAAGGTTTTTGGCTACTTCTTTTCACTGTTGTAACTGGTTTTCTAGCTGCTCCTTTTGTTTGGATATATTGCGGAGCAAGAGGGCGAGGCGATTGGTATGATTTTCGGTTAAAAGCTAAGAGCAAAATTAAATTGGAAGATCTTTAAAGATTAACATTAATGAGTTAGGAGAATTCTATGGATGCACAAGCAATTATAGCTATTTTTGGCCTCATGGTTCTTGGTTTCATGGTTTTTGTCATATATTTTATTTTAAAAATTCTACAGTTTGTTATTCAAGCGACTAATTTATACAAAAAAATGGTCACTAGGCAAGATATGATGATTAAGCTGTTAAAAGACATTCGAGGGGGGGGGAACCCGCAGAACAATAATGACATTTCAATAATGAGTGGAGATATTAATGAATGCCAGAAATGTGGAGCATCAGTAACCGATGATTCTTCTTCCCCGTATTGTGGCAATTGTGGCGCTAAATTATTATAAATTTCATTTGGGAGTTCGATATGAAGCATTGTGTTCAATGCACAAAAAATTATGAAGAAAATATAAATTTTTGCGAACATTGTGGTATCGAGTTAGAGGACAATATCGGAAATTACAGCTTAATTGGTATAATCCTTTCGTCAACTTGTGCTCTTATCGGGTTATTGTATTTTTATCATCTACTATCAAAGATACATTTACCACCCGGTTTACAGAATGATTTTATCAACATACATCCTGCTTTAGGATTTATTAGCTTATCATTTGTGAGTTTCTCATTTTTTATTGCTCTATTGGGGATGATAGAAGATAAAAAATTTCCTAACGGAAGTTCAATCCTTCAATTAATCGCTGTTCTTTCTCTCTCTCTCTGTTTAGTAACAGGTTCTATGTGGGCTAAAGATGCTTGGGGATCATACTGGCATTGGGATCCAAAGGAAACATGGTCTTTAATTGTTTTAGCATTACTCTGTTTTTCCTTTTTTCGGTCTCACAATAGAAACATTAAAGATTTGAAGAGGCTAATACCTATTGCTGTTAGTTTTATTGCTATAGTCTGGTTGTTTTTTCTTGACTCAGGAATTTTACCTAGCATGCACAGTTATGGAATCTTTTCCAGGTGATATGTGAAGAAGTTTATTTAGAGTCAGGATTATATTAATGAAGTTCAAGTCAGGGCCAAATGCATGCCCTGACTTTTTTAATGGTAAATCTGCTTACCTTTGGGATTGGGATTGCCAGGTCGAATCTATTTATAAAATCTGCCGAGCAAAAGTTGATGTGTCTACTGTACATTGCAACTCCTATAGAGAGCTGAACAATACAATCGAATGTAAATTCACCTCTACTTCTTAGACATTTTCGCTTTCAGCAGATCGCCCAGGGTTCCCATGGAACTGCCTTCCTTGCCTGCCTCCTGTTTCTGGAATTTCTTAAATTCATTGCGATTATCATCCTGAGGATATTTGCCTTTCTTCGTTGATTTTCTTTTTTCAGCGGGATCATCTTCGGTTTCCTGCTCAGGGAGGGAAAGGGATATACGTTTATTGTCAAGATCAATCGAGGTAATACGAACCTCAAGAATATCACCTTCCTTGACAACCTCACGTGGATGATTAATCCTTCTTCCGGCGCCGAGGTTGGATATATGAACCAGACCATCAATGCCTGGAGAAAGAGTGACAAAAGCACCGAAATTCATGAGGCGGGCTACAGTACCCGTTAAGACTGTGCCTTCCTTCAACTCACTGGTATCCCATGGATCTGGCAGTGTTTCTTTCAGGCTGAAAGAAAAACGATCATTGTCCCAATCAAGCTTCATAATCGAAACTTCAACCTGTTGTCCTTCTTCCAGGGCAGAATGGATATCTGAAATTCTTCCATAGCTGATCTCGGAGATGGGGATCAATCCTTCCAGACCGCCGATATCAACAAACGCGCCAAAATCACGAAGAGAAGTGATAGTACCTTTTACTACCTGCCCCACTTCTAATGTTTCCCGCATTTTTTCTTTAAGTTCCTGCCTCTCTTCTTCGAGAATGGCACGCCGGGAAACAATAATATTCCTGCCGTTTTCCTTATATTCTATAATCTGAAAAGAAAAGGACTGGTCAAGATACTGCTCCGGCTCCTCGGCTCTTTTGATATCAAGCTGGGAATATGGACAAAACGCCCGAACATTGCCGGCTATATTTACTTCATAACCGCCTTTCACTTCTTTTTTGATTGTTCCTTCAACAGGAACACCGCTGCGATACGCTTCTTCAAGATGGGCTTTAGAAGCGGCACCGCCAATCTTGGTGGTGAATATTTTCTCATTGCGTTCAACGCCGAGAAAATAGACTTCTATGCTGTCCCCTTCCTTTACAGAAAGATTACCCTCTTTATCACGGAGTTCCTCTGCAGAAAGACTTCCTTCACTTTTCCCACCTAAATCTATAAAAATCCAGCTTCCTGAAATACGTACAATTTCAGTCTGAATCTTCTGACCGGGTTCCAGTTGTTTGGAATCAGTAAGACTTTCCTCCAGAAGATCAGCAAAGCTCGCACCATTTTCACTCATTATCAACTCCTACCTGTAGGTCTATTTATCTTTTTTATGGATTTATTCAAAAATCTCTCACAGAGCACGCAGGAAATTCCTGCAAAAAGCTCTGCGACCTCTGAGACTCTGTGAGATATCAACTCTCATGCCCAATTACGAGTACCTGTCATGACCGTTATTCAATTTCCTTAATCTGTTCACCAACTTCAACTTTTTCAACATCCATGGATGCCGTATCAAGAATCGCAAAACAGGGGCGGCAATCCTTTCCGAGCATTTCACCAGGATTAATGAAGAGTGTCTGTCCCATCTTCTCTACATTATAGCGGTGGTTATGTCCACAGCAGACGACATCAAAATTTCCTAAACTTGCTATACCTCTTGCAACTTCAGGGTAATGATGAAAAGCGAACTTCAACCCGCCGGCTTCAACAGCACCCAGAATACCATGATGGGTAATGGACGGATAACGTACTCCGCACCAGCTTGAAATGAGGTGTTGATCACCCATATTGTTTCCATAGATCAGATGAACGGCTCCACCAAATGCAGCAAGCCTGTCAAGCATGAAAGGTGAAATGAGATCACCGCAATGAATCAGCAATTGAACATTGTATGCATTACAGTATCGAACGGCAGCCTGAAGATTGGCTATCTGATCATGGGTATCTGAAAGTATAGCAATTCGCATTTAATATATTCCGTAAATCTCCCGTAAAGAGAGGAGATAATAATCCATGTTTTTGGATGGTTACAAAACCTGACTGTAGGTAACCTTGTATTTTTACCGGGAATACAAAAAAACTGAAATGAAGCCCCGGGATACCATAATTTTGAAAAAAAGACTCAATCTCTTTCTGGATGTGGTTCATTTACTGAATTATGATTTCAGTATCTGCAGGAGGCTCAAAGGTGAAAATATCGTCGGATACATCTGCATTGACAACAACATCACTAAGAATAAGATCGGTAACAGTACCGAGGTGATCATGCATCTGGAGCTGGGTAATAAAGAATGTATCCTTGTCTACCCAGACGTAAAGGGACTCGACCTGGGCGTGCTGTTTTTTGGGAAGAAGCTGAATGCAGTGAAGATTCTTTTTCTGCATTATTCCGGGAGCAGTCTTCACTTCAAAATCACGAAGGACGTTTCCACTACCGGTAAAAAAGGCATAGGTGAGATCTTCTTTAAGGTATTCACGGGCAGAAGTTATAATAAGCTGATTTTCAGCCGCAAAGTAGAGAGAAAACTTTTCCCCGTCATTTACCAGAACCTGCGGCGAAGGAGTGACATAATCCCAGCGCATAAAACCCGGTTTCTTTATAACAACAGTACCGCTCCCCTTGCGCTCCCTGTGCCGCATTCCGCTCAGGGAAGATGACTGGTCAAAAGAAGCCTTGAATGTCGTAGCCCGTTCATAGGCCTTTTGCAGTTCAATAGCTACAACAGAGGGCGCGATTTCTCCGGCTATACAGATGGAAGAAGAAAATAAAGTAACGCAGACAACTGCGATTCCAGGGAAGGACAAACCGTTTCTGAATTTCATACAGCAGGAACGAAAATAATCTAATAAAGAGTTCATAGTATCTGAGATTTTATATCTTATTAAGTTTAATCTTTCTGCCAAATATTCGCTGGGCAGTCATACTGGCGGCATCTGTTACATCGGAAACATAATAGGTGTTTTCTGTCTTCTTTTCCAGGGAACGTGAAAGTTCAGGGCGGGACTCTAAAAAATCATGTAGTCGTTTGGCAACCTCATGTGACGAATCTATTACCTTCACTCTTTTACCAATTCTCGGCTGGATAAGATGTTTGAGAAGCGGATAATGGGTGCATCCGAGCAACAGGGTATCAACGTTTTTCATCTTGAGGGGATGAAGATATCTTCTTGTGATCATTTTGGTTTCACGCTTGTTTAACCACCCTTCCTCAACCAGAGGAACAAGCATGGGGCATGGCTCTGAGAAGATTTTACACTCGGTTCTTTTCCTCTTTATTTCCTGCTCATAAACACCGCTTTTGATGGTTGCCCTGGTTCCAATAACACCAATGCGTCCTGTTCGGCTCACGGCAATTGCCCGATCAATAGCTGGGGTTATAACTTCAAAAACAGGCTGATCAAAAGTCGATTGCAGGATATCAGAAGCAACACTGGCAGCAGAGTTACAGGCCACAATAATAAGAGTAGCCCCCTTACTAATGAGAAATTCTGTGTTTTCTATGGCATACCGACGAATAGTTTCAGGGCTTTTCGAACCATATGGAGCCCTGGCAAGGTCGCCGAAATAGATAAGTTGTTTATCGGGGAGGACCTGTTCAATTGCGCTTGCAACGGTCATCCCTCCAACGCCAGAATCAAATACACCGATCATAAAACTATACAGGAAATATATACGTCAACTTTCAAAGAATCAGCAATATCGTCAGCAGACAGTGATTGTGCAGCACATGGCAGTTGTATACTATCAGCAGCCATTTCAACTACTATTTTTCTCATGCGTTCATCCTTAAAATAAAAATTCAAATTTCAGCTGACAATTAATCAATGCGGTAATTATTGCAAGATATATAAAGATCTCCCTCAAAGAACATAGCCTCGGCTTATTCTTCCTTACTCAAATCGGCCTTGTTTAAATCCTCCTGACTGATTTCCATACTGAAGCCTTTAACATCCCAGAGTTTTTCTTCAACCTCTTCAATAATTTCATCGAGGTCTCTGGGGGTAAAATTCAGCATTTCCCAGGCTTTTTTGCTCAATGGCGGAACCCATATATCTGGACCATGGCCATACCCCATCCCGCGGACTAGAATATCGGAGAAATGGACAATAGCCGTGGCGAGTTTTTCTTCGATGGCCTTTGCCGGATGGTGATGACAGGTTATCGGTTCCACCAGTTTTGCCGGAAGATTCCAGCTCTTACTGAGCCAGCTCCCAACCTGAGCATGTGAAAAGGACAAAATCTTCTCTTCGGCATTCAGTATGGAAATATCTTCGTCATTAGATGTCTCAAGTATTTGCTTATATACCTTGGGTAGTTCCATTTTAATAGCGACCTTACCAATGTCATGAACCAGACCGGCCGTACTGATTTCTTCCGGATCCTTAACCTCAAGGCGCTTGGCAAGCACACTGCAGGCCACTGCACAGCCGAGAGAATGTTCCCAGAGTTCAAGATCCTGCTCTTCCATCATTTCAAATATCGAAGAACTTATTATCAGGCTTTTTATGACGTTAAAGCCGAGAAGTATAATGGCATTACTGAGTGAGCTTATTTTCTGGGGAAAACCATAAAATGCAGAATTAACAAGTTTAAGAAGTTTTAACGCCAGTATGTGATCCTTGCTGATCACCTTCCCCATCTGCTCGCTTGTAGTCTCCGGATCTTCTGCCATGCGGGTCAGTTTGGAAATAATCGCAGGCAGTGTTGGCAGACTTTTGGCTTCACGTAATGCCCTGCGTAATTCAGCTATCTGTTTTTCGTCCATCACTCTTTCCGTGCATTCACTAAACGATGCATAAGTCTCTGTTTAATGTATTGAAGCGGCTTAATATGAGTTACCCGGGAAAAACGTTTTTGAATATCAGCAAGCTCCTCTTCTATGCTTTTCTCACCTTCAATCTCAATTGGATGCCCCTCAACGGCAATATGACTAATCTCCATTTTCAAAATGCGATTTATAATGGACGTGGTCAGGGGGGTTCCCTTGCCGCAGAGAACACGACCATCGGGGGTCATAACATCTCTGGCTAAAACCATTTCTTCCTGAGCCTGTAAACTGAGTATTTCCTGCACGTATCATCCTCTTGCATAACGGAATGAAATAAGGCCACCTTGAAAGAATATTTCAACAGCCGTTGACAGATTGGAACTATGGAATTACATAATAACACATATTAACAAATCACCGTACAGTCTATCATGACTTACATTACCAGTTTTTTGGAGTATTTTAATGCCTATTTACGAGTACGAATGCAACACCTGCACCACAATAACAGAAGAGTGGCAAAGCATCTCTGATGCCCCGCTGACAGCCTGCCCTCACTGTGACGGATCATTAAAAAAGATTATTTCATCAAGCTCCTTCCGTTTGAAGGGAGGTGGCTGGTATGCTGATGGGTATGGAAACACGAAACCCACAGAGTGCAAATCATCTGGAAGTCCAAGTACGCCCGCAGTAGCTGATTCCTCTAAAAGTACACCTGCACCAGCAGCTACCAGTTCATCTGAAGGATGCAAAAAAAGCAGCGCCCAGGCCTGTCCCTGCGCTTCATAAAATCCCATCTCTCATTGCTCTATCAGCTTGAACTCTGAGCTGTCAATTTTTCTCTGTTTCCAAGAATAAGCATTGCATCGCCGTAGCTGAAAAAACGATAATCATCAGCTACGGCGTGTTTGTAACAGCGCAACAGATTCTCCCTACCTATCAGGGCACTGACAAGAAACAGCAGAGATGACCCGGGCAGATGAAAATTGGTAATAACGTTTCTTACCACCTTGAACTCATACCCCGGATAAATGTAGAGCTTGCACCAGTCACTGACCTCGTGGACAACACCTCCGCTATCCGCAGCAAACTCAAGCGAACGGACTGATGTTGTTCCTACCGCCCATACTCTTCCGCCATCACGGTTCGTCCTGTTAATTTCCTCTGCAGTTTCCTTTGGGACAGTGACATATTCTGAGTGAATATTATGTTTGCGTATATCCTGCTCTCTCACCGGCGCAAAGGTTCCATATCCTACATGCAGAGTGAGTCTGGCAACTTTCACGCCTTTTTTCCTGATTTTCAGGAGAAGATCGTCAGTAAAGTGTAAGCCTGCTGTGGGAGCGGCAACAGCCCCGGTTTCAGATGCAAAAACTGTCTGGTAACGTTTTCTATCCTGAGAATTTTCGCCATTATCTCTTTTTATGTAAGGAGGTAGTGGCATCTGACCATAGGTATCAAAGGCCTGTTCAATGTCTCCTGGAAAGGTAAGCCTGACTTTCATTTTATTGCCTGGCAATTCTTCAGCGATTTCTGCAGAAAAAGAAGATGAAAAGATAATTTTCTGGCCAACCTTGAGCCGCTTGGAACTTTTCGTAAGACCAATGACTTCAGCCTGAGACACTTTTCCGTTCGCATCATCAGCGGTATGAGTCACGGTATTAGGATATTCAAGAACAAGCAGTTCAGCACGCCCTCCGGTTTCTTTCCTGCCGATCAGCCTTGCTGGAAAAACCTTTGTGTCATTAACCACCAGCAGATCTCCAGCCTTGAAATAATCCACTATTTCAGAGAACACATGATCACTCATCTGGTCATTATCGTCTTCATAAACCAGGAGGCGCGAACTGTCCCGGCAATCAGCCGGCTGCTGGGCTATACTTTGTTCGGGAAGATCGTAATGATATGAGTCGAGATTATATTGAGAAGGGATATCCATGAACACCTAGATTAGGTCGGTTTGCTGGGTGATGTAGCAGAGAAGAAGGCCCATCCCCATGGCAATCAGCCCAAGAACACGCAGGATACCAGGGTTCATTTCCGAAAGCTGTTTCAGCCATTTCTGCATGGCCTCAGGGCAGGCAACATACGGCAGTGCTTCCAGTATCAGCACTACACCCACTAATGATATAAGAAATTTCATAACAGCTATAGTATCAGGACAATATAGTTAATTCAATCTTCATCTTGCAGCATTATAGCAATATCTATCAACCTGAAACCTCAAACTTGAAACTATAAGTCAAACCCCAACGGAGAAAGGCCTTAACACAACTTCAGAAAAGGGGTATAATTCCGCCGCCATGATATCAAGAAAACAGACAAAACAGATTAAAATCGGCGATGTAGCCATTGGTGGAAACGCCCCTATCATCGTTCAGTCAATGACCAACACCGACACCCGAGATGTGGCCGCTACTGTGAATCAGGTAAAGGCGCTTGAAGCTGCCGGATGTGAAATTATACGGGTGGCAGTCCTTGATCTGGAAGCAGCGTCAGCTATCCGGGAAATCAGGGAGCAGATTACCATTCCCCTGATTGCCGATATTCATTTCGATCATCGTCTTGCTGTTGCCAGCATGGAACATGGCGCCCAGGGAATACGTATCAATCCCGGCAATATTGGCGGACCAGCAAAACTTGCCAAGGTTGTTGCTGCTGCCAAAATGCACCAGGTTCCCATACGTGTCGGGGTAAACTCCGGCTCCGTTGAAAAAGATATCCTCAAACAATATGGCAGTCCCTGCCCTGAAGCCCTCGTTGCAAGTGCCCTGAAAAACGTTAAACTTCTCGAAGATCTTCATTTTTACGAAATGAAAATTTCCATCAAATCCTCGGATGTTTTAAATACTGTTGATGCCTATCGCCTTCTCTCCAAGCAGACTGATTACCCGCTCCATCTAGGCGTCACTGAAGCAGGCGGACTCATTGGCGGCACAGTAAAATCAAGTGTAGCCCTCGGTCTTCTACTTTATGATGGAATTGGCGACACCTTCAGGATTTCATTAACCAGAGATCCTGTTGAGGAAATACGTGTAGGATATGAACTGCTTCGCTCCCTGCGAATCCGGGAACGGGGCCCTGAACTTATCTCATGCCCAACATGCGGCCGTTGCCAGATCAACCTTTTTGGGCTGGCAGAAAAAGTCGAACGCTATATCCAGACAATACAAACCCCTTTAAAGATTGCTGTCATGGGCTGTGTCGTCAATGGCCCCGGCGAAGCCAAAGAAGCCGATATTGGTCTTGCCGGCGGCAATGGGGTTGGAATAATTTTCAAAAAAGGAAAACTTTACAAAAAAGTTGCAGAAGAGGAACTCTATGATGTCTTTATCAATGAAATCGAAAAAATGAGCAAAACATCAGACAAGATCTCAACCTGAACAGGAAAAAACTATATTCATGTTTTTGCAATGCAATACCTAGTAATAGGTGACTCCTGTTTCACTTTTTTCTTACGTAATCTCACATTAAAGCCCATACTTTTCCACAGAAGGACCATATTATGCGATTTTCCAAAATGCTTATACCTACCATGAAAGAATCACCTTCAGATGCTGAAGTTGTCAGCCATAAACTGATGCTTCGCGGTGGTTATATTCGCAAACTTTCCTCCGGAATTTATTCATATCTTCCTCTCGGCCTTGCTTCTATCCGTAAAGTAGAAAGAATCATTCAGGAAGAAATGACCCGTGCCGGTGCCCAGGAACTCCTACTGCCAATGGTACAGCCCTCTGATTTATGGCAGGAATCCGGTCGCTGGCAAAAATACGGTGCTGAACTTCTACGTTTTACCGACAGGCATAACAGGGAGAGCTGTCTTGGGCCAACCCATGAAGAAGTCATTACTGACCTAGTGAGAAAAAACATCCATTCCTACAGGGAACTCCCCCTCAATCTCTATCAGATTCAGACTAAATTCCGTGATGAGATAAGACCGCGTTTTGGACTCATGCGTGGCAGGGAATTTATAATGAAGGATGGCTACAGTTTTGATGCCTCGGAAAAAGGCGCTGAAGAAACATATGCCAAAATGAATACTGCCTACCACCGAATTTTTGAACGCTGCGGCCTTAAATTTCGTGCTGTCGAAGCCGACTCTGGAAGTATTGGCGGCAGTTTTTCACATGAATTCATGGTCCTTGCTGACACCGGAGAAGATACGGTTGTTGCCTGTAAAAACTGTTCCTATGCCGCCAATATGGAAAAGGCCCAGGCTGCTGTATCTCCACAAGAGCAACAGGATATGCTGGACCTGCAGAAAGTTGAAACACCTGGTAAACGAAAGGTTGCTGCCGTCTGTGACTTCCTGAACATCAATCCGCAAGACCTCGTTAAAACCTTGATATATATGGCAGATGGTGCACCTGTTGCCGTCCTCCTCAGGGGGGATCATGAGGTACAGGAGGTAAAACTCCAGAATCTCCTCGGGGCAGATGAAATTCGCCTGGCTGATGACAAAGAGGTGTTTGATGCAACAGGTGTTCCCTCCGGCTATCTCGGACCGGTTGGCTCGCAAATAAGAAAAGTCGCTGACCTTGAAGTAACAAGGATGATTAATTTTGCAATTGGCGCCAACGAGAAAAACTTTCATCTGCTCAATGCCAATTTGCATCGGGATTTCAAGGTTGAATCCACGGGCGACATCAGGATGGTTACAGAACATGACAACTGTCCCAAATGCAACGGTTCTCTGGAATTAACCAGAGGAATTGAAGTCGGACATATTTTCAAACTTGGCACCACTTATAGCATCGCACTGAAAGCCACGTTCCTTGATAACCAGGGCGATGAAAAACCCTTTATCATGGGGTGCTACGGTATTGGTGTCAGCAGAACGGTAGCGGCTGCCATCGAACAGAACCATGACAAAGACGGGATGATTTTCCCCATGCCCATTGCCCCCTGCCAAGTCATCATACTCAACCTCTCCACCCAGGATGAAGAAATTACAGGAGCTGCCGAATCTCTTTATCAATCTTGCCTGGACAACAAGATTGAAGCCCTTATAGATGATCGCGATGAAAGACCCGGAATTAAATTTAAAGATGCCGACCTCATCGGCATACCTCTACGCGTAAATATCGGAAAAAATTTCTCCAAGGACAGGCATATTGAAATTAAGATACGATCTACCGGAGAAACTTTATCTGTTCCTGCTGACGAGGCCTTCGAAACAATAAGGACTTTCGTTTCAAAAGCTATGAACACAACAATATAGATCTGCAACAATGGCCACATCTCAATCCATTCAAAATAACAAGGCAGAATTCGAGGGCTTAAGCTGTCAGGCTTCTGAATATCTTTCTGACAATATCCTTCCCTCCCTGAAGGAAGCCTATCTTTTTGCCGAAGATATCTATGGTTCCCGTAAGTATAGTGAAAATGAATTACTCATCGACCACCAGCTTGAGGTTGCAAGCATAATCGCCTCTATGCGCCTGGATATAGAATCACTTCAGGCTGCCCTCCTTGGCCGAACAATCGAAACAAATAGTTCTGACAGCACAATCAATTCAATAGAAAAGAAATTCGGGAAAAGCGTCAGTGCAATCGTTGAAAGTCTCAGCAGAATTGGAGCCATTCGATTTAACCCCGATCTTGATTTTCAGGCAGAAAAAGTTCGGAAAATGTTTCTCGCCATGTCAAATGACATTCGCGTGCTTCTTATCATCCTGGCCGACCGTCTTCACGAAATGCGTATTATGGACATGCCTCTGAAACAGAAAAGAGGTTTTGCCTGGGAAACACTGGATCTTTATGCGCCATTATCAAGCCGCCTTGGTATTGACTGGATGAAAAGAGAGCTGGAGGACCTATCCTTTTCATATATTTATCCAGAAGAATACGAAGCTCTTGCCTCCAGGGAGGAATCCTCTCTGCACGACAGAAGTATCTATGTAGAGGAAGTAAAAAAGATTCTTACTGACATTTTAACTGAAGATAAAATAACAAATTTTCGCATTCTCGGCCGACCGAAACACCTCTACTCTATTTTCAGAAAGCTCATTGCCCAGAATATCCCGCTGGATAAAGTCTACGACAAGGTTGCTTTTCGCATCATTGTCCATGATGTAAGCGAGTGCTACAAGGTTCTTGGACATGTCCATGGTCTCTGGAAACCCATTGACGGCCGTTTTAAGGACTTTATCAGCTCACCCAAAAGCAATATGTATCAATCTCTTCATACTTCAGTGGTTGGTCCTGCCGGCAATTTCATCGAAATACAGATTCGAACAGAAGAAATGGATACTATTGCCCAGGAGGGAGTTGCAGCTCACTGGGCATATAAAGAAGGGAAAAGTGTCTCCCAGAAAGAAACTGAAATGTTCCAGTGGATGAAACAGCTTGTTCACTGGATGCAGGAATTGAAAGATCCATCAGACTTCATGGATGCCGTCAAAGGAGAGCTTCAGCGCCAGGATATTTATGTATTGACTCCCAATGGTGAAGTGAAAGAACTTCCCCAGAACAGCGTTTCCCTTGATTTTGCCTACGCAATTCACACCGAGGTAGGGAATCACTGCATGGGTGCAAAAATTAACGGCAAGCTGTTGCCCCTGAAAACCCCTTTACACAATGGCGATATCGTAGAAATCCTCACATCGACCAACCAGGTACCAAACAGGGGATGGCTCACTTTCGTTCAAACCAGCAGGGCAAAAAACAGGATCAGAAACTGGCTTCGTCAGGACGAAATGGCCAAGAGCCTGAAACTTGGTCAGGAAATATGCGAAAAAGAATTACGCAAACACAGCCTAAGTTTGAAAAAGATCATTAAAACAGGCCACCTGAAAGAGATTCTCAAAAAGGCAGGGAGTAATGGCCTGGAAGATCTGTTATGCAGAGTAGGAGCCGGAAAGATAACAACCAGAAGACTTGAAGAGCTTCTGACCCCTCCTGAAATCAAGGAAGAGAAAAAAGCTGAAGAATCCATTGCAGAAACGTTTCTCACCGAAAAACATGCTACCAGGAAACCGAGATCAGGGGATGCTATTGTAATTGATGGTATTGACGATATGCTGGTAAAAATCAGTCAGTGCTGCATGCCTATGCCCGGAGATGAGGTCATAGGCTTTATCACCACCGGCAGAGGAATATCGGTGCATAAGACAACATGCCCGAATCTTCATCATGCAGACCCAGCACGCCTTATAGAAGTAAACTGGTCATCAGGCGCTCATGGAACCCACCAGGCACATCTTCAGATTTTTGCTCAGGACAAGAAAGGATTGCTGGTAACTCTGTGTAATTCAATTACCACAGATGATGCCAACATCCTTCATGTTGACACACATACGGATAAAAACAATCTGGCCAGGTTAAATATCAAAGTGGAAGTATCCAGCCTTGATCACCTGGCCATTCTGCTTAAACACCTCCGTAGTGTGGAGGGGGTATTGGACGCTAAAAGGATATAATTCTTATATTTATACTGACTTAACAGCGGGTTTTACAACTGCACCGGATCGAATACATCGGGTACAGACCCTTACTTGTTTCGCGTTGCCGCCGGCAGTTGCCACTCTCACATTTTGCAGGTTCGGGAGCCAGCGGCGTCTGTTTTTATTATGTGCATGACTGACATTATTACCAGTAAGAGGTCCTTTACCGCATATTCTGCATACTTTAGCCATTTTTTAATTCTCCTTATCGAATCCGAGGCTGATTTTTACAGGAAAATCAGCCTCGAGAATGTTATCTTTTATAATTAACAACAGTGATACATACACCTTCCAGCATGGATTAGCAATATTTTTTTCTTTCAAAAAAAATCATAAAAACTATAAAACAGAGAACCTTTTCCAGGCGCTACTGTCTTTCATCTAACACCAAATGGCCGGCAAATAGCTTTATTGGCAGTTTTCATTTTAATTGACACATTGTAACCCTTCATGGTAACTGATTTTTTCCCGTCCATGTAACAATACAAGCCATTATTCCCTGAAAAGGATTTCGTACTTTAACCTCAACCATATACTAGATTCGCTATGAGTAAAAATAAAAACAGTTTTATTGATTTCTTTGCATCTGTCAAACTGGCGCTATTTGTCCTCTTCTTCCTCGCGGTTTCATCGATCATTGGTACCGTTATCCCCCAGAAAAAACCGCCTGAAGCCTACATTGAATTGTATGGCGACAATATGGCTAAATTGTTCCAAGTCCTTGACATACCAGACATGTATAATTCCTGGTGGTTTATCCTTCTTCTCGGCCTGCTCTGCCTGAATCTTATTGTCTGTACCATTAAAAGACTCCCCAATGTCTGGAGAATGGTGACACTGGACAACCTGACAACAGACCTTTCCCGACTCGGAAAAATGAAGGAGAGAAAAACATACCATCCTTCAGGCTCCATTAATGAAGCTGCCTCTCAGGTCAAGAACAGCATGACATCATGTGGATGGAAATCCAGTGAGACCGAAAGAGAAGGCGGTATTCTTCTTTTTGCCCAGACAGGCCCCTGGAGCAGACTTGGAGTCTATGTTGTTCACGCATCCATCATTGTTATTTTCATAGGGGCCATGATTGGCTCTTATTTTGGATATAAGGGCAGTATGATGATCCCCGAGACAACATCCAAGGATACTATTTTTGAATTCGGGACAGGTAAACCTCTAAAGCTCGATTTCTCCATACTGTGTGAACGATTCATCCTCACCCGATATGATACCGGCGCCCCCAAGGAATTCCTCTCGGACCTGGTCGTTCTTGAGCAGGGCAAAGAAGTCCTCAGGCGTTCCATCGAAGTAAATGACCCGCTTCACTATAAAGGTCATACCTTCTATCAATCCAGCTATGAGCCCTATAATAAATTCCTTGTCACGTTAACCAACAATAACACAGCCCAGAGTGAACGCTTCCTTGCTGAACCCGGTAAAGAAGTAAAATGGAAAATGGGGCAATCTGATATCACATATGGAATAATTAACAGACAGGCGACCAATGAACCCGGCGTTTTGAATTACAAAATATGGTTTGATGATGAGAGTGGCGAGCCATCTACCTTCTGGATACTGGACGGCGGATCTGTTAGCGTGCCACGGGGAGATACTGACTACACTTTCACCCTGAAAGAATTCTTTGCCACAGGTTTACAGGTGACAAAAGACCCGGGTGTCTGGTACGTATATATTGGATGCATCTTAATGCTGCTTGGCCTGACCGCTGCCTTTTTCGTATCGCATCGACGCATCTGGGTTTTTATTTCCAATGAAGATGGAAAAAGTCAGGTATTGGTCAGCGGCACCAGTAACAAAAACAGCCTCGCTTTTGAAAAGACCTTTGAAAAACTGACAAACAAAATAGACAGCGATCTCTCTGCATAACAATACTTTCTGGAACAAAACAAATAAGGAACAGGCATGACAAGTTCACAACTTTTAGGAATTTCTACACTTGGATACCTTTTGGCTTCTGCTGTATATATTGCCACATTTATATTTAAGACCAAAAAAAGCGGAATAATCGGCACCTTTATCATTCTCCTTACTTTTGTCATTCAGACAGTCGGTATTGGTCTGCGCTGGTATGAATCCTACGAAATGGGATATGGCCATGCACCGATGTCAAACATGTATGAATCCCTGGTCTTTTTTTCCTGGTCCATTATCATTTTTTACATCCTGTTGGAAATGAAATTTAAAAACAGGCTGCTCGGGGCTTTTGCCGTTCCTTTTGCCTTTGTTAGTATGGCCTATGCTTCTTTTGGCAAGGGCATAAACCAGGAAATCAATCCTTTAATACCTGCCTTACAGAGCAATTGGCTCATTGCTCACGTTGTAACATGCTTTATCGGATATGCAGCATTCGCCGTCGCCTGCGGCCTTGGCATTATGTATCTGATGAAAGCAACGTCTGATAACAAGTCAACAGAGAGCCTGATGAGCACTCTGCCCGACCTCAAGGTTATTGACGACATTACTCACAAAACTATTATCTTCGGCTTCCTATGGCTTACCGGCGGAATTATCACCGGTGCCGTCTGGGCAAATTCAGCCTGGGGAACCTATTGGAGCTGGGATCCTAAAGAAACCTGGTCCCTTATCACCTGGTTTATTTATGCCGCAACACTTCATGCCCGATTTACCCGTGGATGGCAAGGAAAGCGAATTGCCTGGCTGGCAATAATCGGTTTTTTTGCAGTAATGTTTACCTACTTTGGAGTCAACTTCCTCCTGTCCGGCCTTCACAGCTACGGCAGCAGTTAAGCTTCAAACCCTTCCCGCAATAGCAATCTCGACCCGACATCGGGCGGTATATAAACAGATATCGCCTGATGTCCTCTTCTTTTTTCACCCCGTCCAGACTACCTTGTTATAAACATCCCGTAACCATTCAGCGAAAAAGTTTATAGTTTCGAAAACCACCAAACTGTAACTGTTCTGCAGTGCTCCAGTTACGCACAAGCAGGCCGCCGAACTATATAACTATATGTGAGAAGGCCTGATCGTGTGTAGATGGGGTGCTGCTGAACAGTTACCACATTTCAGAGTAAACCTGGGACAAGGAGGTGAACCTATAGAAATGAATTGCCAATCATTTTTTAACGGTTATTGCTTGACAAATTAAAAAAGAAAACGTACAAACGATTACGGTATGGTAATCAACAAGTCTTTTGAATCAATACAAGAAGGGAGACAACAATGAAAAAAACACTTATTTTCGCAACAGCACTTTCATTCCTGGCATGTGCCGCTTTCACAGCTTCAGCAATTGCGTCCGACAAAGGTCCTGCTGACATGACGCTTGAGTCAACAATTGATGCAGCCTCCAAGCCAAAACCAGCTGTATTTCCTCATGCCAAACATCAGGAAACACTAGAATGCGCTGAATGTCATCACGGAAAAGATGCAGACGGAAAACAAGCCGCATATACTGAAGGTATGAAAGTAGAGAAATGTGAAAGCTGTCACAACAAAGCAGCAGGCATGCCAGCAAAGCTTGACACATTTAAAGCGGTTGCCCATGCCAATTGTAAAGGATGTCATAAAGCGACCGGCAAAAAAGAATTAACCAGTTGTAAAGCCTGTCATAAATAATCGATCGTTATAAACCGATTTCTTTTAGAATCTGTTTACAAAAGGGTTGCCTCTTGGCAGCCCTTTTGTTTTTTTAGTCTCCTGACATTATGCCTCCACGGCCATCCAAAAAGAAAAAACATGCTCTCTTTCACTGGACATGGAATCATGTTCATGTCTCAATTTTTTTCCTGTCAATCGGTTTTGCTCTCACCCTTTTTATTGCCATCCTTCTCTACCTCTTCATAACCCTTAATATTCCTGCCATAAGTTCCATTGAAAGCTATCAGCCCCCTGCAACAACAGTCATACTGGCCAGAGACAACACAATAATAGACCGTATATATACTGAGAACAGGCACGTTATAGAACTTAATCAGATGCCTGACCTTCTTCCGAAGGCCTTTATAGCTGCAGAGGACGCCAGATTTTTTGATCATGGCGGGGTGGACGCCTGGTCTATAACCAGAGCACTTATCCATAATCTTCGCAAAGGCGGAAGAGGCCAGGGAGGAAGCACCATCACCCAGCAGGTAGCACGCGGACTTTTACTAAGCCCTGAAAAAACATACACCCGGAAAATTAAAGAAGCGATACTTGCCTATAGAATTGATAAGGTTCTAAGCAAGGAAGAGATACTGCACATCTATCTCAACCAGATTTATCTCGGTGAAGGCGCCTACGGTGTCGAGGCCGCCTCGCTCACCTATTTCGGAAAACACTGCAAGGCACTGAGCCTCGCGGAAATATCTATTCTTGCAGGACTGCCACAGGCACCAAGTCGCTATTCTCCATTCAAACACTATTCACTCACTAAAAAACGCCAGGCATATGTTTTAAACAGAATGTCGGAGGAAGGATTTATTACCCCGACCCTTGCCAGAAAAGCCTATCAGAAGGCGTTATTATGGGGAAGCACTCCAGAAGCGCATAATAATTCAAGATACTTTGTTCAGCAAATCCGGAACTATATTACCCAGAAATATGGCAGCGAAATGCTCAAATCCGGTGGTTTGACAATTCACACGACACTGGACCTTGAGCTTCAGGAGACTGCAACTGCCGCCATCAGCAAAGGCGCTGCCCGATGGGCTGTCCGCAGCACATCAAAAACCAAAAAACTACCCCAGGCAGCACTTATTGCCATTGAAAGTGATACCGGAAAAGTACGTGCCCTTGTCGGAGGAACAGATTTCAACCGAAGCCAGTTCAACAGGGCTACCCAGGCAAAAAGACAGCCGGGGTCGGCATTTAAACCCATTGTCTTTGCCGCAGCCTTTGAAAAAGGTTTTACCCCTGCCTCTATCATTAACGATTCCCCGCTACTCCTGCCAGGAGCCACGGCTGGAACAAAATGGAAGCCAAGAAACTTCAGTGGAGAGCATTATGGCAATACAACACTGCAAACCGGCCTTATTCATTCCCGGAATATTGTCGCCATTAAGCTGCTGCAACAAGTAGGCATTCCCCCTGTCTCTGATCTGGCAAGGAGAATGGGTATTACATCTTCGCTACGAAATGATCTATCCCTGGCCTTAGGATCCTCAGAGGTATCACTTCTTGAACTGACATCAGCTTATACAACATTTCCCAATCAGGGGAAAGTTGCTGAACCTCTCTTTATTACCAAGATTACCGATCGCAATAACAGAATTCTTGAAAAGAATTCCACCATATCACATCAGGTTATCAGCCCTGAATCGGCATACCAGGTAAACAGTATTCTTCAAAAAGCGATTACAGAAGGTACCGGCAAAAGGGCCTGGGGCTTAAATGAAGCTGCCGCCGGAAAAACCGGCACAACAGACAGTTATATGGATGCATGGTTTGTCGGGTATACACAACAATTGGTAACCGGAGTCTGGCTTGGTTTCGACAGGAAACTTTCACTTGGTAAAAATGAAACAGGCGGCAAGGCCTGCGCACCAATATGGCTTGATTTCATGAAAAACAGCAAATTCTCTCAGGCTGGAGGAAATTTTCCTGTTCCGGATGGAATTGTATTCGCTCCAATAAACGAGAGCACAGGACAATATGATCCAACCAATAGAGACAGGTCAACCTGGATGCCTTTTCACAAAAACAGGCTTCCCCTGAAAGAACTCACCTCTCAGAATGGAGGATGACCAGGGGTTTAAAGATGTGTGTATTCAAATAAAAAAGGCAAAGCTTTTTAAAGACCCTGCCTTTTTTATAAAAGAATAAAAAACAATGGATAAGGTTCTTACGTTACGTATTATTAGTTATAGGTTAACCCGTCGTCGTTTTTTATTCTTGAATAGCTGTATTGCAAGCAGTGCGCCATACAAGGTCAAAACATCACATTATTTAATTTAATAATTAATTACAGCAAGTTATCGAGCCAGATAGTGACTTTTCAGCAAAGAGTCTGCTTCTAAAATACTGGGTGAGAATCCCCTTTTCAGCATAACGGCGCCATATCACCCAAGGATTTGGCAGGAATCCACCCCAGACAAACAAATATAATTCAGTCTACCTTTGACAATCTCGTAAAAAGTCTCGGGATGGCTAAGTAAAAAGTTTGATATACAA
>JACNJZ010000217.1 GCA_014382295.1 Candidatus Desulfobia pelagia | reverse complement strand
GTCTGCAGCAGGGCCTGCAGTTTCTCCCTGTCCTCAGTGATATCATAATAAATTTCAAACCCGCCGACCAGCCTGTTATCCCGCATGATGGGCACATATGTTTCCACAGTATCAGCGGTCATGACAGCGCCTTCAAGATCCAATTCACCAATCTCGATATGGTTTGCATATGACAGGCCTTTGCTCAGCATCGGCGCGACACGCGCAAAATTAATGGTTGTACCAATCTCGTCATTATTGGTTGAAAAAAGGATTTCCCCAGTGGGGAGAAGGATTCTCACCAGCATGAGATTAAAATCGCGGCTCGTTCCCCTGATTTTTTTTAAAACATCATCAGTTAGAATAACCGATGTGAGTTCCTGCTGTGCAGCAGAAAGAATCTTCGATTCCATATGGACGGCAACCGTTACTGCCTGTTTTTCTTTAAGGGCGGTAATATAGTCAACAAAGGAGGGCGACAGATAAAAAATGGTATAGAGAGGCAGAGCCAGTACGGCCAACAGGGAGAAAAGGACGAGACTCCTGAAGAAAGTGGTCGGGAACAGGCCGCAGCGTATTGGTTTTAGGGACATTGTTTAGTTTCGAGTTTCGAGTTTCGAGTTTCGAGTTTTAAAACAACTTGCAACCTGAAACTCGAAACCTGAAACTGTTTTTTATTCAACATCAATTAACCCTGTTCGAATTGCAAACCTGACAAGGGCGGTGGCGGAATGGATATTAAGCTTGTTCATGATCCGTTCGCGGTGGCGCGATATGGTTTTCGGGCTCAGGTCAAGCTCCTTGGCGATTTCCGGGGTGGTAAGACCTTCAGCAACAAATTCAAGGACGCCGCGCTCCCTGTCACTGAGGACTTCGAGGTCGGCTGAGGCATCCTGCTGGCCTGCGCCGCCGGGGATGCCGCCCTTATTCACCCGTTTATAGTCATCCAAAAGCCAGCGTGCCAGGGCCGGCTGCAGGTATACATTACCAGAGGCCACTGCACGTATTGCAGAGACAAGCTCTTCACCGGCCGCCTGCTTGGTAATATATCCTTTGGCGCCAGCTGCCAGCATTTCAAAAAAGTATTGCTTATCCTCATGGACAGTAAGGGCAAGCACCTTACTGTCTGGAAATTTTTTACTGATCTGCCTGGTTGCCTCCATACCATCCATGGTGGGCATGGTAATATCCATGACAATGACATCAGGAGAGACACTGGAAATTTTCTCAATTGCCTCGGCACCATTTACAGCCTCGGCAATTACGTCCATATCTGACTCTACAGATAAGAGAGATTTCAGGCCTGTACGGACGACATCATGATCATCTACCAGCATTATGCGAATTTTATTCATAGTCGGTTGGCGGTTAACGGTTAACGGTTAACGGTTAACGGTTAACAATCGTTCTTCCTGCAACTGTCAACCGGAAACCGTCAACTGTAATTATTTAATCAAATTTTATCAGCGTCGTAATCTCAGCTTTATCCCGCAGCCCCTTAGTATATTCCTGCTGGGCCATATCAAGCTGGAGCTGGGATAGGTAGTCCGAAATTCTTTGCTTCACATCTTCAAAAGGGACTATGCCGGCATCTTTTTTCTCCGCCATCTTAATCAGGTGATAGCCGAACTGGGTCTCGACAATACCACTCGTTTCTCCTGGCTTCAGAGCAAAAGCGGCATCCTCAAAGGGTTTGACCATCTGGCCTTTACCAAAAAAACCAAGATCGCCTCCCTGGGCGCTGCTTGGACAACTAGAGTTGGCACGGGCAAGTTCAGAAAAATCTTCGCCTAATGTCACTTTCTGCTGGATGGCTTCAATCTCATCCCGAGCTTTTTGAGATGCAGCTTCATCCCCATCAGAATCAACTTTAATGAGAATATGACTGGCACGCACCTGTTCCGGCTGATTGAACCTGTCAACATTTGAATCATAAAACGCCTTCACTTTTTCATCTGAAACGGTATTCTTTTCTGCAAATTCTTTTGCCAATACCACCTGAAGCTCCTGAAGGACAAGCTGATTGCGCATCTGACCCTTCACTTC
This sequence comes from Candidatus Desulfobia pelagia, assembly GCA_014382295.1. Classification (GTDB taxonomy): domain Bacteria; phylum Desulfobacterota; class Desulfobulbia; order Desulfobulbales; family SURF-16; genus Desulfobia; species Desulfobia pelagia. Next base: position 6,719 of record JACNJZ010000217.1, on the reverse strand, counting down.
TTCTTCAGTAATACTATTCGTCTCGAGAAAAGAATTGAATGTATTGTTTTCATCAAACTGTTCTTTAAATGATTTCAACATGTTGGCAACCATTACATCTTCGATAACAATGCCCCTTTTCCCGGCATTCTGGAGCATAAGCTCAATATCGATGAGCCGATCCAGCACTTCTTTTTCGACGTTAGACTGATCTCCTCCAGGAGATCCAACTGTGGCAAACTGATTTTTTGCCACAGCGACGGATCTATCAAAATCATTGGTGCTGATCCCTGTGCCATTCACCTTGGCAACGATTTTTCCTTTTTCGGTTGTGATTCCTGTATCTTCAGCATGAAGAGACGCTGCTGCGAATATGGAAATAGTGGCGACTGCAAGTAGTACTTTCAAAATACGTGTATACATGAATAGATTCCTGGAATTTTTAGTTTATAATTTCTAATTTCTAGTTTCAAGAGCAATTCACTGGAAACCTGCAACTCGAAACCTGAAACCATTTCTTATCTCTGCACCCTGCCATGTCGACCCATGTAGAGATTCATCCGATAGCGCTTTCCTTCCGTCAGGAAGACATTATATTCCTTCAGCAAAGCCTGTCGTCCTTCTTCCTGAACAGAATCCAGCATATCTTTATATCTGGCGATACCAGGCACCATAACAGTTGCCTGGTACTCCTCAAGCTGCTTATCTGCTTCCTGAAAAAAACGATTTATTACTGAAGAAGCATGGCATTGGTTACAAACCGACTTCATGTTGTTACGGAGATTTTCCTTCCGCTCAAGGGCCATTGGTGCTTCCGGGTGAGTGAGATCGCGCGGAAGACGCCATGCCCCATTATGCCTGGTTAAAAGCCCATGACCGGAGCCATTCAAATGGCAGAAAGAACAGGTAGGAGACACCATGGCTTCACCATCAAGGTAATAGCCCGTACGCTCCAGCACCTTTTTATCAACCTGGGTTTCATAAAGAACGCCATGGGCAGAATTCCGGTAAATATCACCCTCCGGATAATTGGCACCGTCATGGCAGCGCAGACAGGTTTCAGGCTGCCTGGCCGCAGCCACGGAAAACCGGTGGGTCATATGACACGATGCACAATTGCCATGACTTTTGTTAGGATTGATCCTTCCGGCACCGCTGTTGGGCCAGGTGACGGGATCAGGAAAATTGCCTTTGCCATGTTCAACTTTTACACCATGACAGCCGCCGCATTGCCTGAAGTCATCATCTTTATATTGGGAAACAATAGGATAACGCGGGTCATTCTCTTTCATCTGTAATAATAACTCAAGAGACTTGGCATGACCGCTGGTGAAGTAATCGCGCTGCTCATCCTTGTGGCATTTTCCACAAACAAAAGGGGTAACAACTGTTCTGATGTAAAATTTTTCGGCATGAAGAAACGTATCAGGCTCCCCTTTTTGAGAGGAATGACAATCCTGACAGCCGACATTGGCTTTGGCGTGAGCAGAATTTATCCATTCCTCAAAAAGGGCGGGAGTATGGTCCTGGTGACAGTCAATGCATTGTCCGGTCTGCCCCATGACCTTGATCTGATCCTTGAATTTTCTCTTCCCCTCTGCATGGGATTGCGCCACGAGACCAATCGCTATAAAGACAAAACTGACACATACAATCAATACCCTTTGCATCATACCAAACTTACCTCATTTATTTTTTAGGTTATTGAACGATAATAATGGTGAAAAAATAGTTTCGAGTTTCGAGTTTCGAGTTTCGAGTTTCGAGTAAAAATAATACCAGAAGAGTTAATCTCCTTAAAGATAAAACTCTGGATTCTTAACAATATCCGAAATACTTCATATAAGGAGCCATCTGCTTTTCAAAAGGTTCGCAAAATTTTCCATAATGTTGCCAGCGATCTACAGCATTTCTATAAATAGGTCGCGTCACCTGGTGATAACTGGCTGTTTTGATCTGGCCTTTCGCCTTGGCATGTTCATAAAACTTCAGTACCCCGGGATCCCATTCAACACCGACAAAATCCAGCAGCCGCCGTGCTTCGCCTTCAAGGTCAGCCACCAGATCCTCATAGCGGACGATTGTATAGTTTAGAGGCAGACGATCACTGTATAGACGCCATAACTCCATGACCTTACAATAATAATGAACAGCATCTGCCAAAGTGAAAAAATTCACATTGGCAGGGTTGAACTGAAAATCCTGCATAAAACAGCTCAGGCAGACATCGAGGGGATGACGAACAGCCAGGATAAATTTTGCATCCGGAAACATCCGCCAGGCCAGGCTGACACACATAGTGTTATACGGATTTCTGTCCACCAGAACAGTTTCAGGTTGCCGGTCAAGACAGCTGTCGACACCTCGATAATATTGCTCCTGTAACTTTTTTATTTCAACGGTAGTAAGATTCTTCCAAAGATCAATATAACTATCAAATGGACCAGCGGCATTCTCTTCCATTTTTTCAAGAATATTCGCCTCTTCCATTGTCTGGACCCCGGAATGACTGTCAAGAACCTGATCCAGGAGAGTTGTACCGGACCGGGGAAAACCGACAAGAAAGACAGGCGCCCTTCCACAGAGCGAATCCGCTACAGGCGGTATGATATCATTATACTGGAACTGTTTCTTTACACTATCCAGCTTTTCAAGAATAGATTCTTTATTAAATTTCCGGCTTAACTCCTGTGCTGCCTGATTTCCTGAAAGAAAATCAGAATAGGCCTTTTCATATTCTCCATTATTGTCATGGCAGCGGCCGCGTTCAAAATACAACTGCCGCCGATTAACAGCACTCAAATGAGCCGCGTCTATTTGAGATAGCCGGTCGATTGCCTTCCGGACTTTGCCGAGACGCCTTTCACATGCGGCAGCAAGTGACTGCAATTCAATATCGTCAGGGTCAATCGTCAACCCCTTGCAGGTTTCCTGGTGCGCCTCCTCAATCCTGTTATTTTTCTCCAAAACTTCGGCAAAACTGAACCTGGCTGCTGAGAAATCAGGCTTCACCCGGAGAGCATCCTGAAAACAGCGGGTTGCAAGATCAAGGCTACCCAATTTGCCATGAAGGATACCGAGCTTGTTATGGACATCGTAATCATCCGGATTAACAGCAACTGCTTCTTTATAAGCGGCAATGGCTTTATCAAACTTAAACATTCTGGAATAGATCAGACCAAGACTCTTCCAGGATTCCGGGGCTGGTTTTATGTCAATTATCTTTTCATATATGGCTGCAGCGCCATCGAAATCACCGTAGTCCTGTAATCCTTGCGCCATATTATTAAGGGCCTGGAGATTGTTGTTATCATTGGCAATAGCCTGCTTATAATGTTTTATTGCTTTTTCCAAATCCCCCTGACTGTGATACAGCGCCCCAAGATCAATATGGGCAGAAGCACTGGCCGGAAATGCCGCAATGATCTGCGTATACATCTTTTCAGCTTCCGGAAGTCTGCCAGACTGTAAATATCCCTGGGCAGTCCTTAATAACCCGCTCAAATCATCCATGCCATATTGCGACGAAAGAGACTGCCTGGATTTCTTTGATTTATTGCGTTTCAGATTGCGGAGACTCATTGGGTTGAATGAAAGTTTTAAGTTGAAAGTGTTAAGTGTTAAGTTGACGGATGTTACTTATTCATTTTTTTAACAATTTATCAACTTTAATCATTCATTGTTCCTTCCTACAGAGACGAAAGTTGTTGGATTATTGTTGTTAATCAAGAGAGGCATGTCAAGGAGAATAAAATGTAAAACAAGGAAAGATCTACAGGAAGGGACATTCATTGGAAAATGACATCAAAAATACTTGAAACCAAAAACTTGAAACTGTTATCAATAAAAAAAAGGGCCCCGAAAGGCCCTTTTTTATTGATTATGCAATTACTATCTTACTTGAGATGACAAGTCAGACAGAACGCACTGTTCTGATCAGAAACCCAGAGAAAGGTCTCACCAGTATTTTTAGAGTTATGTACATCATGACACGTTACACATTCCATCTTGCCACCATAAAGCAGTGTACCGATAGTTGTTTGAGAATGAGAACCGCCACCTGATGAAATAGGTGTCCAGACTGGAGCGATCTCGTCATCATACTTAACTACGTCAGTATAATCAAAACCGATAGGATGATGATTCGTCAAGTTGCCGCCACCGCCGATTTTAAACTGATCAGCGATAAAACTGTTAGCAGCACCTCTAGACTCAGCACGACCCGGATCAAAACCATACTCGTTAACCGCGATACTACCATCATGACAGCTCAGACACAGACGAGATACGGAACCAGGCTCGCCAATGGTATCTGCACCATTGAAAAGGTGGCGATCACCAAACTGATTCGCATCACTAATTATTCCTGAACCAGAAATGCCATGATCGTCTAAGGAGTCAGGTCCATCACCAAAGTCACTCTGATAGGTATTGTAATACAGAGAAGTTACTTCGTGATTCCAGAGAGGAAGATATTTTATACCTTCTGAGTCAGCTTCCTGCATAGTATGATGCGGAGCATGACAGTAGATACAAATACGATCCAGTTCATCGGTCTGACCATAGAGAGCGCCGATACCGGTGGCTAAACTCAGGTCATGTTTTGATTGGACAATACCAGCACCAGGCGCAGCGTTATATGAACCATGCATATTGTTCTGTGCCTGGGCAGTCCCGGCGGCAATCAAACCGAAAGCGGCTGCTAATAAAATACTTTTTTTCATTTATTTTCTCCATTCATCAGATGTGCATATCGCACATCACTAGTTTGAATTTTCCGTTGCCCAATAACGCGATCTGCAATCAGTGCATTACTGCACTTCTACAATTACAGAACTCTTTAAAGAACAACTTCCCATGAATTTCCCCAAATCCTTGAGTATCTTACAAACATGATAGAAAATAATCTCTTGGCTTTTCTATTATGCACGTCCTGTACCAAGAGCCACTCGGGAAAGATATTTCTTATTTTTTAACGCAATTTCAGCTCATTAAACACACCCTCCACATATCCGCTCCAGACAACACACTCCCAAAAGGGCTATATCCCCCTTTTGCCCGTGGGGTATTTCACCCGAGAAAGATCCTTTTTCCAGATATGAAAAAGAAGTGGATTATAAACCTAGAGACATGATACCCTCTTTAAATAGACAACTGATAACATCGGGTAGACACTTCGTTACCCCAAACAATACAATGCAGGTTGGGTTAAGCCGTCGGTTTAAATCTGATTTTTTGTCGTTGGCATCATCATTGCTATTAACCTTATAAATTCTTTCATTATTTACATTTCAAACGTGAACGATCATATGAGTATCACGTATCAGTTCAGATATTAGTTCGGAACAAATGAAAACGTCCCATTGTCAAATGAAACGAAACACACAACTCAAAACCTTTTTTCAGGAGCACAAATGAACAGCGCAAAAGACCTCATATGCACCGGCCTGGCCCTCTGTTTTTTAACAGCAACACTCTTCCTCAGCGGCTGCGTTACCACACCTGAGCCACAGAAAGAAACAGACAGCGTCTTTTTCCCTGACCCTCCTGCTCCGCCCCGAATACAGTTTTTGACAAGTTACACCACATCCAAGGATGTGGAAGAAAAAGGCAATCAGTTTGATTCATTTCTCACCGGCAGAAAAGACCCTCCCGGAACGCACCTTATCAAACCGTATGGTGTTGCGATACAAGATGGTAAAATCTATGTCTGCGATTCTCAAAAGACAGTGCAAACATTCGATTTAAAAAATAAAAAATTCGGCATGCTTGAAGGGGCGCGAGGCATGGGAAAGGTCGTACAGCCGCTTAATATCTCCATAACCGCGGACGGCAGAAAATTTGTCGCCGACCCTGTGAGGGGTGAAGTTGTATTATATGATGCTGACGATATGTATGTGAAAAGCTACGGTCTTCCCGGCCAATGGAAACCCGTAGATGTCGCCCATTATGATGACCAGCTTTACGTTGTCGACTCCCGAAACAGGGATATCAAAGTTTTTGACATTGAAAGTGGCGAAAAATTACGGGCCCTTGGCCGCACCAACAAACCCGAGGAAAATCTCGGATTACCCACCAATATCTCCATAGATGACGACGGGTTGCTTTACATCACCGATTCAGGCCGCTTCCAGGTTGTCATCTATGACCGTGATGGTCATCAACGCGGCACCATTGGTCGTCCAGGGGCTAATCTCGGCCATTTTGCCCGTCCACGCGGCATAGATATTGACAAAAACGGATTGGTATATGTTGTTGATGCAGCATTTGAAAATGTTCAGGTCTTCCGCAATGACGGCCAGCTCCTTTTTTTCTTCGGTGGTTCAGGTCGAAGACCGGGTGACCTTTTTCTCCCTGCAGACGTTTTCATTGACTATGACAATATCCACTACTTCCAACAGTTTGTCGATCCTCATTTTACCATTGAATATCTGGTCCTTGTTACCAGTCAATTCGGTCCTCGCCTTGTAAACATTTATGCCTACGGGAAAGAACAGGGGCGATCCTATCCTCCGGAGGAAGAACTGATGGAAGGCGCCCAGGAAAAATTAAAAAAATGGCAGGAAAAAAGCAAGGAGACCAAGTAAAGAGCCTTGTGTATCAGGTTATCGAGATATCTCGAATCTTGAAAAGTAACGATGAACCGACTCATCCCTGCACTTATAACCCTCTGCATTTTATCCCTGGCCCCTGGACGCCCAGGCTGGGCAGGGCTGCGCCAATTTATTCCCAGGTATGTC